>DASRGK010000123.1:0-40824 GCA_035651055.1 Bauldia sp.
TCGGCGCCGTAGGCGTCGATCAGTTCGAGCGGGTCGATGACATTGCCCTTCGACTTCGACATCTTCTGCCCCTTCTCGTCGAGAATGAGGGCGTGGATGTAGACGTCGCGGAACGGGACCTCCTGCATGAAGTGGAGGCCCATCATCATCATGCGCGCGACCCAGAAGAAGATGATGTCGAAGCCGGTGACCAGCACGCTGGTCGGGTAGTAGCGCCCGAGTTCCGGGGTCCTGTCAGGCCAGCCCAGCGTCGAGAACGGCCAGAGCGCGGAGGAGAACCACGTATCGAGCACGTCCTCGTCGCGCCTCAGCGTGGTCGCCGCGCCGTAATGCCGGTCGGCCTCGTTCTTCGCCTCGGCTTCGGTGGCGGCGACGAACACCGTGCCGTCCGGCCCGTACCAGGCCGGGATCTGGTGGCCCCACCAAAGCTGGCGCGAGATGCACCAGGGCTGGATATTCTCCATCCACTGGAAGTATGTCGTCTCCCAGTTCTTCGGGACGAAGCGTGTGTCGCCGTTCCGCACCGCCGCGATCGCCGGCCTGGCCAGCGTCGCCGCGTCGACATACCACTGGTCGGTGAGGAACGGCTCGATCGGCACGTTCGACCGGTCACCGTGCGGCACGGAATGGACGTGGTCGTCGATCTTCTCGACGAGGCCCTTGGCTTCCATCATCTCGACGACGCGCTTCCGCGCCGTGAAGCGGTCGAGCCCGTCGAGGGCGGCAATCGTCGCCTTGAGCTCTTCCCCGTCCGGGACGCCAGCGAGGAAGTCGGCATTTCCGGCAAGCGTCACGTTCGCCTCGACGGTGAAGATGTTGACCGCGGGCAGCCCCGCCCGCTTGCCCACGCCGAAGTCGTTGAAGTCATGCGCCGGGGTGATCTTCACCGCGCCAGAGCCCGTCTCGGGATCGGCGTAGTCGTCGGCGACGATGCGGAGCTTCCGTCCGACCAGCGGCAGGATTGCGTGCCTGCCGACCAGCGCCCTATAGCGCTCGTCCTCCGGGTGGACCGCGACGCCGGTGTCGCCGAGCATCGTCTCCGGCCGGGTCGTCGCGACAACGATGAACGTCGACCTGTCGCTCGGGTCGAAGGTCCGGCCCTCGATCGGGTAGCGGAAGTGCCAGAGCTTCCCCTTCACCTCGACCTGGTCGACTTCGAGGTCGGAGATGGCAGTCTGGAGCTGCGGGTCCCAGTTGACCAGCCGCTTGTCCTTGTAGATGAGGCCGGCGCGGTAGAGTTCGACAAAGACCCGGGTGACGGCCCGCGACAGGCCCTCGTCCATGGTGAAGCGTTCGCGGCTCCAGTCGGCCGAGGCGCCGAGGCGCTTAAGCTGGTTGACGATCTGGCCGCCCGACTGCCTCTTCCACTCCCAGACCTTCTCCAGGAATTTCGCGCGGCCGATGGCCCGCCGGTTCGGCTCCTGCCGTTCCATCATCTGCCGCTCGACGACCATCTGCGTGGCGATGCCGGCATGGTCGGTGCCCGGCTGCCAGAGGACGTCGCGGCCGTTCATCCGCTGGTAGCGGGCGAGGATGTCCTGGAGCGTATTGTCGAGCGCGTGGCCGAGATGTAGCGAGCCGGTGACGTTGGGCGGCGGAATGACGATGCAGAACGGAGCGCCGCCGCGCGCGCCGGCGCCGGCCCTGAAGGCATTCGCCTTCTCCCAGGCCGTCGCAACGCGCGGCTCGACGGCCGAGGCATCGTAGTTCTTGTCGAGCATGGCGGATTTCCGGGGCTTTCAGGGCGCGCCGTTCTAAACCGGAAGGCCGCTTTTGTGTCAACCGCGGCGGCACTGCCGCGGGGGATCCCGGCTACCGCCGCCCGCGCGAAACCCGCTCGATCTCCTCGCGCACCAGCCGCTCGACGAGCGGCGGCAGGTTGTTGTCGAGCCAGTTCCGAAGGAGCGGACGGAGCAGATCCTCGACCAGTTCGTCGATGGTTCGGGAACTCCGCGACAGCATCGACACCGCGAGGCGGTTGAAAGCGCCGGCAACCGCCGCATCAGCATGGGGCGACATCAGCGGAAGCGGAGCATCCCCGCGCGCCGCCTCGTCTGCCTGCGGCATCGCCGATGCGGTCGAAGCCGGCGCCGGCTCGCCTTCCGACGGCGGAGCGGTCTCGGTCGGCGACTCGCTCGCCGGCGCCACGCCCTGCGCTGTGACGGCCGATCCGGGGGCAGGCTCGGGAATCTCGCCGGCGGCGGCCTCGCCGGGAGCCGCATCCGCCTCCTTCGCGATTGCCGCCTCTTCCGCCGCTTCCGCAGCGGCTTCGAGCCGGGCATCCTCCATGGCGCGGGTGATCGCCAGCTCGATCACGTTGTCGTCGGCCACGTCCGAAGCTTCGCCGAAGGCGGCCGGATGCGTGTCGTCGGCAAAGAGCTTGGTTACCTTGGCGGGCTTGGCCTGGGAGACCGCGTGCGGGCCCGGAGCGAAAGGCTGCTCGTCGTCCGAGATCATCCGGCGGATGGACGCCAGAATCTCGTCCATGGTCGGCTCATGCGCGGTGCTCGCCCTGGCCATACGTCCCTCAGTTCGCTGCCGAATCAACGGCAGCCTAACGCAAGCGCTGAATCGCGAAAACTCCCGGACGGTTCGCTCTGGGTCGGTCTAGCCGCCTTCCGGCGTGCGCAGGCCGATCCACTTGTCCTTGACGCGGCGGTAGTGGCTCATCGGATCGTAGATCGCGACCTTCAGGCGCAACGTCTCGGCATCGAGACGGCCGATTGCGGCGAGCAGCGCGAAGGCCGCCACCACCCGGTCATGCTGGGCCTGGACCTGAGCCACCTGGGCGTTCAGCAATTCCTGCTGCGCATTGAGGACGTCGAGCGTCGTGCGCTGGCCGACCTTACGCTCCTCCTGGATGCCCGACAGGACGAGATTCTCGGCCTGAACCTGCGCCTGGGCCGCGGTGACCTGCGCCTTGGCCGCCTCGAGCGTGCCCCAGGCGGTGGTCACCGCCTGGCGGACCGCCGCGCGTGCGGCGTCCAGTTCGTGCAGCCGCTGCTCCAGGGTCTCCTTGGCTTCCCGGACCTTCGAATATTCGGCGCCGCCGTTGTAGAGCGGCACGCTGAGCTTGCCCATCAGGGCGGCGGAGTCCGACCAGGTGCCGGGCGCGGTCTGATCGTCGCGATGCGACAGGGAGCCGGTCACCGTCACGGAGGGCAGGAGTGCGCCTTCGAGGACGGCAACGTTGTAGCGCGCGACCTCGACGTTGAATTGCGCCGCGATGATATCGGGATGCTCGCGGCCGGCGATCTCGAGCGCCGCCGCCAGCGACTTCGGCAGGATCGCGTCGATCGAATTGACCGCGCCGAGGCTCTTCGGCCTGTGTCCGATGATCTGCTCGTAAACGGCCATGGCGCTGTTCACGCCGGCGACGGCCGCGTTGTAGTCGGACTGGCCGGCAGACAGGCGGGCATTGGTCTGGGCGACGTCAGTGCGCGTTCCTTCCCCGACGTTCAGCCGGTCGGTCGCTGCCCGCCCCTGTTCGCGGAGGAACTGAACGTTCTGGGCCTTGAGGTTGAGGACCACCTGCGCCTGGACGACATCCATGAATGCCCGGACCGCGGCCAGCAGCGTATCCTGTTCGGCGCCGCGAAGTGCTTCCCTGGCGGCGCGGACTGCGTTCTTCGCCTGCTTGACCGAATTGACGGTGCGGAAACCGAGGAAGACCGGCTGCTCGATGGTGATCCCGACGCCGCGCGGATAGGTCGGCGAGCCCCAGCCGCCGGAACTGCTGCTGCGCGCCACCGCGACGGACGCGTCGGCCGAGGCGTTGACCTGCGGGCGGTAGCCGGAAAGGGCCTGCGGGACTACCTCGTCGGTCGCGCGAAGCTGGGCTCGCGCCGCGTTCAACGAGGCGTTGTTGGTATAGGCGGATGACAGGGCCTCGATCAGCGATTCCGCATGTGCGAAGGCCGAAATCGTCAGGCTGGCAGCGAAAACCAGCGCGAAGAGCGCGGTTCCGCGAAAATTCCCGGTGTTATCCACAGTGTATCCACCCCGCTTCCAGCCGCGAATCTCTAATTCGCACGGTAGTTTACCGGCAAAAACTCGTCCAACAAAGGAAAAGTAGCCAGATCTGGTCCGATTTGACGTCTTCCCGTCACTGCAGCACGGCAACGTGACGGGAAGATGATTCGGTTGGGGGCGATTTGCCTAAAAAATGAAGGCTTTGGGCCGCTCGAAACCCGGCAATGCCCTCGCCGGCACGTTGAACGTCGGACGTGCCCCGACCTCCCGCGCGCTGCGCGTGTAGAGGACAACCGTGGGTGCAGACCCGCCGGTCACGACGGCAACCAGCCGGCCGCCTTCCGTGAGCTGGTTCAGGAGCGCATCGGGGACCTGTTCGACCGCCCCCTCGACGAGGATGGCGTCGAACGGAGCTTCGTTCTGCACTCCCTGGTTGAGCGGCCCGGTCACCAGGTTCACGTTGGCTATGCCGGCCGCAGAGAGCGCACGGCGGGCGCCATCGGCGAGCGTTCCATCCTCCTCGAGCGCCACGACGTTCCGGACGAGCCGCGCGAGCACGGCGGCCGAATACCCGTTCGCCGCGCCAACGATCAGGGCCTTTTCCGCGCCGGTCAGTTCGAGCAACTGAACCATCCGCGCGAAGGACGCGGGCCGCATCAGGTAACGCCGCGGGCGGGCGCCGACCGGCGTCAGGAGCAGGTCGTCGTCGATATAGGCGATCTGTCGCAGGTTCTCCGGTACGAAATCCTCGCGCGCGACCGTTCCCATCGCCGAAATCAGCGCATAGTCGGTCACGTCCTCGGTCCGCACCTGCGAATCGAGCATCTTCAACCGGGCCGCGGCGAAGTCCATTCTGTCCCGTCCTCTTGATCGGAGAGCAGCGTTCCTTAGCTTCGCCGCGGAAGCCTGACAAGCGATCCGTCGGTCATCGGCGGTGTCATCAACCTCGTCGGCACGGGCTTACCATTTGGACTTCACGAAAGCGTGAGGAAAACATATACATCGCCGGCCGGCCTCGTGGCGGAGTGGTTACGCAGCGGACTGCAAATCCGTGCACCCCGGTTCGATTCCGGGCGAGGCCTCCACTTTCCCCCCTTCTGATCGATGCGCGCTGACGACGCTGTGGTAGCGGTCCCGCGCCATGGCGGCGATCTCGCCTTCGCCCACGCGCGTTATCCGGACGTCACTGGATCCTGGCTCGACCTCTCCACCGGCATCAACCCGGTCCCCTATCCCGCTGCAAGGCTTCCGGTCGAGAACGGGCGCCTGCCCGGCTCGGACGATCTCGCCGACCTCCTCGTAGCGGCCCGCACGGCTTACGGCATCCCGGACGGAGTTCCCTGCATCGCGGCCCCGGGGAGCGAGATGGCGATCCAGCTTCTGCCGCTGACGGTCCCGCCGGCCAGAGTTGCGATCGTCGCCCCGACCTATGCCAGCCACCGGCGCGCCTGGGAGGCGCACGGGCATCGGGTCGTCGAGATTGCCGCGGTCGGGCAGGCGCCGGCGGACGCGGGGATCGTCATTCTCGCCAATCCCAACAATCCCGACGGCCGGGTCGTCTCGCCCGCCGATCTCGCCCGCATGGCGGAACGCCTCGCCGCAGCCGGCGGATTGCTGCTGGTCGACGAGGCCTTCGCCGACGTTGCCCCGGAGGTGAGTCTCAGCCCCTATCTCGGCGAGGCACCCGCGGTCGTCCTCCGTTCGCTCGGGAAGTTCTACGGCCTCCCTGGTCTCCGCCTCGGTTTCGTTGCCGGCCGCCACGAGGCCGTCGGCCGACTGCAGCGCCTGCTCGGCGACTGGCCGGTATCGGCACCCGCGATCGCGGCCGCGTCGGTTGCACTTCCGGACGCCGCATGGCGGCGGAAGGCGCGTGCCCGCCTCAAACGGAGCACGGCCGCGCTGCACAGGCTTCTCGGGGAGGCCGGGCTATCCGTGGCGGGAGGGACCGACCTGTTCACGCTCGTCGAGGATCCCCGCGCGCATGCGCTCCACGAAGGCCTCGCCCGCGAAGGGATCTGGACGCGCGTCTTTCAGGATCGCCCGCGCTGGCTCCGCCTCGGCCTGACGGCGGACACGCCGGCGTTCCGCCGTTTCGCCGAGGCGCTGCGGCGTGTCACGGCGACAGCGACCACGGGATGATCACCGGCATCCCGCGCCGCTCGACGATCTCGGCCCTTACGCCGAACGTGGTTTCGAGAAGGCGGTGGGTGAGGACCGCCGCCGGCGAACCGGCCGCGACCACGCGTCCCTTGTCGAGAACGACGATGCGGTCGGCATGGCGGGTTGCTAGGCCAAGGTCGTGCAGGACCGCCAGGACGGCGCCTCCCTTCTCGGCATGCCGCCGCAGGATATCGAGGACGATGATCTGGTAGCGCGGATCGAGCGACGCGGTCGGCTCGTCGGCAAGGATTACCGGTGCTTCGGTCGCCAGCACGCGCGCCAGCGCGACGCGGGCGCGCTCTCCGCCGGAGAGCTGCGTCACCGGCCGGTCGGCATATTCCGTGGTGCCGGTTGCCGCCATCGCGGCGGCGACCGCCTCGCGGTCGGCAAGCGAGGGACCGGAACCTCTCGTGCGCGGGAGCCGCCCGAGGCCGACGATGTCGGTGACGGCGAGCGGCCAGTGGAAGACGTGTCCCTGGGGGAGATAGGCCACACGGCGGGCGCGTTCGGCGAGCCCGAGCCGTTTCAGCGCCGTGCCGCCGATCTCGATGGTGCCCGTCGCGCGCGCCAGTCCGGCGAGCGCGCGGAGCAGCGTCGTCTTCCCCGCCCCGTTCGGTCCGATGATCGCGACCAGCTCGCCGGCGGCAACCTCCAGCCCGACGTCTTCAAGGACCCGCCGCCGGTTCAGCGAAACCCCGACGTTCCGCGCGGTGACCAGCGCCGTCATGCGGCCTCTCCGGTGAGTTCATGCCGGCGGCGGAGGATAAGCGCGATGAAGAACGGCGCCCCGATCAGCGCGGTCAGCACGCCCACCTTGATCTCGCCGTTCGACGGAATGAGCCGCACCGCAATGTCGGAGGCGAGGAGGAGCGCGGCGCCGGAGAGCGTTGCCGGCAGCAGCAGCCGGCCCGGATCGTAGCGGACGAACGGACGCACCAGGTGCGGCGCGACGAGGCCCACGAACGAGATGGAGCCCGCGACGGCCACGCCCCCGCCGACCGCCGCGGCGACGCCGAGGATCACGCGTAGCCGCACCAGGGTCAGGTTGAAACCGAGACTGGCCGCCGCTTCCTCGCCGAGCGTCAGGGCGCGGAAGGCGCGGCCATCCCATAGAAGGAGGGCCGCGCCCGCCGCCATGAAGGGAAGCGCGATCATCACATGCTGCATGCTCCGGTCCTCGAGCGAGCCGAGCAGCCAGAAGGCGATCTCGAGGGCGGCGAACGGGTTGGGCGCGAGGTTGAGCGCGAGCGACGTGCCGGCGCCGGCAAGGCTCGATATTGCGAGGCCCGCCAGGATCAGGACGAGAAGGCTCGCACGCGGTCCCGCGACCAGCACCAGCAGACCCACCGACAAGAGCGCTCCGGCGATCGCCGCAAAGGGCAGCGCGTAGGAAAGCGCGTCGGCCGCGCCGATCACGATCACGATGACCGCGCCGAGTGCCGCCGCGGCGGGAGCGCCGAACAGGGAGGGTGCCGCGAGCGGGTTCCGCAGCAGTCCCTGCAGCGCCGCTCCCGACAGACCGAGCGTCCCGCCGATCATCAGCGCCAGCAGCGCCCGCGGCAGCCGAATCTCGTTGATGATGATGACTGCCGCCGGCGATCCGCGCCGGACCAGTGCGTTCACAACCGATTCCGGATCGATCCAGACCGATCCGACGCCCAACGAGACCAGGAAAAGCGCGGCGACGAGGATCGCCAGCCCAGCCAGCAAAGCCCCGTTCTTTCCGCCCGCCTGCATCCCGGATTCCCAAGCCAGAGCGCGCTTTGTTAGCCCCTCCCGCCCCGCAAATGAAGGACGGAAATCGTCATCTGCCGACGCGCCGTAGGGATATAAACCGTGCCATGCTGGTACGAATCGCCCTCCTTCTCCTCGGGATCTCCGCCCTGGTTTGGCCGGCGACCGCCAATCCGCAGCGGATCGTCTCGATCAACCTGTGCACCGACGAGCTCCTTCTGAGGCTCGCCGACCCGGCGCAGATCGCGGCGCTTTCGACCTATGCGACCGACGAGCGGTTGTCGTTCCTCGCCACGGAGGCCAAGGCGTTCCGCCACGATGCCGCCGATGCGGAAACGGTCGTCGGCCTCGACCCGGACCTCGTCCTTGCCGGCCGCTTCACCAAACGGGACACGCGGGACATCCTGAGACGGCTGGGCTACCTGCTGGTCGAACTCGACCCCGCCCGGAGCGTCGACGATTCGATTGCAGCGATCCGCGAGGTGGCGAGTCTCACCGGTCACCCGGAGCGCGGCGAGGAGCTTGTCGCTGAGATCGAGGCCGCGCGCCGCCGCGCCAAAGCGGCCGTGTCCGCGCCGAAGGTCCGGCCGACCGTGGTCTTTTATCAGCGCCGCGGCTATGTCACCGGTGGCGCGACATTGACCGGGGAACTGCTCGGCGATGTCGGTCTCGACAACGCCGGCGGCACCCTCGCGGGCGGGTCAGGCGGTTTCGTCCCGCTGGAAAAGCTCATCGCAAACCCGCCGGACTACCTGATCCTATCGTCCGCCACGGCGAGAGCCGAAGACCAGGGCAGCGCCCTCCTCGCCCATCCCGCGCTGCTTCGCCTGTTCCCGTCCGAGAAGCGGATTGCCCTGCCGGACCGGCTGACGGTTTGCGGCGGGCCCTCGCTGCCGGCGGCCTTCGACTGGCTCGCAGCGCAGGCGCAGCGCATAGCGCCGCCGTGATCGCCTTCGACCACCTTTGGCTGCTGGCTCTCGCCCTCATCCTCGATGCCCTGGTCGGCGATCCTCCCCTTGTCTGGCGAACCGTCCCGCACCCGGTCGCCTGGATCGGAGGGCTGATCGGGTTCCTCGACAGCGGGCTCAACCGGCCCTCCGCTTCCCCCCGAATGCGGCGCATCCTCGGCATGCTGGCGCTCGTTCTTGTCGCGGCGATCGCGGCAACGGCCGGCTGGACACTCGAATGGCTGCTCCTGTCGCTTCGGCACGGCTGGATCGGCATCGCTGTCATTGCCTCGATCTTTCTCGCGGGACGAAGCCTCTTCGACCACGTGCACGACGTGCGCCGGGCCTTTGCCGCAGGCGGCCTGCCGGCGGCCCGGAAATCGGTCTCGCGTATCGTCGGCCGCGACCCGGCGAGCCTCGACGAGGCGGGCGTTTGCCGTGCGGCGATCGAGTCGACGGCGGAGAATTTCTCGGACGGCGTTGTCGCGCCCGCCTTATGGTTCGCGCTTCTCGGGCTGCCCGGCATGCTCGCCTACAAGGCGATCAACACCGCCGACTCGATGATCGGGCACCTGACGCCGCGGTACGTCGATTTCGGCCGCGCCGCGGCGAAAGCGGACGACCTGGTCAATCTTCCCGCCAGCCGGTTGTCCGGCCTGCTCATCGCGCTGGCTGCTCCCCTCGCCCGGGGTTCGGCCGGGCGCGCGCTCGCCGTCGTCAAGGCGGATGCGCGCAAGCATCGCTCACCCAACGCCGGCTGGCCCGAGGCCGCCATGGCCGGGGCGCTCGGCATCGCGCTGGCCGGGCCGCGGCGGTATCGCGGCGTGCTGGTGGACGATCCGTTTCTGAACGCGGGCTGCCGCCGGCGCGCAACCCCCGACGACATCGGCCGGGCCCTCCGGATCTACCTTGGCGCGGCCGCGATCCTGTTCCTGATCGTGGTCGCGGCTTCCGCGCCTGCGATCATCGAGACAGTCCGGCGATGGTGAGGAGACGCTCTACGTCGAGGTGTCGTTCAAGATGGTCGGCGAGCCCGTCCAACACAACTTCGACCGACGTTTCGTATTCCAGACCGGACGCCGGAACACCAAGCGCGGCGAGATAGGAGCGGCGGAAACCGTCGGCGGCGAAAAGTCCGTGGACATAGGTTCCGGCCACCATGCCGTTTGCCGAGATGGCCCCCTCGTCCTCCCCGCCGATGCGGAGGAATGGCCGAGTCCGATCCGGCCCGTCGCTCACGCCGAGGTGGATCTCGTAGCCCGTGACGGTCTCGCCGGTCGCGGCCGCGACGCCACGCACCTCGGTCGTTCGCTTTTCGGCTGTCAGCACGGTCGCGACATCGAGGAGGCCGAGGCCAGCCACGACGCCCGGTTCGCCTTCCACCCCTCGCGGGTCGGCGATCGTCCGGCCGAGCATCTGGTAGCCGCCGCAAAGGCCGAGGACACGCCCGCCGCGGCGGACATGCGCCGCGATATCGATGTCCCAGCCCTGCTCGCGCAGGAAGGTCAGGTCGGCGATCGTCGCCTTCGAGCCCGGAATGAGCACCAGCGTTGCATCTGCCGGGATCGGCTCGCCCGCTTCGACGATCAGCAGCGAGACCCCGGGTTCGGCGGCAAGCGGATCGAGGTCGTCGAAATTGGCGACCCGTGGCAGCCGCGGCACCGCAATCACCGCGCCGCGTTCGCGCCGGCGTCCGGCAAGACCGAGCCCGTCCTCTGCCGGCACCGCGCGGGCACCGTCGAACCAGGGCACGACGCCGAGATTGGGCCAGCCGGTCTTTTTCTCGACGAAGCTGGCGCCTTCAGCAAACAGGCCTGGATCGCCGCGGAGCTTGTTGACGAGGAAACCTCGGACATGGGCACGGTCGCGTTCGTCGAGCACCGCGTGGGTTCCAACGAGGCTCGCGATCACGCCGCCCCGGTCGATGTCACCGACGAGGACGACCGGAACACCCGCGGCGTCCGCGAAACCCATATTGGCAATGTCGCCGGCACGCAGGTTCACTTCGGCCGGACTGCCGGCCCCCTCAACCAGCACAATGTCCGCCTGTTCGCCGATCCGCCGGAAGCTCTCCAGGACCCGCGGCAGGAATTCGCATTTGCGCCGCCCGTATTCGGCCGCGCGCATTGTGGCGAAGCGCTTCCCCTGAACGATGATCTGCGCGCCGGTTTCGCTCTCCGGCTTGAGCAGAACCGGGTTCATGTCGACGGAGGGCGGAAGCCTTGCGGCCCGCGCCTGGAGTGCCTGCGCTCGGCCGATCTCGCCGCCACCGGCGGCGACCGCGGCGTTGTTCGACATGTTCTGCGGCTTGAACGGCGCGACCCTCAGTCCGCGCCGGACGAGCGCGCGGCACAGCCCGGTGACGATAACCGACTTGCCGACATGCGAGCCGGTGCCCTGGATCATCAGGGACGCGGTCAGAACTCGATCCCCTTCTGCGCCTTCACGCCGCCGCGGAACGGGTGCTTCACCATCTCCATCTCGGTGACGAGGTCGGCGATCTCGATCAACGGGTCGCGGGCATTTCGCCCGGTGACGATGACGTGGACATCGGCCGGCTTCTCGTCGCGCAGGAAGGCGACGATCTCCTCGGTCGGCAGATAGTCGTAGCGCAGCACGATGTTCAGTTCGTCGAGGAGCACGATCCGATGCTCGCCCGAGCGGATGAGGGCCTTCGCCTGTTCCCATGCGGCGCGGGCCGCCCCGAGGTCGCGCTGGCGGTCCTGGGTTTCCCAGGTGAAGCCTTCGCCCATCGTGTTGATGGTGACGAGATCGCCGAAGCGCTCCAGGGCCGCCCGCTCGCCGGTCTGCCATCTGCCTTTGACGAACTGGACCACGGCGACCTTCATGCCGTGGCCGAGCGCGCGGAAGACCATGCCGAAGGCGGCAGTCGACTTGCCCTTGCCCTTACCGGTGTGGACGATGATGAGGCCCCTCTCGATCGTCTTCGAGGCAACGATCTTGTCGCGCACCGCCTTCTTCTTCTTCATCTTCTCAGCGTGGCGGGCGTCGAGTTCGGCTTCGCTCAGACCGTCCTTCATTCGGCGGCCTCCCTCGGGGCGGCAGGAAAACCGGTCAGGTCACCGTAGGCGCTGTTGAGGCGCGGCGTCCACAGGCCGCGCTCGATCGCCTCGCGGAACTTCGCAGCCATTTCGGCGAGCGCCGCCGGGTTCTCGCGGCCGAGAAAATCGCGGACCGCGGGATCACGCAAATAGGCCTCGTAGAGGCCGTCGAAATGGTGGCTGCCGACGGCGTCCGTCGTCGCAGCGTAGGCAAAGAGGTAATCCACCGTCGCCGCCATTTCGGCTCCGCCCTTGTAGCCATGCCGCATCATGCCGGCGATCCATTTCGGATTGGCGGCCCTGCCGCGGACGACGCGCCCGATCTCCTCCTGCAGCGGCCGCACGCGCGGATGCTCGGGCAGCGCATGATCGCCGTGGTAGATGCGGGGCGCGACGCCGCGGAGCGACTCCACCGCCGCCGCGAGGCCACCCTGGAACTGGTAGTAGTCGTCGCTGTCGAGGATATCGTGCTCGCGGTTGTCCTGGTTGTGGACCACAGCGTCGGCCGCTTTCAGGCGCTCGACGAGGGCATCGCGTGCCGGGGCGCCTGCTTGCCCGGCGCCGTAGCTGAAACCTCCCCAGGCGAGGAAGGCGTCGGCAAGGTCCTCGCGCGTCTCCCAGAGGCCCTCGTCGAGGGGAACCTGAATCCCGGCGCCGTAGGCGCCCGGCGGCGCGCCGAATATGCGGGAGCCGGCCAGCCGCGGCGAGTCCGCGATGCCCTGCGCCGCCAGCCGCGATGCGGCCGCGCGCACCGAAGCGGCAATCGCATTCGCCTCGTCGTCCTCGTCGAGCCCGGCCACGGCACGGATCGCCGAATCCATGAGGTCGATCTGGTCGGGGAACGCGTCGCGGAACATCCCTGAAATCTTCAACGTCACGTCGATGCGCGGCCGGCGGAGGTCGCTGAGCGGAATGATGCGAAAGCCCGTAACCCGGCCGGTTCCCCGTTCCCAGACAGGCTCGGCGCCGATCAGGGCAAGCACCTCGGCGATATCGTCGCCGCCGGTGCGCATGTTCGATGTACCCCATGCCGACATGGCGATCGAACGCGGCCATTCGCCGGCGTCCTCGAAGTAGCGGAGCGCCAGTTCCTCCGCCGCAGCCTTGCCGGTAGCCCAGGCCGCCCGCGTCGGCACCGCACGGACGTCAACGGAGTAGAAATTCCGGCCGGTCGGAAGAACGTCGGGCCGGCCGCGCGTCGGCGACCCCGATGGGCCCGGCCGGACGAACCGCCCGTCCAGGGCGGCGAGAAGCGACGCGATCTCTGCGTCGCCCGAGGCATCGAGCGCGGGCGCGAGTTCGTCGGCGATCCAGTCGAGGACGGCGCGGGACGATATACCGACGGAGTTCGGAGCTCCGGTAACCGCCCGGTGGATCAACCGGCGGGCGGAGAGGGCTATGCGCTCCACCGTGTCGCCCGTCGTCCGCCAGGGAGCGGTCGATACGGCCGCGAGCACCTCGGGCCGCCTGCCCTTCCACTCCGACGCCGGCGCGGCGGTCAGGGGATCGAGGTCGAGGCCCAGATCGGCTGCGATCACGCGGTCGAGCGACTGGTCCTGCGGCCGGCCGCCCGAACGCGGAGTGCGTGCGATCGCAGCCAGCGTGTCGATGCGCTGGTCGTCGGAGGGGCCGGCTCCGAGGACATGGAGCCCGTCGCGGATCTGGAGTTCCTTCAGTTCGCAGAGATGCGCGTCGACGGCGCGCAGCGTCTCGTCCCTTTGCGCGCCGGCGAGACCGAGGTCCGCCGCCAGACCGTGCCGTTCCGCAAGCGCGACAATCTCCTTCTCGAGCCAGGCCCGCCGCGACCGGTCGATCCCTGCCGCCACGTAGTATTCGTCGACGAGCGTCTCGAGCTCGGCGAGAGCGCCGTAGGTCTCCGCCCGGGTCATTGCCGGCATCAAGTGATCAACGACGACCGCCGACGACCGGCGCTTGGCCTGGCTGCCCTCGCCGGGATCGTTGACGATGAACGGATAGATCACCGGAACCTCGCCCAGCGCGATCTCCGGCCAGCAGGTCTCGGCAAGGCCCAGGGCCTTGCCCGGCAACCATTCGAGATTGCCATGCTTGCCGATCTGCACGATGGCGTCGGCGTCGAACTCCTCCCTTAGCCAGGCATAGAACGCCAGATAGCCATGCGGAGGCACCAGCGCCGGATCGTGATAGGTCGCCTTCGGATCGAGGTTGTAGCCTCGGGACGGCTGCAGGCCGACGACCACATTCCCGAAGCGAACGGCCGGGATGCCGAACCTGCCGGCGACGAGGGCCGGCTCGCGGGCGGGGTCCCCCCAGCGCGTCAGCACGGCCTCGCGGTTGGGCGGCGGCAACGTTTCAAAAAAGCGCCGGTAGGCGGCCTCCGCCATTTGGATGGAACTTGCCGATCCGCCTGCGACCTGCGCCAGCGCCTCCATCAGTGTGGCGCCGTTCTCCGGGAACCCCGCCGTATCATAGCCGCGGTGTCGCAGCGCCTCGGCGATACGAACCGCGCTTTCCGGTGTGTCGAGGCCGACGCCATTGGCGAGGCGTCCCTCCCGGTTCGGGTAGCGCGAGAGGATGAGGGCGATCCTCCGCCCCTTCGGCGGACACTCTGCCAGACGTACCCACGTCGCGGCCTGTCGTGCGACGAATCGGATGCGGTCGGCGAGCGGGGCATAGACCGTGGCGGTCCGGCCTCCGCCCAGTGCGGTTTCCGCCTTGAACGAAACGGCGCGGCTGAGGATGCGCCCGTCGACCTCCGGCAGGACGACATTCATCGTCAGGTCGCGCGGCTGCAATCCGCGGCCGCTCTCCCGCCAACCGGCCTCGCTCGATCCGGCGAAGACCACCTGCAGCACCGGCCGTCCCGGTTCGTCGAGCACGGTTCCCTCGCTTGCGGCGCCGATACGGGAGACGGCGAAAGCCGTCGCGTTGAGGACGATGGCCGGGGGAAACGCCGTCAAGGCCTCGCGCAGGAACGCTTCCGACTCCGCATCCTTGAGGCTGGTGACGAAGATCGGCAGTGCGCTCATGCCTTCCCCGGCGAGGGCCTCGGCCAGCGCATCGACGGGCGCCGTGGACTCGCCCGCGACCAGAGCGCGGTAGAACACGACCGGAATGACCGGCCGGGTTCCGTCGACGCCTTCGCGGACCTCGGCCCATGGAACGCTGCCGCGGCCCGGCCGATAAACGCCGGCATGCGGCACGACGACCGGCGGCTCGGGCCGCCCGGCCTCGCCAAGGAGATACGCCATGAAGACGAGACCGCGCCGCGTATTCTCCTCGCCGCCCTCGGCGAAATATCGCCAGAGGGCCCGGCTGTCCTCCTCGCCGATGGTCGAGAAGGCGGAGAGCGTGTCGTCCCAGCGATCGTCACCGGGGATGACCGCAAGGCGCAGATTCGTCTTTCGCGCCAGCGCCCGGAGCCGGTCGAGGCCATAGGGCCAGTAGCCGGCGCCGCCCATCATGCGCACGACGATCAGGCGCGAACCCGCGACCGTGCGGTCGAGATAGAGGTCGACCGAAAGAGGATGCGACAGCCGCGCGAGGTTGGCGGTGCGAAGGCTCCTCTCTCCCGCGGCTCTTGCCAGGGCGGCCAGTTCACTGTCGGCGGCGGAGAGGAAGACAATGTCGCCCGGAGGCTGTCCGAGGTCGACTGCGGCATCGCCGTCGTCGATCCGTCCGGCATCCCCGGCGAGAAGGTGCATCTCTATCCGCCCAGGCGCGCCTCGACCGCACCGCGGTCGAAGCCCTTGAGGCCGATGACGACGAGGCCGGGCGCCGTCATCTCGGGCGAGAACCAAGTCTCGACACGTGGCCCGACCGCCTGCACGACCGCGGGCGCCGCCCGCCCGGAGACTGCCGCCCGTCCCTTGATCCTGAGCACGCCGGGAACTGCCAGCGCCGCTCCGACCCGTGCTTTCACCTCGTCGAGCGACCGGAACGGAGCCGGGCTGAGCACGCAGCTCTCAAAATCGTCGTGGTCGTGCTCCTCGCCCTCGAGGTCGTGGTGGCTCTCGCGCCCGGCCATGTTGGCTTCCGTCGCCGAGGCAAGCCCGAGCAGGACCTCGGGCACCACGCCGCCCCCCGTGCTTCGCAGCGTCGAAGTTCCGGGGCGGGTCTCGCGGCGCACGACTTCCTCGACCGAAGCGAGGCCGGCTTCGTCAAGCAGGTCGGCCTTGCTGACGATGACGAGGTCGGCGCAGCGCAACTGGTCCTCGAAGAGCTCCTCGACCGGGTCGTCATGCTCGCGCGCCGGCCCCGGCCCGGTCGGAGCGGGCGCCAGGCGCCCCTCGGCGACGGCCGCCGCATCGACGACCGTGACCACGCCGTCGACGGTCACCTTCTGGCGGACACCCGGCCATGCGAAGGCGCGTACGAGCGGCTGCGGCAGCGCCAGGCCCGATGTCTCGATGACGATGTGGTCGGGCGCGGGATCGCGCTCGAGCAGGGCTTCCATCGCCGGCAGGAACTCGTCGGCTACCGTGCAGCAGATGCAGCCGTTGGTGAGTTCGACGATCTGGTCCGGCCGGCAATCGTCGTCGCAATCGGCGATCAGTCCGCCGTCGAAACCGAGATCGCCGAACTCGTTGACGATGATCGCAAGCCGCCGACCCCGTGCCTTTGCGATGAGGTTGCGGATGAGCGTGGTCTTCCCCGCGCCGAGAAAGCCCGTGACGATGGTGGCGGGGATGCGTCCGTTCACAGGGCGATCTCCGGTTGCGGCGCCGGCTTGATCAGGACGGGAATGCCGGCCGCGACCAGCACCACCTGCGCCACTGCCGACGCCACGCGCTGGTTGAGCGTGCCGAGCGCGTCGGCATAGCGGCGCGCCAGGGCGTTGGCCGGGATCACGCCGGAGCCGACCTCGTTGGAGACCAGCACCACCGGGCCGGCGGCCCGGTCGAGGGCGGCGAGCAGTTCGGTCGCGGCATCGGACGGGTCGACCCCTGCCTCCATCAGGTTGGCGAGCCAGAGGGTCAGGCATTCGACCAGCACCCCGCGGCCATCCCTGGCGAGGCGGTCGATCGTTCCGGCGAGATCGAGCGGCTCCTCGACCGTCAGCCAGGCCGGCCCGCGGCGCTCGCGATGGAGCCCGATCCGGGCCGCCATCTCCGCGTCCTGCGGGCGCGCGGCGGCGACGTAGACCGGGAGAAGGCCGCTTTCGGCCACGAGCCGCTCGGCGTAGCGGCTCTTGCCGGACCGCTGCCCGCCGAGAACAAGGACATGCCGAATTGCCACCCGAGCCACCCGCCTCAGGCGAACCGCGGCCAACGCCGTTCGGTCAGAAAGCCGAAGCCGATGCCCAAGGCGATCCAGAGCACGGCCTGCGTGCCGAGCGAGGCCATCCGGAACTGCCAGAGCAAGGGCGCCGGGAAATGGTCCGGCACCTCGTCGACCGAGGGCAGAAGCGCCATCGCGATCGCCGCGATTGCGATGAAGACGGCCCCCGCCGCGAGGCTCGCGTTCCATGGGCCGAACCGTGGCAACACCCGCTGCCGCGCGGCGGCCGCGGCAAACACCGCGCCGAGCGAGACAAAGAGCATCACCCAGAAGAGCGCAGTCCGGTATCCAATCGTGTCGCCGCTGCCGACCGAGGGCGGATTAGCCGGGTACTTCAGCATCGGCACGACCGCCACCGCGAGGAACCCGATCGCTGCCATCGCCGCGGCGGCGGTGCGCGGGCGCAGCGTGGTTATCCGCCCGTAGGCGAAGCCGTAGACGAGCGCGAACAGTCCACCCAATGCCGCGCCGTAGACGATGACGCCGGTGAAGAGGCCAAGCCCCGCCTGCGTATCCCGACTGACGATCTCCCGGTCGGCCGCGCCGTGGGTCGCCTCGCCTGTGGGAGCAGCGGCAGGCGCCGCCGCCGCGTGCGCCGATTCTTCCAGGGCGATCGCCGAATCGAGCCCCGGCTCGCCGAAAATCCTTGCGAAGCCGAAAGCGAGAATGCCCGCGATCAGGCCCACGATCATCCCGCGGACCAGCAGCGCACCGACCATGGCAAAGGCTCCCCTAGTGGCAGGGGAAGCCGAGGAGGTGCCGCCCGTCGTGGACGAATTCGTGTACGTAGGTGCCGTCGAAAATGGAGAATGCGCCCTCCTCCACGCCGACGAAATAGATCGCCACGAAGGCAAGGAGCCCGACAAAGATCGCCCACGGAAGCAGCTCGCGGACGGGGACTGCAAGCGGCCGCGTTACGGCGGTCGCAAAAGCTGCATCGGTCATGGCGGAAAACACCTCCTTGGGATAACGCGTCCCGGATGGACTGGTGCTCGCGGAGGGGTCTGACTTCCGCCCGACGGTATCCGCCTGACGGTCACAGTGGCGCGACCGCGCCGGATTTACACCGGCTTCCATATCTGCGAGCTTGCCGAGATTGGGCCGGGGGGCAGGTACTGTCAATACGCAGGGCGGAGTTTCGCCCGCGCTGTCTTGTTGTGCCGGCCGTCCGGTGTTCGAACCGCCGGCATCGCGAGTGTCCCCAGTCCGCCTCACCTTTCTTTGTCATGCCGCCACGGCGGCGACCCGCCGCGGAATCTTTCCGCGCGATGAGCCGCTCGACGAACGCGGGCGGAAATCGGCCACCGCCGCCCGCCCGAACTTCCGCCGATTCGACGCGGTGCTGACGTCGCCCGCTCTCAGGGCAAGACAGACGGCGGAAGCCCTCGGCTTCGACGGCGAGATCAATCCGGCGCTTCGCGAACTTGACTACGGCCGCTGGGCCGGGATGCCGATCGGCGAAGTCGCGGCTTGCGAGCCGGTGCAACTGGCGGAATGGCGAAGCAACCCCCTCGCGGCGCCGCATGGCGGTGAGTCAATCGCAGCGCTGCTGGCGCGCGTGCGGGTCTTTCTCGAGAACCGGCTGAAGCTGCCCGGCACCTTTCTGGCGGTTGCGCATGCC
Source organism: Bauldia sp. (assembly GCA_035651055.1). Taxonomy (GTDB): domain Bacteria; phylum Pseudomonadota; class Alphaproteobacteria; order Rhizobiales; family Kaistiaceae; genus JAFKKF01. The sequence continues at coordinate 18,756 of DASRGK010000123.1, forward strand.
ACGGTACTGCGGGCCGCGGCGACTACTGCACTCGATGCTCCGGTGGCGGCCTTTTGGCAGATCGATGCGGGTCCCCTCACCTCCCTGACCCTGACCGCTGACGGCGGTTCATGGCGCCTGCGCTCCCTGATCAATCCGCGCGAGGGGCAAGTCCGGCAAACGGCAACCAGACCCGGCTAAGGAACCACCGGCCGCGCCTTGCGTTTGGTACCGGTCCACCAGCGCTTCGTGGGAACACCGACACGCCGGTTGAATCTGCGGACGACAGCGATGTCCTGGGCCAGAACCACGAACCCGAGGGGGATCATCCAGAAACCAAGGACCGGCAGGAATCCGAGCGTCCCGCCCGCGACCAGAAGGCCACCGATCGACATGCGCGCCAGGCGGCTTTCAGGGAGGTGGACGGTCTTCGGCCCCAGTCGGATCCTTGGCACGTCCACTCCTCCTGTCGAACGGACAGGCGGCGGCCCGTCCTGCAATCGGATGTGGGAAAGACGCGCATCGGGCGCAAGCTTGGTTTCGAGCCGCCGGATTCCGGGCTACACTTGCAATATGAACGGTGTTTGCTATAGGGCATCGCGCGCACGGCGACAGGTGCCGATCCCCGGTAGCTCAGTTGGTAGAGCAAGCGGCTGTTAACCGCTCGGTCGCTGGTTCGAGTCCGGCCCGGGGAGCCAGCGCACAGGGCCGATTGGAAGGGCGACGTTTCTTGAATCGGTGTTTACATAGCCTCTCGGAACAGTCCGAATTGCGCTTGCGGCCGTCACGCCGCCGGGCTGAGAAGCGGGACGGTCAAGTCTGTTTCGTGGCTGCCGGGACCAGTCCTTCGGGATCCGGGCAAATGCGGAACTTGGGGTCATAGGGCGACGATGGGCCGCGGCGTACCAATCTCATCATCGGTACGCCGGGGCTCGCAACTTACAAACTAACCGGCCAAAGGAGGTCGCAAGTGTCGACAAGAGACAGCATGAACAGGCAGGCGGACAACGGTGGCGGCGGTCGTTCGATCATAATCGTGATCATCATCGTCATCGTCCTCGCCCTCATCTACGGCTACTTCTGGGGTGGATGGTTCGGCGGCGCGACGAATACCGCCACCAACACGACCACCACGACCGCACCGGCCAACACGATGGCCCCGGCGGCGACGACCTCGCCTGCTCCCGAGCCGACTCCGGCCCCGGCGGCAACGACCGCTCCGGCGGAAGCCCCGGCACCGGCACCCGCTCCGGCGGCGACCACGGCGCCCGCTCCCGAGCCGGCTCCGGCTCCGGCGGCGACCACCTCGCCCTAGCGGCAGACGGAACGGCTACACGAACAGCGCCTCGCCCGAATGGGCGGGGCGCTTTCTCTTTCAGGTTCGCACCGGCTCCGATCGACCGCGGCCGGCTTAACCCTAATCCGCGAAATTCGAATCAAATCCGCCCTTCTCCGCCTATGGTCGGCTGCGACCAGAACGCTGACAGAGGCCGGAAAATGCAGGACGAATCGCGGGTCGCCTGGGTCGACTACGCCAAGGGCTTCTGCATCGTCATGGTGGTGATGATGCATTCGACGCTGGGCGTCGAGAAGGCCGCTGACGCGACCGGCTGGATGACCTATGTGGTCGCCTTCGCGAAGCCGTTCCGCATGCCCGACTTCTTCATGATCTCCGGCCTGTTCCTCGCCCGCGTCATCGACCGCGACTGGCGCACCTACCTCGACAAGAAGGTCGTCCACTTCGCCTATTTCTATGTGCTCTGGCTGACCATCCAGTTCGTCTTCAAGGCGCCGGCGATCGCTTCTGAGGAGGGCATTGCGGGCGCGCTGCGCGAATACGCCCTCTCCTTCATCGAACCGTTCGGCACGATCTGGTTCATCTATCTGCTTCCGATCTTCTTCGTCGTCGTGAAGGCGACGAGAAGCGCGCCGTGGTGGATCATCTGGGTCGCCGGTGCGCTCCTCGAAGCGGCGCACGTCCGGACCGGATGGATCATCATCGACGAATTCGCCGCGCGGTTCGTCTACTTCTACTCGGGCTACGTCTTCGCTCCCCACATTTTCCGGCTGGCGGCGGCGGTCATCGAGAAGAGCCGGGCGGCCGCCGGCTACCTCGTTGCATGGGGATTGGTCGAAGGCGTCGCGGTCTTCGGTGGCGTCTCCGAGATGCCGGGGGTCAGCCTGGCGCTGGGTCTTGCGGGAGCCGTCGCGGTGGTCAGTTTTGCCGGCCTGCTCTCCAAGGCCGACTGGGCGGCGCCGCTGCGCTACTGCGGCCGCAACTCCATCGTCATCTACCTCGCCTTCTTCCTTCCCATGGCGACTTCACGCGCGGCGCTGCTCAAGCTTTGGCCGGACGGCGACCTCGGCACCATTTCCCTCATCGTCACCGCGTGCGGCGTCGTCTTTCCGCTCGTCCTTTTCTGGATCGTCCGCGGCACGCCGTTCCGCTTCCTCTTTGAGCGGCCTGCCTGGGCGCGGCTCGGCATCGGAGAGCGCCGTCCGGCAATGGTCGCTGCCGAGTAGGACCGGGACGCGCCGATCGGATTTCCTCGCCTGAAGGCTTGTGCCGCCCGGATTCGAGGGCAACCATCCGGCGATGGCAAACCTCGTTTGGCTTCGCGACGACCTGAGGCTAGCGGACAATCCTGCTCTCGCCGCCGCAAGCGCCCGGGCCGAGCCGACCTGCTTCGTCTATGTCCTCGACGAGGAATCGCCCGGCCTCCGGCCTTTCGGCGCGGCGCAGCGCTGGTGGCTTCACTACGCGGTTGCCGGCCTCGCTGCGGACCTGTCGCGGAAGGGCCAGCGCCTCGTGCTCAGGCGCGGCGCGGCGGCAAAGGTAATCCCGACCCTCGCCGCAGCCATCGGCGCCGACCGAGTGTTCTGGAACCGCCGCTACGGCCATGGCGCCATCGTCGACGAGAAGGTCCGGCTGGCGCTGCGGCGAAGGCCCGTCGAGACGTTCTCCGCCAACCTGCTCTTTGAGCCGTCCGCGATCCAGAACGACGAGGGCAAACCATTCCGCGCATTCTCCGCCTTCTGGCGGCGGGCCGCATCCGGTCCCGCCCCGCGCCAACCGAGGCCGAGTCCGCGCCGACTCCCTCCCCCGGTTCAGGACGTCTCCGGCGACCAGATCGAGGATTGGCGCCTCATCCCGACCGCCCCCGACTGGAGCGGCCGCATCCGCGGCACCTGGCAACCTGGCGAGCGCGGCGCCAGGAAGCGCCTCGCCGCCTTCATCGCCGCCAGCGCCTCGCGCTACGCGACGGAACGCGATCGGCCCGGGTCTTTCGCAACCTCGATGCTCTCCCCGCATCTCCGCTTCGGCGAGATCAGCCCCCACCAGCTCTGGCATGCCGTCGAGGGCGCCGCGGCGGGGAAGATCCGGAGCGAGCTCGGCTGGCGCGAATTCGCATGGCATACGCTCGATGCTTTCCCTGACATGGCGAAGCGGAACATCAACCAGGCTTTCGACGCGCTCCCGTGGGAGGAGCCCTACGAGGACGACATGTGGGCCTGGCGACGGGGGCGCACGGGATTCCCGATCGTCGACGCGGGCATGCGCCAGCTTTGGCAGACCGGCTGGATGCACAATCGTGTCCGGATGATCGCTGCCTCGTTCCTGACGAAGGACCTGCTCGTCGACTGGCGGCTCGGGGAGGCCTGGTTCTGGGACACGCTGGTCGATGCCGACCCCGCCAACAATCCGTTCAACTGGCAATGGGTCGCCGGCACGGGCCTCCATGCCCAGCCCTTTTTTCGCATCTTCAACCCGGTGCTGCAGGGTGAGAGGTTCGATCCGGATGGGGCCTATGTCCGCACCTACGTCCCGGAGCTGGCGGCGCTCCCCGCCAAGTACATCCACAAGCCGTGGGCGGCTCCGGAACATGTGCTGACCAGGGCCGGGGTGAGGCTCGGCGAAACCTATCCGCTGCCACTCGCAGACCATTCCGCCGCGAGGGCGCGCGCCCTCAACGCTTTTCTGCAAATCCGGCAAAAGCGGAACGCGCAAACCTTGTGACCCCAAGTTTCAGCGACTAGCTTCCCGCCTTTCTTCCAGAAGGCTGTGCCGCAGATGCAGGGCAAGTCATCGGTCCTCGAGGCGATCGGCAACACGCCGCTGATCCGCCTTCGCCGAGCTTCCGAACTCACCGGCTGCGAGATCTACGGCAAGGCCGAGTTCATGAATCCCGGCCAGTCCGTGAAGGACCGCGCCGCGCTGTGGATCGTGCGCGACGCGATCGCCAACGGCAAATTGCGGCCAGGCGGCGTCATCGTCGAAGGAACCGCCGGCAACACCGGGATCGGTCTTGCGCTGGTCGCGGGCGCGATGGGATTCCGCCTGGTGATCGTCATCCCGGACAATCAGAGCCAGGAGAAGAAAGATGCGCTCCGCATCGCCGGCGCGACGCTGGTCGAGGTGCCGCCCGTCCCCTACCGCGATCCGAACAACTACATCCGCATTTCGGAACGTCTCGCCAGTCAGTATGCGATCAGCGACATCAACGGGGCATTCTGGGCCAATCAGTTCGACAACACAGCCAATCGCAAGGCCCATATCGAGGGCACTGGGCCCGAAATCTACGAGCAGACCGGCGGCAAGGTCGATGCTTTCATCTGCGCCGTCGGCACCGGCGGGACACTGGCCGGCGTCGCTATGTCCTTGAAAGAGCGAAACAAAAACATCGTCGTCGGGCTCGCCGATCCGATGGGAGCCGCGCTCTACGCCTGGTACACGCGCGGCGAACTGCGCGCCGAGGGCTCCTCGATCACCGAGGGCATCGGCCAAAGCCGCATCACCGCCAATCTCGAGGGCGCGCCCGTCGACCGCGCTTACCAGATCAAGGATTCCGAGGCGGTGCAGACGGTCTTCGACCTCGTCACAGACGAAGGCCTGATCCTTGGCGGCTCCTCTGGCATCAACGTCGCGGGCGCGATACGGCTAGCCAAGGAGATGGGGCCGGGCCACACGATCGTGACCGTGCTCTGCGACTACGGCACGCGCTATCAGTCGAAGCTGTTCAACCCGGCCTTTCTCCGGCAGAACAATCTTCCCGTACCGGCTTGGCTGGAGAAGACCGCCGATGTTCGAATTCCATTCGTAAGTCATTGAGATGGCTACTGTTCTTCTCTTCCGTGAGGATGCCTATCTGCGCGAGGCGGAGGCGACCGTTCTCACGGTGAACGATCGGCGGGGAATTATCCTGGATCGCACGGTCTTCTATGCGACGGGCGGCGGACAGCCCGGTGATACCGGCAGACTCATCCGGGATGGCGGACCGATTGCCGTGGCGACCGCGGTCTACGGCGAGGACAAGACCGACGTGGTTCACGTTCCCGGCGAGGCGGAGCAAATTCCTCAAATCGGTGAAAGGGTTAGAGCCGTTGTCGACTGGGACAGGCGGTACCGCCACATGCGGATTCACACCGGACTGCACCTTCTGTCCGTGGTGCTGCCATTCCCCGTGACCGGCGGTTCGATTGGCGCGGACGAGGGCCGACTCGACTTCGACATCGACGGGGAAGTTCCGCCAAAGGAGGACATCGAGGCTCGTCTCAACGCCCTCGTCGCGGCCAATCACAAGGTCACCAGCGAATGGATCAGCGACGGGGAGCTTCTGGATAACCCCGGATTGGTCAAGACAATGAAGGTGAAGCCTCCGATCGGCACCGGACAGGTACGACTAGTCCGGATCGGTGACATAGACCTGCAGCCCTGCGGCGGAACCCATGTCCGCTCGACCGCCGAGATCGGCCGTCTGGTGGTGAGCAAGATCGAGAGCAAGGGAAAACAGAACCGGCGGGTGCGAATCCGCTTCGCGGAGACGGGATGAGCGACCGCTCGCACTGGTTCATCCCGACGGAGGAGCTTGCCAGCCGGCTCGGCGAGCCGAACCTCGTCGTCCTCGACGGCTCGTGGCATCTGGCGACGACCGGACGGAACGCGGCGGCCGAATACGCCGCGGCACATATCCCCGGCGCGATCTTCTTCGACATCGACACGATCGCGGATACGTCCAACCCGCTCCCGCACATGCTCCCCGACGCGGAGACGTTCGCGCGCATGGTCGGCGCCCTCGGCATCGGCAATGACGACCGGGTCGTCGTCTATGATACCAGCGGGCTCGGATCGGCGGCCCGCGTCTGGTGGACCTTCAGGGTGATGGGTTGCGGCGACATCCGCATCCTCGATGGCGGGCTGCCGAAATGGCGCGCCGAGGGACGGCCCGTCGACGACCGCCCGGTCAGGCTTCCCGCGAAACGTTTCACGGCAAACCTCGATCCCGAGGCCGTCGCCGATCTCGACGCCGTGCGCCGCAACCTCGACACGCGCGGCTTCCAGCTCGTCGACGCGCGCCCTGCCCCGCGTTTCACTGGCGCCGCGCCGGAGCCGCGGCCGTGGGTGAAGAGCGGTCGCGTGCCCGGCAGTTTCAACGTACCCTCGGGCGACCTCATTGCCGACGGCCGCCTCAAGGACGACGCCGCCCTGCTCGCCGCGTTCAAGGCGGGCGGCGTCGATCTCAGCCTTCCGATCGTGACGAGCTGCGGCTCCGGCGTGAACGCCGCCACCCTCTCCCTCGCCCTCGACGTGCTCGGCGTCAATCGCACCGGCCTCTATGACGGCTCGTGGACCGAGTGGGGCGCGCGGGACGACCTGCCGATCGCCACCGGCGCGGAACGATAGCCCCACCAAAGCGTTGACGCCCGGGTTCCCGGTTCCGCGGTCGCGGAATCCGTTGTGCCTGCGTTCAGGTTCGCTGCGCTACGCGTGCGGCCGTTCGACCGATCCTGAGGGGGATCACCGTAAGGGTCCTGACGCCAGGCCCCGTTAGAGACGAGGACAAGCCTATGCCTTCGATCCGATCCATTCTGCTCGCCGGAGCAGCGCTCTCGGTGCTCGCCGGCCCGGCGGTCGCCGGCGCCCAGCCGGCACTGCTCGCCCAGGCGGGCGACGCAGCCCCGCCGCCGGCCGCGGAAGCCCCCGCCGCAACCGCTCCTGCCGCCGAGGCGCCCAAGACCGCTTCGCTCGAGGAGCAGATCGCCGAAGCCGAGCGCCTGGTCGAAAAGGCGCGCGCCGCACTTCGCCGGGCGATGGCGCGCGGCAAGGGCGTGGAAGAGGCCCAGACGGCCCTTCGCGATGCCCTCACCAAGCTCAACCAGCTCCGTGAACAGGCCGGCCTGCCGCCGGTTGCCGAGGAGCCCGCCGTCGCTGTCCCCGCCGCGCCGGTCGTTCCCACACCGCCGGTTGCGGCCGAGCCCGCAGCTCCCGCCGAGCCCGCTCCTCCACCCGTCGCGGCCGAGCCCGCCGCTCCGGCCGAGCCAGCGCCGCCGCCCGTCGCGGTCGAGCCCGCCGCTCCGGCGAAGCCTACGCCGCCTCCCGTTGCGGTCGAACCGGCCGCTCCGGCCGAGCCTGCGCCGCCGCCCGTGGCGGTCGAGCCCACCGCTCCGGCCGAGCCCGCGCCGCCGCCTGTGGCGGTGACCCCGGTCGCTCCGGCCGAGCCTGCGACCCCGCCCGCTGCCTCGACGGAGCCGGCGAAGCCGGTTCCACCCGTCGCCACCAACCCGCCCGGCAAGGACAAGAAGCCGCGTCCGCCCATCGCCGGCACGCCGCCCGCGCCGGGCACTCCTCCCGTCGCCGCGAATCCTGCCGAGCCGGCCACCCCGCCGGTCGCGGCCAATCCGCCCGCCCCGGGCACGCCGCCGGCTCCGGGCACGCCGCCGCCGGTCGTCTCGAACGACCCGGTGCCGGTGATCGACGAGTCGAAGGCAGCAAGCGGGACGCCTCCGCCCAAGAGCCCGGACGGCCGCGTCATCGTTCGCGACGAGACCGGCGACCTGATCATCCGGCATGACGAGAACGCCCGCTTCTTCCGCGACAAGGACCGTGAGCGCGGTGACACCCGACGCATGCCCGACGGCACGACCGTCACCACGATCAACCGGCCGGACGGGACGCAGCTGATCGTCGTTCTCGACCGCGACGGCAACACCCTGAAGCGCTCGAAGCGACTCCCGGACGGCCGCGTCATCGTCCTCTTCGACAGCACGCAGCGCGGACCCGAGACGCCCAACAAGCGCGACCTGGTGGTGGACTTCTTCAAGCGCCTGCCGCCGATCATCCTCAATATTCCGCGCGAGGACTACATCGTCGAAAGCCGGCGCGCCGACGAGCGCACGATCGAACAGACATTGATCGCACCGCCGGTCGAGCAGGTAACCCGGCCCTACTCGCTGGAGGAAATCCGCGACAGCGAGAGGCTGCGCGAGAAAGTCCGCCGGATCGACGTCGATACCGTCACGTTCGAGTTCGGCCAGGCGACGGTGCCGCCCGACCAGATCGAGGCGCTGGCCTCGATCGGCCGCGCGATGTCGGCGATCATCGCCCGCGATCCGCGGCAGGTGTACCTGATCGAAGGGCATACCGATGCGGTCGGCTCGGATGTCGCCAACCTGGCGCTGTCCGACCGGCGGGCGGAATCAGTCGCCGATATTCTGAGCCGGTACTACGGCGTGCCGCCCGAGAACCTGGTCACCCAGGGCTACGGCGAGCAATACCTGAAGGTGCCGACCGAGGGCCCCGAGCGCCAGAACCGCCGCGTGACGGTGCGGAACATCACGCCGCTGCTGAACGCCAGCAACGGGTAGGCACCACGACAAATTCCGATCGGGCGGCGCTCCAGCGCCGCCCGTTTCGATTCGACTTCCGATAGCGAGCGCCGGCTCACCTCACCCCGCTTGTTGCCGGCTCGAGCATCGGTCCGATCGTCCGCGCACGCGGGGGACCCAGCCAGTTCCGGCAAAGCGTGGGGGCGGTTCCGGGATATTCCTCCATCGTCTCTTCCTTCGCAATGCGCCCTTTCCCCGGCTGGGTCCCCGCATGCGCGGGGACGATCGGTGAAATGTCGCGGGCCTGATGGACCCGGATCCGGCGAGCCTTGCGAACTTGAGGGGGTTGAGGCGCGCTTCGCGCCTCAGTGCAGGATCTGGCTCAGGAACAGCTTCGTCCGCTCGTGCTGCGGATTGGTGAAGAACTCGGTCGGGCTGTTCTGCTCGACGATCTGGCCGGCATCCATGAAGATGATGCGGTTCGCCACCTGGCGGGCAAAGCCCATTTCGTGCGTCACCACCAGCATGGTCATGCCCTCGTTGGCGAGGTCGACCATCACGTCCAGCACTTCCTTGATCATTTCCGGGTCGAGCGCCGAAGTCGGCTCGTCGAAGAGCATGATGCGCGGGCTCATGCAGAGCGCCCGCGCGATCGCCACGCGCTGCTGCTGGCCGCCGGAGAGCTGGCCGGGATACTTGTTCGCCTGCTCCGGAATGCGGACGCGCTGCAGGTAGTTCATCGCGACCGCTTCCGCATCCTTCTTCGACATCTTGCGCACCCAGATCGGCGCCAGCGTGCAGTTCTCGAGGATGGTGAGGTGAGGAAACAGATTGAAGTGCTGGAAGACCATGCCGACCTCGCGCCGGATCTCGTCGATGCGCTTGAGGTCGTTGGTGAGTTCGATCCCGTCGACGACGATCTTGCCCGCCTGATGCTCCTCCAGCCGGTTGACGCAGCGGATCATGGTCGACTTGCCCGAACCGGACGGGCCGCAGATGACGATGCGCTCGCGGCCCATCACTCTCAGGTTGATGTTCTTGAGGACGTGAAAGTCGCCGTACCATTTGTTGACGCCGCTCATCTCGATGGCGACGTCGCCGGTCTGCATCTTGCCCTGACCGTCGGCTCTGGCGGACATTGTCATACGATCGGACATGTCGTTTGGTTCTCCACCCTAGCGCTTGTGGCCGGTATTGAGGCGTCGTTCGGTATAGATCGAATAGCGCGACATCGAGAAACAGAAGAGCCAGAACACCGCCGCCGCGAAGACATAGCCGGTCGCCGGGATGGCCGGTCCGGCCCAGTTCGAATCGGCAAAGTTGAGCTGGACGATGCCGAGCAGGTCGAAGATGCCGATGATGAGGACCAGGCTCGTGTCCTTGAAGAGGCTGATGAAGCTGTTGACGATCCCCGGGATGACGATCTTCAGCGCCTGCGGCAGGACGATCAACTGCATCATCATGCGGTAGTTGAGGCCGAGCGCGCGGGAGGCTTCGTACTGGCCGCGCGGGATCGCCGCGAGGCCGCCGCGGACGACCTCGGCCATATAGGCCGACGAGAAGAGCGCCACGCCGATCAGCGCGCGCAGGAGCTTGTCGAAGGTCGTCCCCGGCGGAAGGAAGAAGGGTAGCATCACGCTCGCCATGAACAGCACCGTGATCAGCGGGACGCCGCGGACGAACTCGATGAAGGTCACCGAGCAGATGCGGATCACGAACAGGCGCGAGCGGCGCCCGAGCGCCAGCAGGACGCCGATCGGCATCGACGCGACGATGCCGACGATGGCGACGACGAGCGTGACCAGAAGCCCGCCCCAGAGCGAGGTCTCGACCGGCGCGAGGTGAAAATCGAAGCCGAGGAAGAAGGCGATGACGCCGAGCACGCCGACGATGACCCATAGCGCGGTGACGAAGCTCTCGCCCGGCCGGCCGGCGGTGCTGACGATCCCGGCGACGGCTCCCACCAGCGCGACGCCCAGCGACAGGACCACCGAGACCGATTCGGGCGAGAAGACGATGCCGTAGAGGTTGACCGCGTAGGGGCTGGCGCCCAGCTGCTGCGAGATGAAATAGATGGCGACCGGGAAGATCGCGCCGACCGGGGCGAGAATCCCGGCGAAGAAGGGCGACCCCCTGCCCGCGCCGAAGAAGGCGACGACGCCGGTGACCAGCGTGGCGACGACCACGATGCCCGGAATGAAGGTGCGGCCGATGGCGAAATGGCCGCCGGTGAGGAGGATGGTGGCGGCAACCGGGAAGACGAGCAGAAGGTAGACGGCGTTTTCGCGCTTGAAGGGGACGCGCGGGATCGCCATCGGGATGAGGCCGATGAGCAGGAGCAGCCCGGTGAGGTTGACCCGCCAGCGCTCGTCGATCGGATAGCGGCCATAGACGAACTGCTGGAACTTCGCGCCGATAAAGGCCCAGCAGGCCCCGGTGCCGGGCTTGGTACAGGCCTCGCGGCCGGACCCGGTCCACACCGCGTCGATGATCGCCCAGCGCACCAGCGGCGGGAGGATCAAGACGACGAGGGCGAGGCCGATGATCGTGAGGATCACGTTGCCGATCGACGAAAACAGCCGCCGGCGGAGCCAGGCTACCGCGCCGCTCTCGCCGCGCGGCGGCGCGAGCACCGGCTCCTCCTCCCGCCGCACATAGACCAATTCGAAGGCGGTGGTCATGTCAGCGCTCCACCAGCGCGACGCGGCGGTTGAAGATGTTCATCGCCAGCGACGTCACCAGGCTGATCGCCAGATAGACGGCCATCGTGATGAAGATCGCCTCGACCGCCTGACCGGTCTGGTTGAGCACCGTTCCGGCGAAGACCGAGACGAGGTCTGGATAGCCGATCGCTACCGCCAGCGAGGAATTCTTGATCAGGTTGAGGTATTGGCTGGTGAGCGGCGGAATGATCACGCGCAGCGCCTGCGGGATGACCACCAGGCGGAGCGTCGGGCCGGCGCGGAGGCCGAGCGAATAGGCGGCTTCCGTCTGGCCGTGCGAGACGGCGAGGATGCCGGCGCGGACGATCTCGCCGATATAGGTGGCGGTGTAGAGGACGAGGCCGAAAACCAGGGCGAGGAGTTCCGGCGAAACGTTGAAGCCGCCGAGGAAGTTGAAGCCCTTCAGCTGCGGGAAGTCGAAGTCGAGCGGCCTGCCGGTGGCGATGAAGACGGCAGCCGTCGCCACGACGACGATCAGGAGCCCCACCCGGAAGGAGGGGAACTGCTGCCCGGTCGCCATCTGACGCCGACGCGCCCAGGCGGCAATCAGGAGGGCAACCGCCAGGCTGGCGAGAAATGCGAGGGGCGTCAGATAGAACCCGTCGCCGAGGATCGGGCGCGGCAGGAGGAGGCCGCGGTTGCTGAGATTGGCGCCGAGGGGGAGGAAGAGCGCCTGGCGCGGTCCGGGCAGGACGGTCAGCACGGCCTTGTACCAGAACATGAGTTGCAGGAGGACGGGGATGTTGCGCAGCGTCTCGACATAGACCGCGGCGATCTTGGCGATCAGCCAGTTCTTCGACAGGCGGGCGATGCCGAGGATGAAGCCGATGATCGAGGCGAGCACGATGCCGACGCCGCCGACAAGCAGCGTGTTGAGGAGGCCGACCAGGAAGGCGCGCGCGTAGGTCGCCTCCATCGAGTACGGGATCAGCGACTGCGAGATGTCGAAGCCGGCCCGGCTGCCGAGGAAGCCGAAGCCGGAAGCGATGTGCGAGCGCTGGAGATTGGCGATGGTGTTGTGAACGATCCAGAGGATCAGCCCGACCAGAATGCCGATCGTGACGATCTGGACGGCGATGCCCCGGATCTTCGGGTCGTAGAAGACGGAGCGGCGGCCGGCGGCTGACCGGATCATCGCTTGCCTGTCCCCCTGGCGGGCAATGCGCGTCCCCTCGCTTTTGCGCCAAACGTCATACCGGACGGCCTAGCAAGGAGCGGGCCGCCCGGTATACGTCACATTCCGGCTAGCGGATCGGCGGCGCGTATTGCAGGCCGCCCTTGGTCCACAATGCGTTGAGGCCGCGGGCGATCTTCAGCGGCGAGCCGGCGCCGACATTGCGGTCGAAGATCTCGCCGTAGTTCCCGACCCCCTTGATGATGTTGTAGGCCCAGGCATTGTCGAGGCCGATGCCCTTGCCGAACTCGCCGTCGACGCCGAGCAGACGCCGGACGTCCTGGTTGGGCGAGTTCTTCATCTCGTCGACGTTGGCCTGGGTCACGCCGGCCTCTTCCGCGTTGAGGAGGGCGAAATAGGTCCAGCGGACCACGTTGAACCAGGCATCATCGCCCTGGCGGACGACCGGCCCGAGGGGCTCCTTGGAGATGATCTCCGGCAGCACGATGTGCTCATCCGGGTTGCTGAACTTCAGGCGGGTCGAGTAAAGGCCCGAGGCGTCGGTCGTGTAGGCGTCGCAGCGGCCGGACTCGTAGGCCTGCTCGGTCTCCGGCAGTTCCTTGAAGACCACCGGCTTGTAGTCCATCTTGTTGACCTTGTAAAAGTCGGCGAGGTTGAGCTCGGTGGTGGTGCCAGTCTGCACGCAGACGGTCGCGCCGGACAGTTCCAGCGCCGACGAAACGCCGAGCGACTTCTTCACCATGAAGCCCTGGCCGTCATAGTAGGTCGTGCCGACGAAGCGGAGGCCGAGGGACGTATCGCGCGCCATGGTCCAAGTCGAGTTGCGCGCAAGGACGTCGACCTCGCCGGACTGCAGCGCGGTGAAGCGGTCGGCGGCCGAAAGCGGCGTGAACTTCACCTTGGCCGGATCACCGAACACCGCCGCAGCCAAAGCGCGGCAGAAGTCGACGTCGAATCCCTTCCAGTTTCCCTGATCGTCCGGTGCTGCGAACCCGAGCAGACCGGTGTTGGTACCGCACTGGACGAATCCTTTGGCTTTGACATCGTCGAGGGTTCCGGCGCTGGCGGCGCCGGCGAATGCCAGGAATGCCCCGGCGGCAAGCGGAAGGAGAATTCTCTTCATCGGTTGAATGCCTTTTCTGTTGCCCGTTTCGTTGTCCGTTTGAGAACGGCCGATCCGTCGCAGCGCGATCTAAACGACCGGCATGCCGCGCCTCTTGAACGGCGGGCGCTGGCGCCAGTCGGCCCCTGGATCGCCGATTGACCGGTTCATCACAGGCCATTATTCGAAAGCGGTCAAGGGGCGCGGGCCTCGCAACCGCCCAGGGCGCGCAATGTTCTTCGCGAAACCAAGCCCGAATGAGTAAACCGCCGCGAGACCGCGCGACGCTGCATCCGATGACGCGCCTGGTCTCGGCCGGACGCGACAAGGCGTTCACCGGACCGTTCGTCAATCCGCCGGTGGTGCACGCCTCGACGGTGCTCTTCGACAGCATCGACGCGATGCTCGACCGGAGCGCCAAGTACACCTATGGCCGCCGCGGCACGCCGACGATGGAGGCGCTGGAGACGGCGATCCGCGAACTGGAGGGCGCCGCCGGTACGGTCATCTGCCCGTCCGGACTGTCGGCGGCGACGACCGCCCTTCTCTCCTGCCTGCGCTCCGGGGACCACGTCCTCATCGTCGACTGCGTTTACGGTCCGACCCGCCAATTCGCCGAGGCGGTGCTGAAACGGCTCGGCGTCGAGGTGACGTTCTTCGAACCCGGCGTCGGAGCCGGGATCGCCGGCCTCTTCACCGAGCGGACGCGCGCGGTCTACCTCGAATCCCCGGGTTCGCTGACTTTTGAAATGCAGGATGTGCCGGCGATCGCAGCGGTCGCAAAGGAGCGCGGTGCGACCACTATCCTCGACAATACCTGGGCAACACCGCTCTTCTTCAACGCCATGGCGCACGGCGTGGACCTCTCGGTGCAGGCCGGGACGAAATACTTCGGCGGCCATGCCGACGTGATGATCGGCTCGGTCTCCGCCTCGCCGGCAGCGTGGCGCGCCTTGAAAGACACCCACGGCATGCTTGGCCTCTGCGCCGGCCCGGATGACATGAACCTGACGCTGCGCGGCATGCGGACACTCGGGGTACGGCTCGAGCGCCAGATGCGATCGGGTCTTGCTGTTGCCTCCTGGCTCGCCGGACGTCCCGAGGTCGGCAGGGTTCTCCACCCCGGCCTTCCCGGCGATCCCGGCCATGCGCTCTGGAAACGCGACATGACGGGAGCCAGTGGCCTCTTCTCGTTCACGCTCGCCGGCTGGGACGAGGAAAACGCGAAACGCTTCGTCGACGGCCTGACGCTCTTCGGGATCGGCGCCTCGTGGGGCGGATACGAGAGCCTGGCGACCCTCGGACACCCGGTCCGCCTGCGGCTCGGCGGGTCGCCGTTCCATGGCGAGGATCCGATCGTGCGCCTCCACATCGGGCTCGAAGAGCCGGCCGACCTTATCGCCGACCTCGAAGCGTCGTTCGCCGCGGTTCAGTCAGCCTGAAGGCAAGGGCGAGGCCGCCGACCAGCCGTCGCCGTCCGGCGCGGCTCAACAGAAGCGGGCGCAGCGCCGTGGCGCGCGGCCGTATGCCGCCCGGACCGACCGAAAAGGCGATCCGCCGGCGCGCCAGCGCCGCGATCAGCAGGCCCGTGAACAGAAGGCCGACGATGACCCCGGCGACAACGTCGCTCGGATAGTGGGCGCCCACCGCGACGCGGCTCACCGCGATCGCGATGCAGACGGCAACGACCGGAAGCGACCAGACACGCAGCACCAGCCAGGCAAAGAGAGCCACCGCCGCCACGGTCGTCGCGTGGCCGGAGGGAAAGCTCACATGGGCATAGTCGAACGACGCCGGCGTGAACGTGAGCGTCCCGTCGGTCCAGAAAAGGACGGGGCGCGAACGGCCGATCGACCATTTGATGACGTCGGTGAGGAGCCCGGCACCGGCGACGGCGAGGAAGAAGGCGCCGAGGAGCGCACCGAACTCCGCCCAGGCGGCCGCGATGCGCCGCGGAACCCGGGTCCAATCCCCGACCGCCAGCAAGGCCAGCACAACTCCGCTCGGCACGAGCGGCCATGCCGACCGCCCGAAGCCCGTGATCGACTGGAAGAAGAAGGCATCGCCCGGCGCGAGGCCTTTCGCCCAGGCGATCGATCGCTCGTCCAGGAAGAGCATCGCCAGCCCGACCAGCGCCGCGGCCCCGAGGACGACCGCTATCGTCCACCCATGGCGCCGCGGGCGCCCCGATCGGGGAAGGCCGCGCGTGAGGCGGGTCCAGGCCGCCCCGATATTGGCCGACAGGCTGACGCGGTTGCCGTCAGCCATAGACCGGCACGACGAACGGCGCGTCCCGAGGAAGGGGCAGATCGACCCAGGCGCCGTCGCGCTGCGAAAGATAGGCGGCCTGCACGACTTCCTGCGCCTTCATGCCGTCGTAGCCGGAGGCGACCGGCGGCCTGCCTTCCCGGATCGCGGCGATGAACCCGGCGAGCTGCTTGTCGTAGGGGTTGCGGCGGGGCGGCCGCACGCCGATCCAGCCGCCATCGAAGGTTTTCCACCATGCGTCGGGATAGTGGGCCTCGCGGAGCACGTCCGGAAGGTCCTTGGCCGACTTGTCGGTGTAGACGGCCAGCGGCGTGGCGTGAAACGGATTCACGGTCTCGGTGGCAATGTGGATCGTGCCTTCCGATCCATAGATGTCGGTGCCGTCGCCGATTGCCGGCGAATAGCGGTCCGAGGAGAGCGAGCCATGCGCGCCGCCGACGAAACGCGCCAGCAGCCAGACATTGTCGTCGACCGGATCCGGGGCGGCGCTGTGGGCGAGGTTAGCCACCACGGCGCTGAAATCGCCGACGAGATGGCGCGCCAGATCGATGCGATGGATGGTGAGGTCGATGATCGTCGCACCGCCGGACTTCTTCAGATCGTAGCGATAGCGCGTCGCCGCGGGGTAGCGGTCCCAACGCTCGGCATTGAGCGAGCGGAAGCCGTGGACCTTGCCGATGAAGCCGCTGTCGATCAGCGCCTTGGCGATCTCGACCTGGGTCCAGCAACGCTGGTTGAAGCCGACCTGAAGGACCACGCCGGCCCGCTCGCAGGCCCTCACCATTTTCGCCGCGCTCTGGACGTCGACGGCAAGCGGCTTCTCGCAGAGGACATGCTTTCCGGCCTTCGCGGCGGCGAGGACCGCCTCGGCGTGAAAGGCGTTCGGCGTCGCCACGATCACGGCGTCGACATCCTCGCCTTCGACCAGCGACTTCAGCCTGTCGGTATGGCGCCCTGCCCCGGCTTCGGCGGCGAGCGCGGAGGCCCGCGTTGCGTCGGCGTCGAAGACGGCAGTCACCACGGCATCGCGGGACCGCGCAATCGTCGGGACGTGCGACAGCCGCATGATCGCCCCCGCGCCCACCAGCCCGATCCTCAGCCGCCCGTTCTCCTTCTTCGCTTTTCTTGTCGCCATCTTCTCCTCCCTCGGGAGGTTGGATCATGCACATGGTCCATCGGGCGTCCACTCCGTTTGAACTGCATTGCCATGCGGTTGCGGCGCGGCCATGCTCCCAACCGCAATTGATGGGGAACGGGTGTGCTGCAATCGGAGCTGGCGCGGCCGCGGCGTGCGTGGGTAAATCTCCTCGGCGCTCTCGACCCGGGCCAAACAACGGAAATCAACGCGCGGCTGACTTGGCTGGTCTGGTTCTTCGGAGTGGCTCTTGTCGCCCTGGCGGCGCTGTATCCGCCAGACATTCCGAGGACTCAGGACAACGACCTCGCCAATCACATCCGCCATCTTTACGACTACGGCCTTGCTCTGAGGGAAGGCCAGTTTCCGCCATTGGTAGCCCCGACTACGAACGGTGGCCTGCGCCTGCCGATCTTTCAGTATTACTCGGGCACGAGCTACCTCGTTCCGGGTGCGCTATCGGCGCTCGGGATCGATCCCTACGTCGCGCTGAAGATCGCGCTTGTCCTCCAATGGGGCCTGGCCGGTTTCTTCGCCTGCCTGTCCTGCAGGCTGCTTGGGGCGTCGCGGCCGGCTTCCTTCGTGGCGGCGACTGTCTTCCAGCTCTTCCCGTTCGCCGCAGTCGACCTGCTAGACCGCGGCGCCTATCCCGAGGTCCTAGCCCTACTGGTTTCGCCGGTCCTGCTTTTTCTCACTTTGCAAACAGCACAGGCCGACAACCTTCGCTCGGCACTCCGTCCCATGGGGGCTGCCGCGATCGTCTGGGCGCTCTTCATTCCGATCCACCCGGTGCAGGCGCTGCTTTGCGGCGGAATGGTCCTATTGCTCGTCGCAGTCTTCGTCCTTTCGGGCGGCGAGAGGGTGCTCCAAAGAATAGGACTCGTCGGTCTCGCCTGCCTCGTCGGAGTCGCCTGCGCTGCTTGGTACTGGTGGCCGATCATAGCCGATCGACACGAGCTCCGCGTCACCGATCTGACCTATCTCGGCGGCGCTGGCGTTTCCCAGTGGAAAGTGCTCCTTGCTCCATTTCCGAAGCTCCCCCAGAGATTTCCGCTGGTGTCGCCCGGCTGGACACCGCAACTAGGGCTGCATATCTTCCTATCAGCGCTCATGCTGCTCTTCATCCGGAGGACAACGGCCATTGGGTGGGCTGCAGCGGTTGCGGTTGTCTTTTTAACCGGCACAATGCTGGTCTACGAAGACCTCACCTTTCTCGACGCCATCCTCGGACCAATTCAATTCGGCTATCGCTTCCTGATGCCAACCGCGCTTGCGGGGCTCGTGACGGTAGCCTTCTTAACCGATGCGCTGACGAGGCGTTTCGGAGCCGTCTGGTCAGGTCGCTTTGCCACCGGGCTACTTGCGGCCGCGGCGGTCACGGCTGCTCCCTACTATTTGTCGGCCATTCCCCACGTGGACAACACGGGCATTGCGCTTGCACCGACAACCTTGCAGCCCCATTCAAGCTTTTACGCTCTGCGCGGGACGGATTTCCGCGAGATCGTCTCCGCCAAGGCCGCTATCTTTTCCGGCACCGAGATTTCCATTCGACGTGAGGGCGATCCGTTCATCGCCGACCTGCTCCTCACCGGCCCGGCGGGAGCGCGGCTCAAAGCCTTCGTCGATGGCGAGCTCCGCTCGACAAGTATCCCCAATGGCAACGCTGTTCGTCTGATGCTCCGCCTTCGCCGAGAAGATGAGGTTCTGCGTTTCGAAAGCAGCGACGCCTCCGCGAGCTGGCTGATCACCGACGCACGATTCCGCCTTGTTGATGAGCAGGACGCGAGGCCAATTCGCGTGGCTCCGGATCCGCATGTGGAGCAGGAGGGCAGCATCACGCGGATCGAGGTCGAGGTTCCCGCTGCCGGTCGATATCAGCTCCCCATCGCGTGGTTCTCCACAGTGGTCATCAAGGTTGATGGCCGCATCGTACCGCAGGCATCACGTGACCATTACCTCACCGTGGTGGACCTTCCGGCCGGCAGGTCCGTCGTCACCATCGAGCCGCGGCCGTCGAGAGTCATTTGGCTTTCGGCGGCAGCATTTGCGTTTGCCATTCTGGAGCTGGTCATTCCCCTGCGCCGGCGGGTCTACGATTTCTCAATTGGAGCACAGGTCATGAGCATCGACGGCGGCAACGCCAGCCAACCGGTCCAGCCCATCTTTCCGCGGCTCGGCCCGCTCAGCACCTTCGCCATCAAGACGGCGATCGTGGCCTTTGCGATTTACCTCGTCTTCTCCTTCGCCCTCAATTCGACCCGCCGGTTCATCCAGAGCTTCACCATCGGCGGCAGCCAGTTCTGGGGCAATATCGAGCGGCAGCTCGAACGACTGGCGGACCCCCGGTCAGACTTGTCACCGGAAAAACGAGAAAAACTCATCAAGGAGATTCACGCAATCGTCAGCCGCTGGCGGCCCTTCGTCATGGAGGTGCTCGCTCCTCCACCGCCGACGGCGGCGGATTCGCCGGCCGCATCGCCAGCGGCCGTGCCGGGACCGCCCGCGCCAAATCCTTGAGGTAGCCGACCGAATGTGTAATCACCTCGGCGCAACAAGGAGAATGTCGGGGCGTAGCTCAGCCTGGTAGAGCACCTGCTTTGGGAGCAGGGGGCCGCGTGTTCGAATCACGCCGCCCCGACCATTTCTGTCTTCGAGGAACCATGCTCGCGCGCATCTACAAGCCTGCCCCGACCGCCATGCAGTCCGGCAAGGCGGCATCGACGAAGTGGGTGCTGGAATATGCGCCCGAAGACCCGCCCAAGGCCGATCCGCTCATCGGCTACACGTCGAGCACGGACATGCGACGGCAATTGCGGCTCAGATTCGATACTTTCGAGGAGGCGGTCGCCTATGCCGAGCGGAACGGAATCCCTTACGAGGCGGCGCCCAACCACGAGCCGGAAGTGAAGAAACTGTCGTACTCGGACAATTTCCGGTTCGGGCGGCCGCAGCCGTGGACGCACTGAACGCCGATGGCCCCGTAGCTCAGCGGATTAGAGCAGCAGCCTTCTAAGCTGTTGGTCGCAGGTTCGATTCCTGCCGGGGTCACCAGGGCTCTCCTCCCCTCACCGCGTCGCCGGAGCGGCCGGGGCGAATTGCCCCGCCCCCCGCCGCCGATATACTCCCCGCCGCATGCCGATTTCGAAGCCCCCGCGACGCCCGGCGCCGCAGCCGAAGCCCGCCGCCATTCGGCCCCGGAGCAATGCGGTGCTCCTCGCCGCCCTCGGCGTCGCGGCCCTCGTTGTCCTCGGCGGCGCCTATGCGCTGTGGCCGACGAAAGGCGCTCCGGCGGCGCCCGGCGGCATCGCCACCGGCCTCGTGACGCATGTCGAGTCGCTCTACAACGACATCAGCGTCTATCGCGGCGAGGACGGGAAATACCTGCTTACCTTCGGCGCCAAGCGCCTTCACTATGTCGAGTCGATCGTCAATCCCGCCGATGAGCTCGACCTGCCCGTCTATTACACGCAGGCGATGACGGCGGGCCTCGCCTATGCGGAACACCTCGACGACGCGATGATCATCGGGCTCGGCGGCGGCCGCACCGCCTGGTACCACCACAAATCCGTGCCGGCCATGCACATGACGGCGGTCGAGCTCGATCCCGAGGTCGCCCGCCTCGCCGGGGAATATTTCAACGTCCGGGCGGAGCCGAATTTCGCCATCGCCATCGAGGACGGGCGCATCTTCCTCAGCAAGACCGAGCAGCGCTTCGACATCATCCTCATCGATGCCTATCGCGGCCCGTTCGTGCCCTTTCATCTGCTGACCAGCGAGTTCTACAAGACCGTGGCGGCGCATCTCCGGCCGGGCGGGGTGGCGGTCCAGAACGTCGAGCCGTCGACCATGCTCTTCGACAGCGCCGTGGCGACGATCAGAAGCGCCTTCGCGCACGTCGTCTTCCTCGCCGGCAAGGGCAACATCGTGGTGCTCGCCTATAACGGGCCGGAACGCGACGAGGCCGAACTGCGGCGGACCGCGTCGGCGCGACAGGCGCAATACGGCTTCCGCTACGACCTCAATGCGATCCTCGACCGGCGCTATGCGCCGGCGGTCGGAGACGCCAAGCCGCTCACCGACGATTTCGCGCCGGTCGAGTATCTGAAGGCGATCGAGCGCCACAACGCGAAGCAATCGACGTGAGCGGATTCGAGGAGCCCTACGGCGGCGCGCTGCCGCGGCGCGTCGGCCTCGGGCGCGTCGCGCTCGCGCTCGTCATCATCGACGTCGCCACGCTCGGCTTCATCACGCTCGGCTTCGAGATGGTCGCCAGCCGCATCCTAACGCCGCTTTTCGGCGGCGACATCTACACATGGGCGACGATCATCTCGATCGTGGTCGCCGGGCTGATGGGAGGGTATTTTCTCGGCGGCATCTTCGCCGACCGCGCGCCGGGCTTCGGCCTCGCCGCGCTGATCAAGCTCGCTTCCGCGGGCTATCTCCTCGTCGTCTTCTTCATCACCGCGGGCACGCTCGAGGAGCTGATCAACGGCATCCCGGACGGCACGCTGGCGCTCTTCTTCAGCGGCGCCGTCGTCTGCCTGCCGCCGCTGGTCATCCTCGGCATGTACGCGCCGCTGGCGGTTCGCCTCGTCCTCGCGGACCCGGGAGACGCAGGGAAGGTGTCGGGCGGCCTGTTCGCGATCTCCTCCCTCGGCAACATTGCCGGCATCATCGTGACGACATTCGTCCTCATCCCATCTATCGGGACGCGGGCGATCACGCTCGGCTTTGCGACCTTCCTGATCCTGTCGGGCCTGGCTTCCCTCGCGGCCCTGCCGGCGACCCGTCGACGCGACGGCTAGTGCGAGGAAGGCGGGC
Source organism: Bauldia sp. (assembly GCA_035651055.1). Classification (GTDB taxonomy): domain Bacteria; phylum Pseudomonadota; class Alphaproteobacteria; order Rhizobiales; family Kaistiaceae; genus JAFKKF01. Next base: position 40,523 of record DASRGK010000123.1, read on the forward strand.
CGCTGCCGGCGCTGTCCGGCCGGATTTCCGCCGCCATCAGGCCTTTCGGGCCATCGCCGAAGCGGACCAGAACCGACTGGCCGGGACGCAGCTCCGCCAGGCCGAAGCGGCGAAGCGTCTCCATGTGCACGAAGATGTCCTCGGTGCCGTCGCCGCGGGTGAGGAACCCGTATCCGCGGACGCGGTTGAACCATTTCACCACGGCGCGTTCGAGACCGCTCGTCGGGGTCACCTGGTGATGGGTGCGCGCCGGCGCCGCCTGCGGCGGGCGGACCGCGGTCGACTCGTCCATGCTGATGACG
>DASRGK010000124.1:0-25044 GCA_035651055.1 Bauldia sp.
ACATGCCGGCGGCGATGTGCTGGGCGGCCGGCGCGGTGGCGCAGTGATAGACATAGATGCCGGGGTTGAGCGCCTTGAAGGTGAAGCCGCTCTTCTGGCCGGGCTCGGAGACCGTGGCGAGACCGCCGCCGCCCGGACCGGTCACCGCGTGGAAGTCGACATTGTGCATCACCATGCTGTCGTCGGCGTTCCTGAAACGGACCTCGACGGTATCGCCTACGCGGACGCGCACGAACGGTCCCGGCACCTTGCCGTTGAAGGTCCAGTAATTGTAGCTGGTGCCGTCATCGAGCCGGCCGGTGACCTCGATCGTTTCGAGGTTGACGACGACCGTCTGCGGCGCGCGCAGCGCCAGCGGCGGGGGCAGATCGGTCGGCTCGCGGACGACGCTGACCGGCGCCTCGGCGGTGCCGCGGGCGATCTTGTCCATGTCCATGTCCGGGGTCATCTCGGTCGCCCGGGCGGCCGCGCCCAGCCCCATGAGCGCCGCGGCGGCAACCGCCGCCAGCAAGCAGGACCTGTACGTCTTGAGCATCTTCCCTCTCCGTCGGGCCTGATCCAGCGATTGCCCTCGACTTTGAATATCGGACCGACGGAGTCCGGCTTCTTTGATGCAGCGCAACGTTCGAACGATTCGAGCTACGTACAAATACGGTGTTCCGAGCTTGACCTGCCGCAAGCCGGCTGCGTCGCGGGCTGACTACATGGCTCGGGCGGGCGACCGTCGTTGCGATGCCGGCGGCCCGGAGCAATGGGAGACCAAGATGTTTTCAGGTTTGATGGCGCGGGCCGCGATGGCCGCCGGCGTCGTGGTTGCGCTCGCCGCCGGGGCCGGCGCCGCCGAGGTCGAGGTTCACATGCTGAACCAGAGCGGCGCGACGATGATGGTGTTCGAGCCGAGCTTCATCCGGATCGCGCCCGGCGACACGGTGAAGTTCATCCCGACCGACAAGGGGCACAATGCCGAGACGATTCCCGGCATGCTGCCGGACGGCGCGGAGCCCTTCGCCGGCAAGATGAGCGCGGAGGTCGATGTGACGTTCGACAAGCCGGGGGTCTACGGCATCCGCTGCAAGCCCCACTACTCCCTCGGCATGGTCGCCCTGGTCGTGGTCGGCGAGCCGGTCAACCTCGATGCCGCCAAGGCGGTGAAGCAGGTCGGCAAGGCCAAGCAGGCATTTGCGACGCTCTTCGACCAGGTCGGGAAGTAGCGGCACGCAGCGGCGAGGCGCATGGGCGGAGCCAGCGTCGGATCGACGCGTCCGGGGCCGCCCCCTCCACCGCCTGCCGGCGGTCCCCCTCCCCCGCTTGGCGGGAGGATGCAGCGCCCTTCCAGGAATGGATGGTGCAGAGGGGGAGGCTAGGCCGACAGGCGCTCGATGGTGGCGCCGCAGGAGCCGAGCTTCTCCTCGATCCGCTCGAAGCCGCGGTCGAGGTGGTAGACGCGGTTGACGATCGTCTCGCCTTCCGCGGCAAGGCCGGCAATGACCAGCGATACCGAGGCGCGGAGATCGGTCGCCATGACCGGCGCGCCCTTCAGCCGCTCGACGCCGTGGACCGTCGCAACCTGGCCGTCGAGATGGATGTCGGCGCCGAGGCGGGCGAGTTCCTGAACGTGCATGAAGCGGTTCTCGAAGATCGTCTCGCGGATATGCGAGGCGCCCTCGGCGCGGGTGACCAGCGCCATCAGCTGCGCCTGCAGGTCGGTCGGGAAGCCGGGGAACGGCTCGGTGGTGACATCGACCGGCGCAAGGCCGTGGCCGTTCCTTGCGATGCGGATGCCGCGGTTGGTGGGCGTGACGGCGGCGCCGACCTGGCGGAGCACTTCCAGCGGCGCGGCAAGGGTCGCTTCGCTGGCGCCGTCGAGGAGCACGTCGCCGCCGGTCATGGTGACGGCCATGGCGTAGGTGCCGGCCTCGATGCGGTCCGGCATCACCGGGTGGCGGGCGCCGACGAGGCGCTCGACGCCCTCGACGTGGATGGTCGAGGTGCCGGCGCCGGCGATCCTGGCGCCCATGCGGGTGAGGCAGGCGGCGAGGTCGACGATCTCGGGCTCGCGGGCGGCGTTCTCGATGACGGTCTCACCCCTGGCGAGCGCCGCCGCCATCAGCGTGACGTGGGTGGCGCCGACGGTGACCTTGGGGAAGACGACGCGGGCGCCGGTGAGGCCGTTGGGGGCGCGGGCGACGATATAGCCGCGGTCGATATCGAGCTCGGCGCCGAGTTCCTTCAGGGCCATGACGAACAGGTCGACGGGCCTGGTGCCGATGGCGCAGCCGCCGGGGAGCGAGACCTTCGCCTCGTGCATGCGGGCAAGCAGCGGGCCGATCACCCAGAAGCTGGCGCGCATGGTCGAGACGAGGTCGTAGGGCGCGGTGGTATCGACGATGTGCCTGGCGGAGAGCTGCAGGGTCTCGCCGGCGAAGCCGTTCTGGCCGGGGCGCTTGCCCTCGACCATGCAGTCGACGCCGTGATTGCCGAGGATGCGCTTCAACTGGGTGACGTCGGCAAGCCGCGGGACGTTTTCGAGCGTCAGCGTCTCCTCGGTGAGGAGGCTCGCGATCATCAGCGGCAGGGCGGCGTTCTTGGCGCCGGAAATCGGAATCGTGCCGTGGAGGCGGTTGCCGCCGACGATGCGGATGCGATCCATGTCAGGAAGATGCCCCTCGCTCGCGCCGCCCAATCGGAGCGAGTCCGGGCCGGTCTAGCGAAGGATTACGGCCGGTTCAAGGAACCCTGGCCGCGCCCGGCGTTTTCCGCGGGGCCGCTGTCGCGCGGTTCGGCGGCCTTCCCCGCCTGCTTGCGGCGGCGGAGGTTGGCGCGAAGCGCCTCGGCGAGCCGGGCCTGCCGGCGCGCCTTCTCGCTCGGGTGCGGAGCGGTCCCCTTCTTCTCTTTCATGGCGCCGGCCCCTCCCCGTCCGCACCGGTCCGCTTCTCGTCCCATTCCATGCGCACGGCGTCATCGTAGCCGCGGCGGCTGGAGAAGAAGACGAGGAACATCAGCCCGCCGCCGACGGCGATGGTAAGGACGACGCCGGCGAGGAGCGCCGCCCATCCGAAGACCGGCATGTCGATGCCGATCAAGGCGAAGGCCGACCAGTTCCACCAGACGATCCCGGCCAGGGCGGCGGCCGACAAGGCGATGGCGAGGATATTTCCGGGCTTCCACACGATCGAGAGACTCCGGGAGGCGGCGGGCGGCGGACGCCCTCAATATGGTGGGCGCGGAGCGGCGCGGCACCCCGCACGGTTGCGCCCTTGTACGCCCTTTTCCGCTGTGGCAGTAACGCCCGCGCTGACCCGGCTGCCGTAGCTCAGTGGTAGAGCACCCCCTTGGTAAGGGGGAGGTCGACAGTTCAATCCTGTCCGGCAGCACCAGTTTCAACGAAGCGGGACGATGAGGCGGCGGAGACGCGGTTCCGTTCGCCGTCCATGCCGGCCGTCACGGAATCAGACGCGCGACGCCGTCCATCCGCCGCGGCATTTCGGCGAGGCCCAGCGGCCGCCGCCGGTGCGCGTGCCAAGCTGGCCCTCGACGCGCGCCTCGCCGACCTGCATGACGATGGCGCCTTTCGGGCTGACGGTCCCCGACGCGATGAGCGCGATAAGGCCGCGAAACCTGACTTGACCGGCCGCCACGTCGATGAGCATGCCATACTTGTCCTCGCAGACGCCCGGATCGGCCTTCGCGTGAACCGACCAGCGGCCGTCGAAGGGACGCGCCGCGCGTGCCAGAGCCGGCGCGGCGATCACGCAAACGAGAATCATGGCGCTGACGAGGGCTTTCATCGTCCGGGTCCTTGCGGGCGGCCAGCAGGGTCTGGCTTTTTACATAGGCGCAGTCGCGGAAATTGCCCGAAAAGAATCGCGGATGTTCCCGCCGACAACATCCGGTCGAGCCGTCGCGCACCGATCGTCGCTGCAGCGTTGAGGCAGCCGCGACCCGCCGCAAGGCTCCGGTCGGCGCCGGGTCAGGCCACGCTGCGGCCGACGGTTTCCGCGTCGGCGTCGGCGAGCCAGCCCATCAGGTCCGTGTCGTCGGTCTCGACGAGCGCGCTGCGAAAGGACGGGGCGAGCGCGATGCGGTTCCGGCCCTCGTTCTTGGCGGCATAGAGCGCCTCGTCGGCGTCGGCGTAGAATTCGCGGAAGGTCGTCCCCGGCCGGCGCCAGGCGATTCCCACGGAGACGGTCACCTGCACTGCGCCGCCGGCGATCCGGATCGGCAGCGCCGCAATCCGCTCGCGGAACGAGCGGATGCGCCTCAGAACCTCGGCGGCCGGGATGCCGGTCGCCATCACCGCGAATTCCTCGCCGCCGATCCGCCCGACCGGCCCGAGCGGGGCCAATTCGCGCCGCATGATCTCGCCCATAGCCGCAAGGATGTCGTCGCCGGCGAGGTGGCCGCGCGTATCGTTGATGCGCTTGAAGCGGTCGACGTCGGCGATGGCGAGCGCCACGGTCGCCGCCGGCGTGGCCTCGGCGAGGTCGAAGAAGGCGCGGCGGTTGAGGAGACCGGTGAGGATGTCGATGCGGCTCGCCTGCTCGGCCTCGACCTTGGCGCGGTAAAGCTGAAGGTGGGCGGCCCCGGCGATGCGCGAGGCGAAGCCGGCAATGGTGGCGGCGAGCACGGCGGTGACCAGCCAGGAAAGGAGCGCCTCGCTCCAGGAACGGGCAACAACGGCCTGATTGACGACATCGACGAGGACGGCCACGCCGGTGCAGAGCGCCGTCAGCCGGGCGACGTAGCGGAAGAGCTCCCGTTCATCCCGAACGACCGGGCTGGCCAGCCGATGCAGAAATGCGAGCCCGAGCACGGTGACTCTCCCTCGCCCCTTGGCTTCCCTACACCCGGCAGCGCTAGGATTCGGTTACCGGCGATGGTTAGCGACATGTTACGCGGGGGGCGGTTCCGAGCGGCCGGCCCGGCGCGCGCCCGGTCATGGCGGTCCGTCCGCGGCCTCACCGAAAGCGAGAAACAGGCCGGTCTGGAATGATTCCGGTCCTCGCCGGCACCGGTGCGGGGCGCTTTCCGATTCGCTATGATCGACCGGAATCGGGCCGCGTGACGGCCGCCGGAGGGAGCTGCCCCCATGACCACCTTCTACGACCGCGCATCCAACGTCGTCCGCAAGATCTACGAAAAGCGGATCGATGCGCCGGCCGTTCTCGACGCCAAGCGCGACTTCCCCAATTCGGAAAAATTCGCGGCCGAGTGGCGGAAGATCCGGGACGAGGCGGTCGCGGCGCGGCTCGAGAAGCAGCCGCGCTTCCACGACATCATGCCGGAGCAGGCCGAGATTTCCGCCAATGACGGCAAGGACTGGCGGATGCTTATCCTCAAGGCCTATGGCGTCGAGGTGCCGGAGAACCTCGCCAAGATGCCGACGCTGGCGCGGCTTCTCAAGGAATGCCCGGAGGTGAAGTCGGCCACCGTCTCGTTCCTCGCGCCGCACAAGCACATCCCCCGCCACCGCGGCCCGTTCCGCGGCGTCATGCGTTTCCACCTCGGCCTCAAGATACCGAGCGAGCCCGGCGGCAGGCCGGCGACGATCATGATGATCGACGACCAGGAATACCGGATCAGCGACGGCGAGACGCTGCTCTGGGACGACACGTTCCCGCACGAGGTGATGAACAATTCCGACGAGCCGCGCATCGCGCTGCTCCTCGACGTGTGGCGGCCGCACATGCCGGTCGACATGGAGATCCTGTCGCGGCTCATCGTCGGCGCGGTGCAGATCGGGATGAGGTACCGCGGCGTGTCGTACACGGGGTAGGCGGATCGGCTGCGGACTCTTCCGGAGGCGCTCTAACCCCTCACCCGCTCGCCCGGCTGACGCCGGGCTCACGACCTCTCCCTCCGGGAGAGGTGATGTGCTTAATCCTTCCATCGGACGTCATGGCCGGGCCCGGCCATGACGTGAGGGGTGTGGTCTGGCCAGTTCGCTGCCCAAGCAGAATGGCCCGAGTCGACAGATACTCACCGAAAATCAACCCTTGCGGGCGACCCTTCCCGGATCGCACTTGCGCAAGATCAAGACAGAGTGATCTCCGGCGCGGCAACGTGTCGGTGGACTCGGCCGGGCCGGACTACTAATTTCGCACCGTTCTAAACGGCGGATTCCCATGGACTATCAATCGATTTTCGCAGAGGCGATCGCGGCCCTCCACGCCGAGAAACGCTATCGGGTGTTCGCCGACATCGAGCGCGTCGCCGGGCAGTTCCCGCGCGCGATCCTGCATACGGAAAGCGGCACGCGCGACATCACGGTCTGGTGCTCGAACGACTACCTGGGCATGGGCCAGAGCCCGGAACTGATCGCGGCGATGAACGAGACGGCGGCGAGGATGGGCGTCGGCGCCGGCGGCACGCGCAACATTTCCGGCACCACTCACCCGCTGGTCGCGCTCGAGGCCGAACTCGCCGACCTGCACGGCAAGGAAGCGGCGCTCGTCTTCACCTCGGGCTTCGTCTCCAACGAGGCGGCGATCTCGACGATCGCGCGGATGCTGCCCGACTGCGTGATCCTGTCCGACGAGTTGAACCACGCCTCGATGATCGAGGGCGTGCGGCGCTCGGGCGCGCAGAAGATGATCTTCCGCCACAACGACCTCGACCATCTCGAAACGCTTCTGAAGTCGCTGTCGCGGGTGCGCCCGAAGCTGATCGCCTTCGAGTCGGTCTATTCGATGGACGGCGACGTGGCGCCGATCGGCATGATCGCCGACCTCGCCCGGAAGTACGGCGCGATGACCTATCTCGACGAGGTGCATGCGGTCGGCATGTACGGCCCGCGCGGCGGCGGCATCGCCGAGCGCGACGGCGTCATGAACCGCATCGACGTGATCGAGGGGACGCTCGCCAAGGCCTTCGGCACGCTCGGCGGTTATGTCGCCGGCAGCCGGGTGGTGGTCGACACGATCCGCTCCTACGCGCCGGGCTTCATCTTCACCACGGCACTGCCGCCGGCGGTGGCCGCCGCCGCCCTGACCGCGATCCGCCACCTCAAGGCATCCTCGGCCGAGCGCGAAGGCCAGGCGCGCGCGGTCGCCGCGACCAAGGCCGCGCTCCTCGATGCCGGCCTGCCGGTGATGCCGACCGAGACGCATATCGTGCCGGTGGCGGTGCGCGACGCCGATCTCTGCAAGCGGGCGAGCGACCTGCTCCTCGAAGAGCACGGCATCTACATCCAGCCGATCAACTATCCGACCGTGCCGCGCGGCACGGAGCGGCTCCGCATCACGCCGACGCCGTTCCACGACGCGGCGCTGATCGCGACGCTCGCCACGGCACTGACCGAGGTGTGGCAGAAGCTCGGCCTGCCGCGCTTTGCCGAGCCCGCGGGCGAGCCGCGGGTGGCGGCGGCCGGCGGCAATTCACGCCTCGTCTTCCCGCCCGCCGGCGGCTAACGGCTCGACGAAGTCTCGATTTCCGGGGAAGCGGAACCACGCTTTAGGAAACGTTCGACATCATCGAATTCTGCTTCCTCAACGTATTTTCTTATCGCAGCACCGGCAGAGTCTTCAGTATTTATCTTGTATATCCAATAGTTGAAATATGGGAGAACTTCGGCTTCTTTGACTAAGCCGGCGCGTATTGCTCGCTCGAACTGCTCCATATAAACAAACAATCGGTCAAAGTATTTTCTGACTTCTACGTCTAGGGCCGTTACTTCGTCTTGACTGAAATCTAGAGCTGACGCCAATGCAACTTTGTGCAACCCACAATCGTCCTTTTTCGAAAATTCTTTGAGATCAGGAACAGAGGATATGATGTCAGCTGGATAGTCTATAAGCGTCAGCGCGCGCTGACATAACGCGTCATCGATTGTTTCTTTATACGACTTGGAAACGAATTCCAATCTTTTCCATTTCTCTGATCTATAGTATTGATATACTCCAAATACTATTGCTAGAGCACCAACAGCGTGGGTAACTATCTCTATTGGGTCTTTTAGGAGTTCGATCATCGCACCCTCTCCGGTTGTCCAATGACGCGAGAGGTTATTCATAGTTTCTATTTCGGGCGACCGGAAACAGTTTTGATCGAGCGGTCCGGTTGGTCGATGATTAGCGCTTCCGCCTCATCAGCCGGACAATAATCGGGGTCACCAGCGCGACGCCAATGAAACGCGCGAGCTGATGAACCGAGACGAAGGCTAGGTCCATGTGGAGCGCCAGGGCCAGCGAGGTCATCGAATCGAGGCCGCCCGGCGCGAAGGCGACCATCGTCTCCGGCAATGAAACGCCGGTAAGCGTGGCCGAGAGGAGCGCAAAGGCCCCGGCCAGCCCCAGCGCAATCACGAACGAGGCGAGGGCGGCAAGGCCGACCTGACGCAGGAACGCGAAGCTCGTCCCGACGAAGCGGCTGCCGACGAAGGCGCCGAGCGTGATGAAGATCGCGATCACCACCGGGCCAGGCAGCGTGCCGGCGACGAGGCCGGTGCCGTGCAGGACGGCGCTGGCGATGAGGCTGCCGGAAAGGAGCCCGGCCGGCACGCGGAGGAAATGAAAAAGGAGCCCGCCGGCGGTCCCGGCGGCGAGCATCGCGGCCTGCTCGCCCCAGCCGGCGACGAGCGGGGTGAATACGGCGAGCGCATGCGGCTCGACCGCGGTGATCGCCGGCGGCAGCAGCGCGACCAGGAGGAAGACGCGCGTCGACTGGCCGACGGCGACGCGGCGAAGGTCGGCGCCGGCCTCGGCGGCCGTGACCAGCACGTAGCTCATCGCGCCCGGGATGGCGGCGAAGAACGCGGTCATGCGGTCCCAGCCCATGCCGCGGACGAGAAAGAACTGCACCGCGACCTGGACGGCGACGATGCTGGCGAGGAGGAGGAGGACGCTCACCGGCCACGAACCGGCGCGGGCGACGACGTCGGGCGTGGCGCCGACGCCGAGCGTCGTGCCGATGAACACCATCGCCACCGCAAAGAGGAGGCGCGGCAGGCGCGTGTCCCAGCCGCCGATCGAGGCGGCGGCGGTGACGAGCATCGCCCCGGTCAGCCACGAGGCAGGGAGGCCCGCGAGCGTGGCAAGGCCGCCGCCGGCAGCCGCGACGGCAAGCGTGCGGGCGGTCAGGACAAGGGACGGCGGCTTCACTTCCTCAGCCAGGCGACCAGCCGGTCGGTCGCCTCGCGCATCTGGTCGGCGCTCTTGAGGAAACAGATGCGCATGTAGCCGGCGCCGGCATCGCCGAAGGCGGTGCCGGGAGCGAGGCCGATATTGGCCTCGTCGACCAGGCGGAGCGCCAGGCGGCGCGTGTCGGTCTCCCCCTCGACCGCGAAGAACAGGTAGAAGGCGCCGGCCGGCTCGGCGAAGCGCGTGCGCCCGGTGGCGCGGAGCCCGCTGCAGATGATGTCGCGGCCTTCATGGGCGCGCCTGACCTGGACGTCGATGAAGGCATCGCCCTCATTCAGGGCGACCGTCGCGGCGCGCTGGCTGAAGACCGGCACGCCGGAATTGGAATACTGGATGAGGTTCTCGATCGTCTGGCCGAGGACCGGCGGCGCCGACAGCCACCCGATCCGCCAGCCGGTCATCGCCCAGTTCTTCGAGAAGGTGTTGACGTAGAGGACCCGGTCGTCGGGGTCGGCAATGTCGTAGAACGAGGGCGAGCGCGGCGCGCCGTAGAAGAAGCGGTGATAGACCTCGTCGGCGATGATCCAGAGCCCGCGCTGCCGCGCGAAGGCAAGGATCGCCGACAATTCGTCCCGGGTCGCGGTCCAGCCGGTCGGATTGCAGGGCGAATTGAGGAAGACCGCTTTGGTGCGCGGGGTGACCGTGTCGAACAGGAGGTCGAGGTCGAGCTTCCAGCCGTCATTGCCGAGGCGCATGGCGACCGGGCGCGGCAGGGCGCCGGCGACGCCGACGGCGGCGGCGAGATTGGGCCAGGCGGGCATCGGCACGGCGACCTCGTCGCCGGTCCCCGCGACCAGGCGGACGGCCAGTTCGATCGCGTGCATGCCGGAGCCGGTGACGTAGAAGCGGTCGACCGGCAGCGTTACGCCGAAGGTGCGGCGGTGATAGTCGGCAAGCGCCTGGCGGAGCGGCGGGATGCCGCGCTGGTAGGTGTAGAAGGTCTCGCCCTCGACCAGGGACCTCGTCGCCGCCTCGTGGATGAAGGCGGGCGTCGGCATGTCGCCCTCGCCGGCCCAGAGCGGGATCAGGCCCGGCCGCTCGCGGCCATAGTTGAAGACTTCGACGATGCCGCTCTCCGGCGCCTCGCGCGCCTCGGGCCTCAGCGCGGAGATGAGCGTGTCGATTCCCATGACGAGCCGAATTCCTCCCTAAAGCGAACGCCGCCGGACGATGACCGTCCGGCGGCGGCAGCGAACTACAGGAAGCGCGTCAGGCGCGGCGCGCGAGCAGGTCGCGGATTTCCTGGAGCAGGATTTCCTGGCGCGGCGGGGGCGGCGGCGTGGCCGGAGCCGGCGGCGGCGCCTGCCGCTTCATCCGGTTCATGGCCTTGACCACCATGAAGAGCACCCAGGCGACGATCAGGAAATTGATGAGCAGCGTAATGAAGTTGCCGTAGGCGAGCGTGGCGCCGTTCTTGCGGGCTTCCGCGAGGGTAGCCGCCGGCGCGCCGGAAAGCTGGATATACATGTTGGAGAAATCGATGCCGCCGGTGATCCAGCCTATGATCGGCATCAGCAGGTCGTTCACCACCGACTGCACGAGGCCGCTGAACGCGGCCCCGATGATGAAGCCGACCGCGAGATCGACCAGATTGCCCTTCAGTGCGAATTCCCGGAATTCCTTAAGCATGCCGTCGCCTCCGAATTTTTCGAGGTCTTTGCCGGCAATTCAGTTTCCGGCAAGCGGATTCTCCCGCAATGCCCGGACCGGCGCAAGGCAGCCGGGCCGCTATGCGGCATGGGACAAGCATGCGCAACATGCGATTCTCCACCCTCGAATCGGCGGGAGCGGAATGGACGAGAGCGAGCGGCGGCGCTGGCGGAAATCGGCGTTGCTGGCGGGGGCGACCCTCGCCGGCGCGCTTGCCCTTGCCCTGGCGCTCACTGTGCTGAGGGCGCCGCTCGACCGCTCGACGTTCCTCGGGCTGCCGCTCGGCTTTGCGCTTGCCGCGATCGGGCTGCCGCTCGCATGGGTCGCGATCGCTTTCCGCTTCGCGCGGCGGCAGGGCGAGATCGACCGCAGTCACAGCCATTCCGGGGACTAGCCGGCGATGGCGCCCAGCGAACAGGGAGCCGGTCGGCATGTCGGGCGCGTGCTCGCGCTCTTCTCGGCAGCCTTCGCCCTCGTGGTGCTGGTCGTCGCCATCCTCGGCCAGATGGGCCTCCCCGACCGCGCCATCATCGCCCTGGTCGTCGCCCTCGTCGGACTGGCGCTGGTCGTCGTCGGGTTCTCGGGCAGGACGCTCGCCGAGGACGAGTTCTTCCTCGGCGGTCGGGCAATCCCGGTACGATTCAACGGCCTCGGCAGCGCCGTCTCCAGCCTTTCGCTGCCGGGAATCGCCGGGCTGACCGGCGCCTGGTACGACGGCGCCGACGGGGCGCTTGCCGCGACGCTCGGCTATGCCGGCGGCTTCCTCCTGCTGACGGTCCTGGTCGCGCCCTACTTCCAGAAATCGGGCGCGGCGACGCTCGCCGAGTTTCTCGGCCTCCGCTTCGGCGGCCGCGCGATCCGGGCAACGGCCGCCGTCCTCACCCTCCTCTTCGCCCTGCCGCCCCTCGCCGGTACGATGGCGGCGACCGCCGGCCTCGCCGCGGCGGCGCTGTCGCTGGCACCCGCGACGGCCGCCGTGGCGGTGGCGGCGATGGTCCTCGCATCCTCGCTCTTCGGCGGAATGCGCGCGGTGGTGCTGGTCGCCGGAGCCGAGGCGGTCGTGCTTCTCTTCGGGCTCTTCATTCCGGGCGCCGCGATCTCGGTCCGCGAGTACGGGATACCCCTGCCGCAATTCGCCTACGGCTATGCGCTGGCGGCGACCGGCGCCGAGGCGAGCGAGGCGATGGCGGGCCACCTCCTGCCGCTCCACGGGATCGGCGGCGCCAGCCTCTTCGCGCTCGGGGCAACCTTTGCGCTGGCGACGGCCTCGCTTCCCTCGCTGGTGGCGCGGAGCGCCGTCACCTTCACCGCCGGCGGAGCGCGCCTTGCCGGCGCGTGGACGCTGGCGGTCGCCGCCGCCATCCTGCTCACGGCGCCGGCGCTCGCCGCCTTCGCCCGATACGCGATCTGGCGCGACCTGGTCGATGCCGACGCGGACAGCCTGCCAAGCTGGGTCTTCGCCTATGGCAGGCAGGGGCTCGTCCGCATCTGCGGGTTCGACCCGAGCAACATCGACGCGTTCCGGGCCGCCTGTGCGGCGACCATCGGGCCGGGGGGAGCGCTCCGCGCCGGCGATATCGGCCTCAGCCCGGACGCGATCGTGCCGGCCTTTGCCGACATCACCGACCTGCCCGTTGTCATGTCGGCGCTGATCGCCGCCGGGGTGCTCGCCGCCGGGCTGGCGGGAGCGACGGCGCTGGCCTTCACCGCCGCGACCAGCCTCGGCCACGACCTTTACGGGGGCGTGCTGGCGCCGAAGGCGCTGCCCGGCCGGCGCATCATCCTGACGCGGCTGGCGCTTGCGGCGATCGTGACCGGCGCGGCGTGGTCCGCAGGCCGGTTCGGAACCGCGGCGCTCGACTTCGGCCTCATCGTGCCGGCGCTCAGCGCAAGCGCCTTCGCGCCGATCCTCTTCCTCGCGATCTGGTGGCGGCGCCTGAACCGGGCCGGCGCCATAGCGGGCCTTGCGAGCGGCCTCGGGATCACCGCCTATTACGTTGCCGCCACGATGTTCCGCGGGTCGCCGCCGGCGGGCTTCCCCGGCGATGTTTCGCCGGCCGCCGCGGCGGTTTACGGTGTGCGGCTCGGCCTTCTCGTCACGGCCGGCGTTAGCCTTGCAACGGGCGCACCCGGCGCCGCGGCCGAACGTATCGTCGACTTCCTCCGCCGTCCGGGCCGCGAATCGAGACCTGTCCCGCCACCGCCTGCCCAGAGCACAACCGAGTCCGCCAGACATGCCTGAAGCGCGCCGATTTCTCTTCCCACCGATCGAGCCATACGCCGTCCACCGGCTGAAGGTCTCGGCGCTGCACGAGCTGCACGTGGCCGAATACGGCAACCGCAAGGGCAAACCGGCAGTGATCCTGCACGGCGGACCGGGCGCCGGCAGCAACGCAACCATGCCGCGCTTCCACGACCCGGCCGCCTACCGCATCGTCGTCTTCGACCAGCGCGGCTGCGGCAAGTCGACTCCGAACGCGGAGCTGCGCGAAAACACGACCTGGGATCTGGTTGCCGACATGGAGCGAATCCGCGAGACGCTCGGCATCGAGCGCTGGCAGGTGTTTGGCGGGTCGTGGGGCTCGTGCCTGGCGCTCGCCTATAGCGAGACCCACCCCGACCGCGCCGAGGAGGTGATCCTGCGCGCGGTGTTCACGCTCCGCCGCAAGGAGCTGCTCTGGTTCTACCAGGAAGGCGCATCGCTGATGCTGCCGGAGAACTGGGAAGGGTTTCTGGCGCCGATCCCGGAGGCCGAGCGCGGCGACCTGATGGAAGCCTACTACCGCCGGCTGACCGGGAGCGACCCGAAGGTCCAGATGGAAGCGGCGCGGGCCTGGGCGATGTGGGAAGGCTCGGCGCTGTCCCTCCTCCCCGATCCCGGCCGGGTCGCCGCCTTCGGCCAGCCCGATTATGCGCTCGCCTTCGCGCGGATCGAGAGCCACTACTTCCACCATCGCGGTTTCTTCGACCGCGACGACCAGCTGATCGCCAACGCAACGCGGCTGCGCGACATCCCCGGCGTCATCGTGCACGGCCGCTACGACCTCTGCACGCCGATCTTCATTGCGCACGACCTGCACAGGAAATGGCCGGAAGCGGATTTCCGCATCGTCCCCGACGCCGGGCACGCGATGAGCGAGCCGGGCATCGTCCACGAGCTGATCGGGGCGACGGAGCGGTTCAAGTCGCGGCGGTGACGTCCGTGCGGACCACGCCCCCTCCACCGGCCTGCGGCCGGTCACTCCCCGGACAGGCTCTCCCCTGCTTCGGGGGGAGGATGCAGTGCCTCTTTCGGAGAAGTGGTGAGGGGTGAGCACGATCTACAAGATTTGTCCGGCTGATCTCTGGCGCGCGGCCGAGGCTGCGGGCGTGTTCCGCGGCTCGCCGGCCGACCGTGCCGACGGGTTCATCCATTTCTCGACCGCGGCGCAGGCGGCGGAGACGGCGGCAAGGCATTTTGCCGGGCAGCGCGACCTTCTGCTTGCGGCGGTCGACGAGGCCAGGCTCGGGCCGAAGCTCCGCTACGAGCCGTCGCGCGGCGGCCAGCTCTTCCCGCATCTCTACGGCGACCTGCCGCTTGCCGCCGTGGTGTGGGTGAAGCCGCTGCCGCTTGGTGCGGACGGGCAGCATGTGTTCCCGGACCTTGCGCTGTGAGCCGGCTCTATTCCCTCCTCCGGCCGCTCCTTTTCGGGCTCGACCCGGAACATGCGCACCGGCTGGCGATCCGGGCGCTGGCGAGCGGGCTCCTCCCGCACCGCCCGCCGCCAGACGATACGCGCCTCGGGCGCCACCTGATGGGACTGAGCTTCCTCAATCCGGTCGGGATGGCGGCGGGCTTCGACAAGAACGCAGAAGCGGTGGACGGGCTGTTCGCACTCGGCTTCGGCTTCGTCGAAGTCGGCACGGTGACCCCGCTGCCACAGGCGGGGAATCCCCGCCCCCGTCTGTTCCGGCTGCCCGGCGACCGCGCGATCATCAACCGCTTCGGCTTCAACAGCGACGGCCACGACGCGGTCCACCGCCGGCTCAGTGCGCGGCGGCGGACGGGGATCGTCGGGGTCAATCTCGGCGCCAACAAGGACAGCAGCGACCGGGCCGCGGACTATGCCCGCGGCGTCGAACGCTTCGCCGACATTGCCGACTACGTCACCATCAACGTCTCGTCGCCCAACACGCCGGGCCTGCGCGACCTGCAGGAGGCGGAGGCGCTGAAGCGGCTGCTCGGCCTGGTGATGGCGGCCAAGGCAGGCGCGCCGCGCGAGCCGCCGATACTCTTGAAGATCGCGCCGGACCTCGACGATCCGTCGCTCGCCGCGGTGACCGAGGCCGCGATCAATGCCGGCGTCGACGGGCTCATCATCGCGAACACGACGCTGTCGCGCGAGGGGCTCAGCGACCCGGAGAAGCGCGAGGCCGGCGGCATGTCGGGCAGGCCGCTCGCGGCGCGGGCAATGGCGATGCTCGCCAAGGCGAGGCGGCTGGTCGGGCGGGAGATGGCGCTCGTCGGCGCCGGCGGAATCGATTCGGCCGGAACGGCGTGGGCGCGGATCGCTGCCGGCGCCGACCTCGTCCAGATCTATTCCGGGATGATCTACGAGGGTCCGGGACTCGTCCGGACGATTCTGGAAGGCCTCTCGGAGCGGCTCGACCGGAGCGGGCTCGCTTCGATTGCCGCGGCAGTCGGTGGCGAGGCGGCGGGCTAGAGGCCGGGCAGGCGGCGGCGACAGGATGTCCGCCAGACCACGGTCGCGTTGTGCAATCGCGGTAGTATTCGCCGCACCTATACGCTAAGGTTGCTCGGAAATAATCCTGCAACCGGGAGGGGACAATGCACCGGTTCGTCCGGCTTGGGTTGGGCTTCGCTTTCGGCATCATGGGGACAAGCGCCGGCTTCGCGGCTGACGCGCCGCCAGCAAAGACTTCGCTGTGGGGAGCGATCGAATTCTCCGACATTCAGGCCACGCCTGTCTTCAATGAAACGGTTTTGAGTGTCCTCTTCGACAACTTTATTCTGGATAACCTCCCCGGATCGCCGGGACTGGTCGAACGCAGACTTTTCGCAGTGAACTTCCCGATCAAGCCGGAGGCTCTGCCAAAGGTGACCGGCGCCAATGCCGATATCCGGGGTCACGTCGAGCTGAGCGAGGGCGGGCGAGCCCTGCTCATCGTGATCTTCGGCAACCAATCGATGGAGTTGCGTTATCCGGCTAAGAGCGACGGCAGTGCGACCAGCGAGGACTTCCTGCTGAGGTTTCCGATGGTGGAGAAGTTCGCCAGCGAGCCGTCATTTCCAATGACGATTCTGCTCGTGGCGCAGAAGCCGAACGCCGACGGGCAGGCGCTTATGGCCGTGGATTCGATCGACATGGCGCTCGCGACGAAGTAGCTACGCCTGCGGCGTGATCAGCTTTTCCAGCGTCTCGATGCGGTCGGCTTCCGAGGGAGGCTTGTCCCAGCGCAGCCGCGCGATCCGCGGGAAGCGCATGGCAAGGCCGGACTTGTGCCGACCCGACCGCTGCAGGCCCTCGAAGGCGACTTCCAGCACAAGGCCCTTGCCGGGCTCGTGGACCACTTCCCTTACTGGGCCGAAGCGGTTGACGGTGTTGTTGCGCACATAGCGGTCGATCTCGGCGAGTTCCTCATCGGTGAAGCCGAAATAGGCCTTGCCGACGGGAACCAGTTCGCCGAGTTCGCTGCCGGCGCCGCCGCGCCAGACCCCGAACGTGTAGTCGGAATAGTAGGACGAGCGCTTGCCGTGACCGCGCTGCGCGTACATGAGCACGGCGTCGACGGTGTGCGGATCGCGCTTCCACTTGAACCAGGGGCCCTTCGGGCGGCCGGGCTCATAGGCCGAGTCCCAGCGCTTCAGCATGACGCCTTCGATCACCGCCTCGGGCGGCGCCGCGCGGAGCGCCATCAGCTCCTCGCCGCCGGAGTAGGATAGGAGCGGCGACAGGTCGAGCCGGTCGAGGCGCGAGCGGGCGATCAGCGCCTCCAGACGCGCGCGGCGCTCGCGGAACGGGAGCCTGCGGATGTCTTCCTCGCCGTCGACGAGGAGATCATAGGCGCGGATGAAGGCCGGGAAGGCATCCATATGCCTGGCCGTGACGCTCTTCCGGTTGAGGCGCTGCTGCAGGTCGGCAAAGGAGCCGACGGCGAAGCCCTCCGCGCTCCGTCTCCCGACCAGTAGCTCGCCATCGAGCGCGCCGGTGAAGTGAAGGCCGTCGACCAGATCGGGGAAGGCGCCGGAAATGTCGTCGCCGGTGCGGCTGTAGAGACGCGAGACGCCGGCCTCGCGCACCGCCTGGACGCGGATGCCGTCCCACTTCCATTCGGCGGCATAGACCTCCGGCGTGATCAGCCGCAGTTCGTCGTCGGCGAGTGCATGCGAGAGCATCACCGGGCGGAACGGCGCGGCGATCTTCGTTTCGGGCCGGGGCGCGCGGCCTTCCAGCCAGGCGAAGAGGTCGAGGAACGGCGGATCGAGGCCGGGCCAGGCCTCCTCGATCTCGTTCACCGCCCTGCCGCCGATGTCGGCAAGCGCCTGCTTGGCGAGGCGGGCGGAGACGCCGATGCGGAGACCGCCGGCGACGAGCTTGATGAGGGCCCAACGCCCGGTCGCATCGAGTCGGTCGAGGAGCGCCTCGACGAGGCGCGGACCCTCGAGGCGGGAGGCGGCGAGCAGGCGTTCGACGACCGCGCCGAGGCCGAGGTCGCCGGCATCGTCGTTGGCGGCAGGCGGAGGCGCGGGCCAGACGAGCGCGATCGTCTCGGCAAGGTCGCCGACATAGTCGTAGGAATAATGGAAGAGGACCTCGTCGACGCGGGCAACGACCAGAGCGCGGAGCATGGCCGGCTTGACCGCCGGAATGTCGAGCTGGCCGGTGAGCGCGGCGAGCGCATAGCCGCGGTCGGGGTCGGACGTCTGGCGGAAATAGTCGGCGAGCAGGCGGAGCTTGACGTTCCGCTGCGGGGCGAGGACCAGGCGGTCGAGGAGCCGGGCGAAGCGGATCATCTAGCGCCGCTCACGCCAATTTGGGGCGACGAGCGCGCGCCGGTTGGTTAGGCTTTGCCGGAAACCGGAACGATTCATCCCGAGGTATCTATGCTCAGACGGCTCGTCCCGCCATTCCTCGTCCTTCTTGCCGGCGCCGGTCCGGCGTTTGCCGACCCGGGCGCCGACTGCGACCGGCTCGCCGCCAACGTCACCGACGCGGCGCGCCCGAAAGACGTGCCGCCGGTGGCGTTCGACAAGATCGACATTGCGGTCGCGATTCCGGCATGCGAGGCCGCGGCGGCGGCCTCGCCCGGCGAGCTCCGCTATACGTTCCAGCTCGCCCTCGCCTATGCCGCGGCGAGGCGCTTCGAGGAGGAAATCACAGAGCTGCGGAAGGCGGCCGACGGCGGTTACGTCGCCGCGCAGTTCACGCTCGGCTACGACTACGATGTCGGCGAGGGCGTCGAGCAGAGCGATGCGGAAGCCTACAAGTGGTACCGCAAGGCGGCGGAAGCGGGCTCGCCGGTCGCCCAGACCAGCCTCGGCACGATGGTGGCGATGGGCCGCGGCGCCGACAAGAACCTGCCGGAGGCGCTGGACTGGTACCGCAAGGCGGCGGCCCAGGGCTTCGGCCAGGCGCAGATCAACCTCGGCCTTGCCTACCAGTTCGGGCGTGGCGTGCCACAGGACCTCGCCGCCGCCGCCGGCTGGTACAAGCAGGCGGCGGAAGGCGGCGACCCGGCCGGCCAGACGCAGTACGGGCTGATGCTTGCGAACGGACTCGGC
Source organism: Bauldia sp. (assembly GCA_035651055.1). GTDB lineage: Bacteria > Pseudomonadota > Alphaproteobacteria > Rhizobiales > Kaistiaceae > JAFKKF01. Next base: position 18,571 of record DASRGK010000124.1, read on the forward strand.
CTGCCGCAGGACGACCGCGCGGCGGTGATCTGGCTGAAGCTGGCGGCGGACCAGGGATTCGCGCTCGCCGAGGCGTCCTACGGCGTCATGCTCGGCCTCGGGCGCGGCGTCCGGCCGGACATGATCTCGGCGTCGATCTGGTTGCGCAAGGCGGCGGCCAAGGGCAACGCCACCGGCCAGTTCAATCTCGGCGTCATGTACAAGGAAGGAAAGATCTTCGGCTCGAGCCCCGAGGCGAGCCGCGCCGAGGCAGTGAAGTGGCTGAAGGCGGCGGCGGCGCAAGGTCACGAAGGCGCGCAGAAGCTTCTGGCGCAGATGGGCGAGACGCTGGAGTAGTGGCGCCTCGTGCGCGAGGCATAGGCAGGTCGCGTCTTGCCGGGTGGCTCCGCGCCGGCCCCGCCCCATCCACCGGCTGCGGCGGTCCCCCTCCCCGCTTCGCGGACGAGGGTGCAGCGCCTCCTTCCGACGCCCGCCGGCTACATACCGTTGGCGGTGTATTTGCGGTCGCCGAAGAAGCGCTTCTCCCAGTTCTTCTGCGCCTTATAGCCCTCGCGGATGAAAGGCGTGAAGATCGCGATGTTGAGGAGCAACCAGTTGAAGAAGCGCGCCGGGAAGCGGAGCGGCTTGACGAAATCGACGAAGAGCACGACGCGGACCTCGTCGCTGTAGTTCCACGCCTCGTGCTCGAAGGCATCGTCGAAAATGAGCGCCTTGCCCTCTTCCCAGTAGCAGGTGCGGTCGGCGACGCGGATGCCGATCCTGCCCTTCTCGGCCTTCGGCACGATCAGACCGAGGTGGAAGCGGAGCACGCCGTTATAGGGGCCGCGGTGCGGGGGCAGGTGCTTGCCCGGCTCGAAGATCGAGAACATCGCCGCCTTGAGGCCGGGAATCTTCTGGAGGATGCGCCAGGTCTCCGGACAGGCGGCGATCGCTGCCGCGGAAGTGTGGCCGTAACCGGTGATCATGAAAGTCTTCCAGTTACGGTCGGTCGAGATGTTGGAGACTTCCTTGGCGATCTCATGGAAGCCGGGCAGCTCGTCCTTGCGGAGGAGCAGGCGGTCGAGTTCCCGGCGGATCAGCGTCCACTCTGCCTCAACGTCCTTCGCCCACGGGAAGGTGGCGTTATCGTAGACGGGGAGGTTTCCGTCGCGGGCATATTTGCGGTTGAGACTCTCGCACCACCTGATCGCCCCGATGATCGCCCGAAACACGCGGCCCGGCCGGCTCATCGTGTCAGTCAGACCCTCGGTGCGGTCCTTCTGATGGGGCGATTCGAGTGTCCTGTCAGCCATGCGCGCCACTCCGAGCGAGTTTGCCGGCTGGAGAATATACTCGGCGCGAGGCCCGCCGCCAGCCCGCCGGCAGCAACACAAGGCTCTGGAATCGCTCCGGTTCAGCGCCACATGCCGCGCATGCGGGCGCCGAGGTCGACCGGAGATCGGCCGGCGGCGCGGCGGCCGATCGGCCCGGCCGCGACGGCCGGCCAGAGGCGGATGTCGAAGCGGTCGAGGATCGAATCCGGGATGAAGCGCGTGCGCTGCGCGAAGATGTGGCGGTCGCCGTTCCGCCGCTGCTGCAGGACGTAGCAGCGCTGCGGCATGAGGAGGTCGAGCCGGTCCTTGGCCCGCGTCATCGCCACGTAGAGGAGACGCCGCTCCTCCTCCAGCTCCTCGCTGGTGCCGGCGGCCATGTCGGACGGGATGCAGCCGTCGATGGCGTTGAGCAGATAGACGGCGCGCCATTCCTGCCCCTTGGCGGAATGGATGGTCGAGAGGATGAGGTAGTCCTCGTCGAGAAGCGGCGTGCCGGCCCGGTCGCTGGTCGCGTCGGGCGGGTCGAGGGTGAGCTCGGTGAGGAAGCGCTCGCGCGAGGGATAGGCGGTGGCGATCTGCTCGAGCTGGAGGAGGTCGTTGCGGCGGATCGCGGCATCCTCGTGGATGCGCTCCATGTGCGGCTCGTACCAGAGGCGCGCCTGTTCGAGGTCGGCCGGCCATTTGCCGCCGCCGGCGTGAAGCGACCGGATGGCGGCGACGAAGGCGGGCCAGTCGGCGGCGGCGCGCGCCGGCGGAGCGAAAAGGCGAAACGCGGCGGCGGTGTCCGCCTCGCGGCCGACGGCGTCAAGCGCCTGCGCGGCGGTGGCGGGACCGATACCCGGCAGGAGCTGGAGGACACGGAAGCCGGCCACCCGGTCGCGCGGGTTCTCGGCGAAGCGGAGGATCGCGAGCACGTCCTTGACGTGGCTCGATTCGAGGAATTTCAGCCCGCCATACTTGACGAAGGGGATGTTCCGCCGGGTCAATTCGATCTCGAGCGGGCCGCTATGGTGCGAGGCGCGGAAGAGCACCGCCTGCTCCTTCAGGGGCATGCCGACCTCGCGGTTCTTCAGCACTTCCTCCACGACATAGGCGGCCTCGCCGGCCTCGTCGGGAAGCGTGACGAGGAGCGGCCGCTCGGCCGCCTTCCGCTCGGACCAGAGGTCCTTGGTGTAGCGCTCGGCGGCGAGGCCGATGACGGCGTTCGACGCGGCCAGGATCGGCTGGGTGGAGCGGTAGTTGCGGGCGAGCGTGACGATCGCCGCGGGCGGGGAAAAAGCCTTCGGGAAATCGAGGATGTTGCGGACGGTCGCGGCGCGGAACGAATAGATCGACTGGGCGTCGTCGCCGACCACGGTCAGGCCGCTGCCGTCGGGCTTCAGCGCCAACAGGATCGAGGACTGGAGCCGGTTGGTGTCCTGGTACTCGTCGACCAGTACGTGATCGAAGCGGCTGCCGATATCGGCGGCGATCGCCTCCGCTTCCAGCATGCCGGCCCAGTAGAGGAGGAGGTCGTCGTAGTCGAGGACGTTCTGCCTCTGCTTGGTGTCGACATAGGCGGCAAAGAGCGCCTTCAGTTCCTTCTCCCAGGACGCGCACCACGGGAAGGCGCGCATCAGGACGTCGTCGAGCGGCGCCTCCTCGTTGACCGTGCGCGAGTAGATGGCGAGGCAGGTCGCCTTTGCCGGGAAGCGCGCTTCGGTGTGCGAGAAGCCGAGTTCGTGGCGGACGAGGTTCATCAGGTCCGCCGAATCCTCGCGGTCGTGGATGGTGAAGCCGGGATCGAGCCCGACCTCGGCGGCGTATTCGCGAAGAAGCCGGGCGCCGATGCCGTGGAACGTTCCGGACCAGGCGAGCGCCGAGGCCGCCGCTCCAACATGGCCGCGAAGCGCATTGCCGACGATCCGCTCCACCCGCCTTGCCATCTCCGAGGCGGCGCGGCGGGAGAAGGTCATGAGCAGAATCTTCTGCGGATCGGCGCCGCTGACGACGAGGTGGGCGACGCGGTGCGCCAGCGTATTGGTCTTGCCCGAACCGGCGCCGGCAATGACGAGGAGCGGCGGCGCCGGCACCCGCCCGTCGCCATGCTCGACCGCCCGCCGCTGCTCCGGGTTGAGTCTTTCCAGGTAGTTGGGCGCGGTCTTTGCCATGGCGAATCAAAGCCTTGAAGCGGACTGTCAGGAGATAGTATTCACGCTTTGTTCGCAATCGGTGAACGGCGGCTTGCGCCAGATCAAGGCGCGGCCGGTCCGGCCCGGTCGATTCTCCATCGCGCGGGGAAATGGAGGGAATCGGTCATGTCCGAGACGAGCCTGCTGGTGATGATCGGGGTTCTGGTGATGTTCGTCGCGTTCGGCCTGGCGCTCGGCTGGGTGAGCCGCCGCGCCGGCTGACGGCTTCCGCCGCGACCGGCCGGCAGCCTAGACTGGCGGCGCCGGCGTACCGCCGGGTTCCAACCGGTCAGCGCCAGAATGTCCGCCATCACCTACCTCACCAATGTCGAGTTCGATCCGGGTGCGCTCAAGACTCTCCCCGATGCGCTGAAGCGGCTCGGGATCAGGCGGCCGCTTCTGGTCAGCGACCGGGGGCTCGCGGCGACCGGGCTCACCGAGCGGGTGGCGAAACTTGCCGGCGCGGGTACGCCGGTCTTCCTCGACGTGCCGAGCAACCCGACCGAGGCCGCGACCAAGGCGGCGCTCGCGGCCTACCGGGAGAACGGCGCCGACGGGATCGTCGCGCTCGGCGGCGGCTCGCCGATCGACCTCGCCAAGGGCGTGGCGCTGCTCGCCACCCATTCCGGGCCGCTCGAAACCTATGCCGCGATCTATGGCGGCCTGCCGAAGATCACGGCCGCCGTCGCGCCGGTGATCGCGATTCCGACCACGGCGGGGACGGGCGCCGAGGTCGGCCGCGCGGCGCTGATCACGCTGGACGACGGGCGGAAGCTAGGCTTCATCTCGCCCTACCTCTTCCCGAAGCTTGCAATCTGCGATCCCGAACTGACGCTCGGCCTGCCCGCCTGGCTGACCGCGGCGACCGGCTGCGACGCGCTCTCCCACTGCATCGAGACATTCCTGTCGCCGCGCTACAATCCGCCGGCGGAAGCGATCGCGCTCGATGGCGCCGGCCGCATCTGGCGGAACATCGACCGCGCCGTGACGAAGGGCAGCGACCTCGCGGCGCGCGCCGAGATGATGATGGGGTCGCTCGAAGGCGGGCTCACCTTCCAAAAGGGACTGGGCGCAGTGCATGCGCTCTCGCATGCGCTCGGCGGGCTGAAGGAACCCAGCCTCCACCACGGCACGCTCAACGCGATCCTGATGCCGCCGGTAGTGCGCGCCAATGCCGGCTCGGTCGGCGACAAGCTCGACCGGCTGAAGGCCGCGATGGGTATCCCTGCCGCCGCCGACCTCGCCGACGAACTCGATGCGCTCAACCGGCGGATCGGGATTCCTGCGGGGCTGAAGACGCTGAAGGTGCCGGACGAGAAGATCCCTTGGATCGTCGAACGCGCGCTCGCCGACCACAGCCACCCGACCAACCCGCGGGCGCTGACCGCGGCGGACTACGAGGGGCTGCTCAGGGTGGTGTGGGTGTAGGGCAGACATCACGCCCACCTCTCCCGGAGGGGGAGAGGTCGTGAGCCCGGCGTCAGCCGGGCGAGCGCGAACTTCGTTCGCTTGCCGACCTCTCCCAGAGGGAGAGGTGATGCCAACGCCCGATCGCAATGAAGCTCCTGACACGGGGCTGTCAGCAGCGCCGGGCTACCTTGCTTTCGCCGCGAGCCGGGGATAGCCAGCCCGGCCGAACGCGAGCGCCAGGGACCCCCGGATGATCACGACACGCGACCTCAGGAAGACGTTCCGGGCAAAGACCGGCCCGGTCGAGGCGGTGCGCGGCATCAACCTCGACGTGGCCAAGGGCGAGATCTTCGGCTTCCTCGGCCCGAACGGCGCCGGCAAGTCGACGACGCTCCGGATGCTGACGACGCTGATCACGCCGAGCGGCGGCGAGGCAAGCGTGGCGGGCGCCGACCTCCTGAAGGAGCCGACGCTCATCCGCGAGCGCATCGGCTATGTCGCGCAGGGCGGCGGCAGCGACCCGCTCGAATCGGGCCGGCGCGAGCTGGTCATCCAGGGCCGCCTCTACGGCATGAGCAAGACCGATGCGGAGCGGCGGGCGAACGAGATTCTCGTCCTCCTCGAACTCGAATCGGCCGCAGACCGGAAGTCGGAGACCTATTCCGGCGGCATGAAGCGGCGGCTCGATATCGGCCTCGGCATCATCCACAAGCCGCAGCTCCTCTTTCTCGACGAACCGACCACCGGCCTCGACCCGCAGGCGCGGGCGCGCATCTGGGACGAGGTGAGGAAGCTCCGCGACGACGGCATGACGATCTTTCTCACCACCCACTATCTCGAGGAAGCGGACGCGCTCTGCGACCGGCTGGCGATCATCGACCACGGCCTCATCGTCGCGGAAGGCTCGCCCAATGCGCTGAAGCGCGAGGTGGCGGGCGACCTCGTCACGCTCGGCGTCGACGGCAAGTCGGACGCGGTGCTGGCGCTCGCCAGGGCGCAGCCGTTCGTCCGCGAAGCGAGCGCCGGCGAGGACGGACAGGTCCGCCTCTACGTCGACCACGGCGACACGGCGGTGCCGCAGATCCTGCGGCTCCTCGACGGCGCCGGTCTGGCGGCCTCCACCATCGCCATGTCGCGGCCGAGCCTCGACGACGTGTTCCTGAGGAAGACCGGGCGGTCGCTCCGGGAGGAGAAGGAATGAGCATCGCCATGCTCGTCTCGAGCACTCCCTTTGACGTGGCGGGAGCAGGGCGTGGTGCAAACAGAAAAGGCGAAGCGGCATGAACAAGGTCCTGCACGACACCTGGCTCATCTTCGTCCGCTCGCTGATGCTGACGCTCAGGAACCCGGTCTGGGTCTTCATCGGGCTGATGCAGCCGATCCTCTACCTCGCGCTGTTCGCGCCGCTCCTCGAGCCGATCGCCTCCGGGCCGGGCTTCCCGCAAGGCGGCGCCTTCAACGTGTTCGTGCCGGGATTGCTGGTCCAGCTCGCGATGTTCTCGACCTTCTCCGGCTTCGGCCTGATTGCCGAGCTGCGCGCCGGCGTGGTCGAGCGGATGCGGGTGACGCCGATCAGCCGG
>DASRGK010000125.1:0-27854 GCA_035651055.1 Bauldia sp.
CGGTATAGCCGGCCGGGCCGGACCCGACGACGATCACCTTGGCATGCATGGCTGTAACCCCTCTATGCGCCGGACAGTAAGCTCCCGCCCCGCGCGGTGGCAAGGAAACGAGCGGTCGATGGCGCGGAAGGTTGGGGAGAAAATCTGCCGCCCGGCCGGCTTCGGCGCAGGCGGAAAGATAGGCATTCTGGGACGGATATAAAGGGCGGGCGGAGGCCTATGCGGCGGTCGAAGCCGCGGCCGGCGGCCGGCTCCCGGCGCCTTCCAGCCGGCCGATCGCGGTGAGGTGATGCCGGAGGGCCACCGCGTCGATGGTCGCCAAAGGCAGCGCGGTGAAGGCGAGGATGCGGTTCCGGAGATAGGCAAGCGTCTGCAGGAACACGGCCTCGCGTTCGGCATCGCTGCCCGTCGCCTTCGCCGGGTCCTCCACCCCCCAATGCGCGGTCGCCGGGTGCCCCGGCCAGACCGGGCAGGCCTCGCCCGCCGCGTCGTCGCAGACGGTGAAGATGAAGTCCATCTTCTGCGCGCCGGCTTCGCCGAACGCATCCCAGGACTTCGAGGCAAGGCCGTCGACCGGGTAGCCGCCGATGGCGAGCGCGCGGAGGGCAAAAGGGTTCACTTCGCCCTTGGGATGGCTGCCGGCGGAGAACGCGTTGAAGCGGCCGGCGCCCTCCTTGCGGAGGATGCTTTCCGCCATGATCGAGCGGGCCGAATTGCCGGTGCAGAGGAAGAGGACATTGTAGGCGTCAGGCATGGCCGTGCGGGTATCGCGGGTCTGTGACAGGTGAATGACGGCCGGCGGGCCCGGATGGAACCGCCACCGGATATCCCCGTTTCGATTAGCGAGGTGGGCGTCGCTGATTTGCCGGGGAACCCGATGCGGAACGCGGCTGTCTATCTCGCGGTATCGCTCGCCGCCGCCGCGATTCCGGCGGCCGCCAGCGCCGAACCGGCATTCTGCAGCCAGATCCGGGCCGAACTCGCCTCGCTCGGCAGCGGGCCGTCGCGACCGACGCCCGACTGCAGCGGATTTCCGCTCTTCGGCCGGCCGACCGGCTGCCCCGGCCTTTTCGGCCGGATTTTCGGCGGCGGCTTCATTGCGGACGCCAACAACCGTCGCCGCCTCGACCTGAAGATGGCCCTTTCGCGCTCAGGTTGCGACTCGCTACGCGCACCCGGCGGGTTCAGCACGGTGAGGACCCTCTGCGTGCGCACCTGCGACGGCTACTACTTCCCGATCAGCAATTCGGCCTCGCGCCGGAAGATCAAGGCCGACCTGAAGGCCTGTCAGGCGATGTATCCGGGCGGCGGCGCCGAGCTTTACACGCAGCGCTATTCCGGCTCGCCCGACTCCGACGCCACCATCGTCTCGCTGAAGGGAAAGCCCTACGCGGAGGAGCCCTTCGCCTTCCGCTACCGGACAAGCTACGACCCTGCCTGCGCCGCCACGTTCCAGCCGCCCGCGAAGATGCTGGCCGCCGCTACGCCTGTGCCGAAGTCTTCCTCGCTGGCGGCCGTGCCGGAGGACAGCGCGGCCCTCTCCACGCCCCTGCCGCGCGCCGTCAGGATCGTGGGGTCGGACGACTTTTACGTCCTGCCGCCGAAAGAGGCCTATGCGGAAGGACATCCGGCCCGTCATCCGCTGCATCTGAGCGGCCTCGAACCGGCTCCGGTGCCGACCCCGCAATAGGCCCCGAGCGTCGGGCGGCCATAAAGAAGGCCAGCGCGACCGCGATGACCCCGAGCGGGATGCCGGTGGCGCCGGCAACGTTCCGCGCAACGAGCGGGACAAGCCAGAGGAACGCGAGGACCGAGGCCTCGTATGGGCGGAAGCCCTCGCGGAGGCCGAGGAGCGCCAGCCAGGCGATAGCGGGCGCGAGGATCATCAGGTCATAGTCGAGGCTGAAGGGCGTGCCGAGGACGGCGGCAAGGAGAAGCACCGCGCCCTTCCGCGCGAACTGCCGGTCGCTCCGCCAGACCTGAACGAGAACGACCGCGACGGCGAGCGTGACGACGCCCTGGACCGCATAGGCGAGCCCGACCGAGCCACCCCACAGGCGAATGGCGGCGAAGACCGACTGGGCCTTCTCGAAACCGGGCCCGCCGGCTTCGAGCAGTTCCGCGCGCGAATAGGCGGCCGACTCGAAGAAGCCCCGCCAGGCTGCTTCGCCGAAGGCCAGGTAGGACGCGCCGGCAAAGAGGACGACGGTGACGGCGGCCGATGCGATCGCGCGCCAATAGCCGCCGGCGACGAGGGCGAGAGGGATGAAGAGCCCGAGTTGCGGCTTGTAGGCGAGGAGGCCGAAGAGGATGCCGGCGAGGATCGGCCGGCGGTCAAGGACGAGAAGCCCGCCGCCAAGGAGGGCCGCGCTGAGGAAACCGTTCTGGCCATGCCCGAGATTGACGAAGACGGCGGGATAGGCGAGCGCAAGGACGAGCCACAGACTTCGCAGGAGGTCGGATTGCGACGCCGGCAACGTCCGGCCGGCGCTCCGGACGATCGCGCCGATCGCGGCCAGATAAAGGGCAAGCGTCGCACCCTGCCAGACGAGCAGGGCGAGCCCGTAGGGAAGGACCGCCAGCGGCGTGGCGACGAAGAGAAAGAGCGGCGGGTAGAGCCAGCCGTAGAAAGGCGTCGCCGGGCCGAAGAGCGCCTGCTCGCGGGCGTAATGCGCCGGCGGACTGAACGGATCGCCGGGATGCCCGTCCAGCACCGCCCTCCCCGCCGCATGGAAGCTCGAAAAATCGGTGCCGAGCGGCCGGCCCATCACGTCGACAAGGTCGTGCGCGGTCACGATCAGGGCGGCGAGGGTGACGAGCGAGAAGGCAAGCACGGCGAGCGCCACGACGAGGAGGCGCCGACGGGTCAGCCAGGAACCGTTGCGAAGGGCGGCTAGAACCGAATCCATCGCCCGATGATTAGCACCCGGGCGTTGCCGGATCGTGTGCAGGCCGCCCAAGTCGGCTCCGGCTTGTCTCGGGTTGTCCCGCGTTGTCTCGGGCCCGATTTGATGTTCAGTATCGGGCCCTCCCCGCAACCGAAGGAGCGAATCGATGGAAGCCGCCGACCTCAAGTCGATTCAGGCCCCGCTGAAGCAGCGTTACCGCGAGCAGCCGGAGGCCGCCATTATCACGCTCCGCGCGCGGGGCTCGCTCGGCGACGGCATCTCCTGCTCGGTCGAGACCGGGCGGGAACTGGCGCGCGCCGGCCTCCATCCGGCGACCGGCGGCGACGGCGCGGCGCTCTGCTCGGGCGACATGCTGCTTGAAGCGCTGGTCGCCTGCGCCGGCGTGACGCTCGCAGCGGTCGCCTCGTCGCTTGGCTTCCGGATCGACGATGCCCGGCTCACCGCCGAAGGCGACATCGATTTCCGCGGCACGCTCGCCGTCGCCAGGGACGCGCCGGTCGGGTTCAAGGCGATCCGCCTCGCCTTCGAGATCGAGGGCGACCTGACGGACGAGCAGATCGCGACGCTGATCAAGCTGACAGAGCGCTATTGCGTGGTGCTCCAGACGATCCGCTCGGCGCCGTCGGTGACCGTGGCGACCCGACGCGGCGCGGCGGCGTGAGACCACGGTCGGGCGCAAGTGTCCCGCCTTGCCCGCGGATTCAGGAGGAATGCCGGAGCCCCTTCCCTCGCCCTTAGGGCAAGCCGGGATAACAGGCGCCGGTCGCACCCTGCCGTCCATCGTGGCGACGGTTGCCGCGGCAGGGCCGCATCGGGCGGGTCCAATGAGGAAAGTCGCGCTTGCATGGCCGCCGCGCCGCCACTAGGGTCCGCGCCGTTTTGACCGACGGAGCCACCATGGCCTTCCTTGCCGACTCGCTCAGCCGCATCAAGCCGTCTGCCACGATCGCCGTCACCAACAAGGCGCGCGAGCTGAAAGCGGCCGGCCGCGACGTGATCGGCCTCGGCGCCGGCGAGCCCGATTTCGACACCCCGGACAACATCAAGGAAGCCGCGATCAAGGCGATCCGCGACGGCAAGACCAAGTACACCGCCGTCGACGGCATTCCGGAACTGAAGGCGGCGATCGTCGGCAAGTTCAAGCGCGAGAACCACCTCGACTACAGTATCGACGAGATCACCGTCGGCACCGGCGGCAAGCAGGTGCTCTACAACGCGCTCATGGCGACGCTGAACCCCGGCGACGAGGTGATCGTGCCGGCGCCCTACTGGGTGAGCTACCCGGAGATGGTGGCGCTCGGCGGCGGCACGCCGGTCGAGGTGCCGACGACGCAGGCCTCGGGCTACAAGATCTCGCCGGCGGCGCTCGACAAGGCGATCACCGCGAAGACCAAGTGGGTGATCTTCAACTCGCCGTCCAACCCGTCGGGCGCGGCCTATACGCGCGCCGAACTGAAGGCGCTGACCGACGTCCTGATGCGGCACCCGCATGTCTGGGTGCTCACCGACGACATGTACGAGCACCTCGTCTATGACGGCTTCGTCTACACGACCGTGGCGGAGGTCGAGCCCGGCCTGAAGGACAGGACGCTCACCGTCAACGGCGTGTCGAAGGCCTATGCCATGACCGGCTGGCGGATCGGCTATGCCGGCGGGCCGAAGCACCTGATCAAGGCGATCGCGACCATCCAGTCGCAGTCGACGAGCAACCCGTCCTCGATCTCGCAATGGGCGGCGGTCGAGGCGCTGAACGGCCCGCAGGACTTCATCCCGAAATTCGCCGAGGCTTTCCGGCAGCGGCGCGACCTGGTCGTTTCGATGCTGAACCAGGCGAACGGCATCGTCTGCCCGCGGCCGGAGGGCGCCTTCTACGTCTTCCCGTCCTGCGCCGGCACCATCGGCCGGAAGACCGCGGGCGGGAAGAAGATCGCCACCGACGAGGACTTCGTCACCGCGCTTCTCGAGGAGGAAGGCGTGGCGGTGGTGCAGGGTTCGGCCTTCGGCCTTGCCCCGTTCTTCCGCATCTCCTACGCGACCTCGGACCGCGTGCTGGAGGACGCCTGCGGGCGCATCCAGCGCTTCTGCGCCGGGATGCGGTAGGCGGCGCCGTCTTCTTGCACGCGGGGAGCAGTCGCCTCGCTGCCCGTCATCCCCGCGAAAGCGGGGAGCCAGTATCCGCGCGGTTTGGGGTGACGGCACAACGCGCTGGGCCAATCGGAATCGTCACGTTTACTGGGTCCCCGCCTTCGCGGGGATGACGGCGAGTGGATTGGCGCGGGACACGTCTCACCGTCCGTCATCCTCAGGTCCAGGGCGTGGCGAGCTGGAGCAGTTCGCGGAACTTGCGCGCCGAAGACGGATTGGCGCGCAGGAGCGCCGCGGCGTTTTCGAGATAGAGCGGCGCGAGCGGCACGCCCGGATCGACGCCGGTGAGCCGGCGCACCTCGGCGGCATAGACACCTCCGCCGAGGAGCAGCGCCGTCACCTCGCCCGGCCATTTCGCGACGATCGCCGGAAAGGGATCGTCGCGGTCGCGGATCATCGTCGTGTAGGTGACCATCCGCCGCGTCGAGACGCTGACGATGAGCCGCACGACGATATCGATGAAGTCGCGCTGCCCGGGATCGACGACCGGGGCCTCGATGAAGCTCTCGACGAAAACGGCATGGGCGGCGGCGAGTTCGGCGCCGTTGAGGTGGACCTTGAAGGTGAAGATGTCGGCGAGCGCCACCGCCGCCGCATCGAAATGGCGCTGGTAGACGTCGAGGTCGGCAAGCAGCGCCAGGTTCCACGGCCGCTCGCCGGCGACCCGCGTGCCGCCGAGCGGCGGGCGGTTGAAAAGGCGGCCAACGAAGCCGCGCAGGTCCGTCAGCTGGCGGCCGAGACTGACCGGCGGGGCGGCGGCGAGGACGGTGCCGGCGACCTGGCCGAGCGCGCGGCGCGCCATGGCGAGCGAAGCTTCACCCGGCGCCAGTTCGATGTTGTGTCCCGACATTGCCGTCGACCGCGGGCGGAGGCTGGAATCGCCTTTTGCTAACCGGCGTGCGGCAAGCGTGTTCCCGATTGCGCCATTTCACAAGGCCGCCGTCAGCCGGCGGCACGCGCGAGCGGCTGGGCGGCCCCCGTTACCTCGAAACCCGCCCGGAAATTCGCCATGACGATGCGGCCGACCTCGCTCTCGGCGACCGGGCGGCCATAGAAGAAGCCCTGGACCTCGTCGCAGCCGAGATCGCGGATGAGTTCGGACTGGCGCAGGCTCTCGACGCCCTCGATGGTCACCCGCATGTCGAGCGAGCGGGCGAGGCCGACCATGGTGCGGATGATCTGGCGCGCCGAGACGTCGCCGGCGTCGAGCGCCACCACGAACGAGCGGTCGATCTTCAGCTTGTCGAAGGGGAAGCGCCACAGGTAGCTGAGGCTCGAATAGCCGGTGCCGAAATCGTCCATGACGACGCTGACCCCGACCTGCTTCAGCTCGCCGAGCGTGGCAAGGACGGACTTGGTGTCCTGGAGAAGGAGGCTCTCGGTGATCTCCAGCTCCAGCCGCCCGGCCGCGACGCGGTGCCTCTTCAGGGCGTTGCAGACGACCGCGGCAATGTCGCCGCCGACGAACTGAAGCGGCGAAAGATTGACCGCGACGCGGACGTGATCCGGCCAGCGCGAGGCCGTGGCGATGGCGCGGTCGATCACCCGGGCGCCGATCCGGTCGATAAGGCCCATCTTCTCGGCGACCGGAATGAAGACGGCCGGCGGGATGAACCCGCCGTCCGGCATCGGCAGGCGGAGCAGCGCCTCGAAACCGAAGAGCTTGTCGCCGCTCGGGCTGTAGAGGGGCTGGAAGTGCAGGACGAAGCGGTCCTTCTCCAGCGCCTGCGTGATCGTCGCTTCGAGCGCCAGCCGGCGCGACAGTTCCTCGTCGAGTTCGGGCGTGAAGATGCGGATGCGATCGTGGGCGCCGGTCTTGCTCTTGTGGAGCGCGACATCGGCACTTTGCATCAGGCGGCCCCAATCGGTGCCGTGCTCGGGGGAAAGCGCGATGCCGATGCGGGCCGCCATCGTCACCTCGGTTCCGCCGATCCAGTAGGGCTCCTTCAGCGTGTCGAGAATCCGGGCCGCCAGCGCCTCGGCGGCGCGCACGTCCGCGGCATTCATCTGGACGACCGCGAATTCGTCGCCGCCGATCCGGGCGACGATGTCGTTCGGCCCGGCGATGCTCTTCAGCCGCTCGGCGACCGTGCGGATGACGACGTCGCCGGCGTTGTGGCCGAGGCGGTCGTTGACGTCCTTGAAGCGCTCGAGGTCGATGCAATGGACGGCGATCTGATCCGGGCCCGAGCCGCTGCGGCGGAGCGCCCGTTCGAGACGGCGGCCGAGCTGCGTGCGGTTGGCGAGGCCGGTAAGCGAATCGTAGTTGGCAAGGTACTGAACCCGCGCGTCGGCCTTCTGGTGGTCGCGGCTGCGGACGTACCAGGCCGCCGCGGGAATGCCGAAGGCGAGGATGACGAGGACGCCGAGGAGGATCGCCGCCTCGTTGAGGACGATGCCGAACTCGGCGCGCCGGGCGGTCTGGTCGACATAGGTCTCGACGACGGCGAGCACCCTGCCGCCGACGATGTAGGGGATGTAGGCCTCGGAGTAGAAGGGCGGCCGGGACGGCGGCACCCCCTCTTTCGCCTCGATCGCCGGGCGGCGCTCGTCGATCGCCTCGGCAGCTTCGGGATTGTGCTCGGCCAGATCCTCCTCGTCGGTCTCGCCTGCGGGCAGCGCGTCGGACTCGTAGCGCACGCGGCCGGTCGCATCGTAGATCTTGAACAGGAAGACCTGGCCGGTCTTGCGGGCATGGTCGAGAAAATCGCGACTCTCCGGCGACGGATCGCGGCCCTCGGCGATCTGCCTGATGTCCGAAAGGTTGGTGGCGACGTATTCCGCCCAGGTGCGACCGGTGGCGACGGCGTCCTGGTAGAGGAGCCGGTCCATCGCCATCCGCTGAATGAAGATCGCGCCGGCGACGAGCCCGAGCCCGACGACGGCGAAAATTGCGATGTTCCAGCGCAGCGAACCCATGCACGGCCACTCCCCGCACGTGCCGGAATGTGGCATCACACCGCTTTAATAAGGATAAATGCCTGATTTACCTGGCAGAAAGCATGGGAACCGCGGTTTGCCCGCGATTCCGCTCCGGCCTCAGAGCCAGCCGCGCCGCCGGAAGTAGATATAGGGCAGAACCGCCGAGGCGATCATCACGACGAGGGCGAGCGGATAGCCGATCCCCCAGTGCAGTTCCGGCATGAAATCGAAGTTCATTCCGTAGATCGTGGCGATCAGCGTCGGCGGGAAGAAGATCCCGGTCGCCACGGTGAGGATGCGGATCACCTCGTTCTGCTGCACCGAGATGAGGCCGAGGGTCGCGTCGAGCAGGAAGTTGATCTTGTTCGACAGGAACGTGACCTGGTCCTCGAGCGAACGAATATCGCGTCCGGCGAGCTTGAGGCGCTGCTTCGACGACCCCTTCGCGAAGGAACTGGGGAGCGCCAGCGTCGCGAACTGGACCAGGCGCTCGAGCGAGGCGAGACTCTCACGCGCCTTTGCCGCGAGGTCGCCCTGGACGCCGATGTCGCCCATCATCAGTTCGAGCCGGCGGCCGCGCTGGCGGGCATCGGCGCGCCCGACGCCGAACACTTCCGAGTTGATGCGGTCGATGTCGGCGCTGATCCGTTCGAGCACGTCGGCGGTGCGGTCGACCACCGCCTCGATGAGCCCGACGAAGACGCCCGGCGCCGAGATGCAGCCGCTCCCCGGCTTGATGGCGCGGGCGAGGAACTGGCGGAAGGCGCGCAGGTCCTCGTAGCGCAGCGTCGCGATCCGGTCGCGGGCGACGACGATGGTGAACGGGGTGAGGACCGGCTTGCCGATGTCGATGCCGGTGAGGAGCGGCGCCGTCATGTAGGTCGCGCCGTCCTCGGTATAGAAGCGGCTTGAGAACTCGATTTCCTGCGTTTCCTCGCGAGTCGGCAGGCTGGCGCCGAGAAACGCCTCGGTGGCACGGTCCTCCTCCGCCGTCGGCTGGAACACGTCGACCCAGCTGGCGTCGGCGGGCACGCGGCCGTCCGCCTCGATCGGCACGATTTCCGGACCGGTATCGCTGAGACGGTACGCTACGAGCATGCGGGGAACTCTGCGGGCGCGCCTGCCAGATGCACCCTTAGCAAAGATTGATCAAGCACTTATGAACGCTGCTTCATATGGGGAGGCGCAGAGCCCGCGCGCCACGTTGTCGCGGAACCGCAGAGGTCGGTGGAACCCCAGCCACGGTCGGGCGTTTTTCTCATGTTCCAGCAAAGCCTTTTCACACCTGAGGACAGGAGGATCGTCTCATGTCGATGAAATCCCTTGCGCTCAAGACCGGCGCGCTGGCGCTGGCCGCAGGCATCGCTTTCGGCGGCGCCTTCAGTCCCGCCGACGCGGCCGGCCGCGTGAAGGTCGGCGTGCTTTCCTGCACCGTCAGCCCCGGCGTCGGCATGCTGATCGGCTCGTCGAAGCGCCTGTCGTGCGACTTCCAGCCGTCCGACGGCCGCCACGAACGTTACAGCGGCCGCATCAACAAGCTCGGCCTCGACGTCGGCTTCACGACGGGCGGCGTGCTCGTCTGGGGCGTCTTCGCGCCGGCGGGCTATTCCCGCCATGCGTTGGCAGGCCATTACGGCGGCGCCTCGGCCGAGGCTTCGCTGGTCGCCGGGGTCGGCGCCAATGCGCTCGTCGGCGGCAGCAACCGCTCCTTCACGCTGCAGCCCTTCAGCGTCCAGGGCAATACCGGCGTGAACCTCGCGGCGGGCATCACCTCGCTCGACCTTTACGCCAGCAAGTAGCCCGACGCGTTTCCTCCCCGGAGTTCAGGGGAACCGGACAGCCCGGCTTGCCAGCCGGGCTGTTCCGTTAGACGATGGCTCTCACGCCCGGGCGCCCAGCCGGCGCTCGGACCATGAACGGTCATGGGGAGGCAGGGCCATGGCAGAAGGCGGCAGGATTGCGGGCCCCCGGTGCATTGCGCTGGTGGGGCCCTTTGCCAGCGGAAAGACGACGCTTCTGGAGGCGCTGCTCAGTCGGAGCGGCGCCATTCCACGTCAGGGGACGGTTGCGGAGAAGAACACGATCGGCGACGCCTCGCCCGAGGCGCGGGCGCACCAGATGAGCGTCGAGGTGAACATCGCCGAAGCCGATTTCATGGGCGATCACCTGACCTTCGTCGACTGCCCGGGCTCGATCGAATTCGCCTTCGAGGCCGAGCCGGTTCTTGCCGCGGTCGATCTTGCCATCGTCGTCGCCGAGCCCGATCCGAAGAAGGTCCCGGCGCTGCAGGTGATCCTGAAGGCGCTGGAAGACCGCCACATCCCGCGCATCCTCTTCCTCAACAAGCTCGACAAGGCCGAAGGCAGCCTCGGCGAGGTTCTCGACATGCTGCAGCCGGCCTCCGGCGTGCCGCTCATCCTCCGCCACATTCCGCTGACCCAGAAAGGCATCGTCACCGGTTTCATCGACCTCGCGCTCGAGCGCGCCTTCGTCTACCGCGAGCACGCGGCGAGCGAGGTGATCGACATGGCCGAGGACGACCGCTCGCGGAAGAGCGAAGCCCGCTACGCTATGCTGGAGAAGCTCGCCGACTACGACGACTCGCTGATGGAGCAGCTCCTCGAAGACATCGAGCCGGAGCGCGACAAGGTCTTCCGCGACCTCGTCAAGGAAATGCGCACCGGCGCCATCTGCCCGGTGCTGATCGGCTCGGCGGAGCACGGCAACGGCATCGGCCGGCTCCTGAAGGCAATCCGCCACGAGGCCCCCGGCATCGCCGAGACGCGCGCCCGGCTCGGCATCGAGCCGGGACAGGACACCGCGCAGGTGATGAAGACGCTGCACACGACGCATGGCGGCAAGCTGTCGATCGCGCGCATCCTCTGCGGCACGATCGGCGACGGCGCCGAGCTGCTCGGACCGGCGGGGCCAGTCGGGCGGGTGTCGGGCGTGTTCCGCATCATGGGCCAGCAGGCGGCCAAGCGCGAGGCCGGCAAGGAGGGCGAGACCGTCGGCCTCGGCAAGCTCGACGGCGCGAGGACCGGCATGACGCTGGCGACCGGCAAGGCGGCGCCGAAGCAGGCGATCGCGCTCACCCGTCCGGACGCGGTGATCGGCACCGCCGTCGCCTCGTCGGAACGCAAGGACGAGGTGAAGCTCTCGACCGCGCTGCAGAAGATCCTCGAAGAGGATCCCTCGCTCAACATCGCCCACTCCCAGGAGACCGGTGAGACGATCATGCAAGGCCAGGGCGAGATGCACCTCCGCGTCGCGCTCGAGCGCCTGACCGGCAAGTACGGGATCACGGTCAAGACCCACGAGCCGACGATCCCCTACAAGGAGACGATCAAGGGCGCCACGACCGTGCGCGGCCGCCACAAGAAGCAGTCCGGCGGCCACGGCCAGTTCGGCGACGTCGAACTGCAGATCAGGCCGCTGCCGCGCGGCTCCGGCTTCGTCTTCACCGACGCGATCACCGGCGGCGTGGTGCCGCGGAACTATATTCCTTCCGTCGAGGAAGGCATCCGCGAATACCTCGCCAAGGGTCCGCTCGGCTTCAACGTCGTCGACATCGCGGTGAAGCTGAGCGACGGCTCCTACCACTCGGTCGATTCGTCCGACATGGCGTTCCGGACCGCCGCGCAGATCGGCATGCGCGAGGGCATGGCGCAGTGCAAGCCGGTGCTTCTCGAACCGGTGCTGAAGGTCGAGATCGCGGTGCCGTCGGACGCGACCGCACGGGTCAACGGCATCGTCTCGCAGCGCCGCGGCCAGCTGCTCGGCTTCGACGCGCGGCCGGGCTGGAAGGGCTGGGACGTCGTCCAGGCGATGATTCCGCAGGCCGAAATCCGCGACCTGATCGTCGAACTGCGCTCGGCGACCGCCGGCGTCGGCACGTTCAAGGCGAGCTTCGACCACCTCGCCGAACTGACCGGGCGGCTGGCCGACCAGGCGATCGAGAAGGCCGGCGCCAAGGCCGCGTAATCGGCCTTCCGCGCTCCTGGCGCCGAGAGCGAGGCACCCCCCTCGCGGAGGGAAGGAGGCTGCCCCGCCCGAACTTTGATCGGGAGGCGCCTGCCCGGCCTCATGCGGATGAGGGAGAGGCCGACGCCAAACTTCCACCGCTCGAACCGGCTCACCAAGTCGCCGACCGCTATCGCCCCCGGTCCGACCTCCGGCTCCGGGGCAGCCGAGGCAGCCGTCAGCCGCCGAGGCGGGCGCGGACCATCTGGCCGGCTTTGGCGAAGTCCATCCTGCCCGCATGGGCGGCCTTCAGGGCGCCGATGACCTTGCCCATGTCCTTGACGCCGGCGGCGCCGGTCTCGGCGACCGCCCGGTCGATCGCCGCGGCCATCTCGGCCTCGCCCATCTGCTGCGGCAGGAAGGACTGGATGACGGCGATCTCGGCCCGCTCCTGGGCTGCCAGCTCGCCCCGGCCGCCCTTCTCGTAAAGCCCGGCCGATTCCTGGCGCTGCTTCACCAGCTTCTGGAGAAGCGAGAGGACGGCCTCGTCGCCGATTTCCCTGCCGCTCGTCCGCGCATCGATCTCGGCATTCTTGATCGCCGAGGTGACCATGCGGAGCGTCGAGAGGCGGGCCCTGTCGCCCGACTTCATGGCCGCCTTGACGGCTTCGTTGATGTCGTCGCGGATCATCGTCCGCCCGCTCCCTCGCTTTGACGCGCCAACCCGGCACCGCTATCTACTCCGCCCCATGAACAGCGAACAAGACGGCAACTGGCGGGAGCCGGCGGCGACCGCCCTCCTCGTCCTTGCCGACGGCACCATCGTCGAGGGCCAGGGCATCGGCGCCGAGGGCGAGGCGGTCGGCGAGGTCTGCTTCAACACGGCGATGACCGGCTACCAGGAAATCCTGACCGACCCGTCCTATGCCGGGCAGATCATCACCTTCACCTTCCCGCATATCGGCAATGTCGGCGTCAACGACGAGGACATCGAGACGGTCAACATGGCGGCGGCGCCGGGAGCGCGCGGCTGCGTACTGAAGACCGACATCACCGACCCGTCGAACTACCGTGCGACACGCAACCTCGACCAGTGGCTGAAGGCGCGCGGCATCATCGGCATTGCCGGCGTCGACACGCGGGCGTTGACCAGCCTCATCCGGACCGGCGGCGCGCCGAATGCCCTCATCGCCCACGGCAAAAGCGGCAGCTTCGACCGCGGCCGGCTACTCGGCGAGGCGAGGGCGTGGCCGGGCCTGGTCGGCATGGACCTCGCGAAGGACGTGACCACCGGCCAGAGCTACACCTGGGACGAAACCTCCTGGCAATGGGGAAAGGGCTACGGGCGGCTGGCGGCGCCGAGGCACCACGTCGTCGCCCTCGACTACGGCATCAAGCGGAACATCCTGAGGCTGCTCGCCGACCACGGCTGCCGGGTCACCGTGCTGCCCGCGACGGCGACCGGCGAGGACATCCTCGCCCACCGTCCGGACGGGGTGTTCCTCTCCAACGGCCCCGGAGACCCCGCGGCGACCGGCGAATATGCGGTGCCCGCGATCCGGGCCGTCATCGATTCCGGCACACCGACCTTCGGCATCTGCCTCGGCCACCAGATGCTCGGCCTCGCGCTCGGCGGCAGGACGGTGAAGATGCACCAGGGCCACCACGGCGCCAACCACCCGGTGAAGGACCTGACTACCGGCAAGGTCGAGATCACGTCGATGAATCACGGCTTCGCGGTCGACACGAAGTCTCTCCCCGACGGCGTTGAGGAGACTCACGTTTCTCTCTTCGACGGATCGAATTGCGGGCTGCGGCTGAAGGACCGGCCGGTGTTCAGCGTCCAGTACCATCCCGAGGCCTCGCCCGGCCCGCGCGACAGCCGGTACCTCTTCCGGCGGTTCGTCGAGATGATGGAGGCGAAGCGGTAGGTCGATGACGGGCCGGCCCGCCAGCGTCGACCCGACGATCGCATGGCTGCTGGCCGGCGACCCGGCCATCCGCTGGCAAACCCTGCGCGACCTCTTGGCCGCGCCCGCCAAGCAATGGCAGGCCGAGCGCAAGCGGACGCTCGCCGAAGGCTGGGGCGCCAGGCTGCTGGCTTTGCAGGACGGGGACGGCGGCTGGGGCGGCGGCCTCTACTCGCCGAAATGGACTTCGACCACCTACACGCTGCTGCTGCTTCGCGACATCGGCATCCCGCAGGACTGCGCCGAGGCGCGCCGCGGCACGCAGGTGATGATCGGCGGGCTGCTTGGCGCCGGCCCCGACCGTGCTTTCGACGATCGCCTCGCCGCTCTCGACCGCTGCATCGTCGGCATGATCCTCGCGCTCGCCGCCTATTTCGGCGTCACCGACGGGCGGACCCCGGCGATCGTCGACAACCTGCTAGCCGAGGTGATGCCGGACGGCGCCTGGAACTGCCGCCGCCACCGCCCGCCGACGCCACACCACAGCTCGTTCAATACCACACTCAACGTGCTCGACGGCCTGCGCGAATACCTTGACGCGGGCGGGCGCCATCGGGTCGCCGAGATCAGGAAGGCCGAGCAGCGGGCGCTGGAGCTCCTGCTCGAGCACCGGCTCTTTCGATCCGACACGACGGGGAGAATCATCCGTCCCGAATTCGCGCGGGCGACCTTCCCGCATCGCTGGCACTACGACTACATGCGTGCGCTCGCCTATTTCGCGCGGGCCGGTGCCGCGCGCGATCCGCGCCTCTCCGAAGCGATCGATCTGCTGCGGTCGCGGTGCGACCGGGACGGACGCTGGCCGGTGGGCAAGAAGCATTCGGGCCGCGTCTTCTTCACCATGGAACCCCAGGGTCCGAGCCGCTGGAACACGCTCCGCGCGCTCCGCATCCTGCGCTGGTGGGAGGCGGGATCGCGGAGAGCCGCAGCCTGACCGGCCGAGCCTCCGCCACGCCGGGCGCGCATCGGACGGGCGGCCGTAACCTTGCATCAATCGCCGCCGGCTAGCCTCCCGTCATGTCGTTCTTCGTCTATGTGCTCGGATGCGCCGACCGGCATGGGCTCCGCACCTATGTCGGGTGGACGACCGACCCGGACCGGCGGCTCGCAGAGCACAATGCCGGGACCGGGGCGCGATCGACGCGCGGACGGGTCTGGGTGCTTCTCCACGTCGAGGAACTCGGCTCGAAGCGCGAGGCGATGCGCCGCGAATGGCGCCTGAAGCGCGACCGGCGCTTTCGCCGGCGACTCGCCGACGGCCTCGCCCCGGCGCAGTAGTCGGGCCCGCGGCAGGTGCGCCGCAGAGCGCCCCGCGTCAGGCGCGCTTTCCGCCGCTCATGCCCGCCAGCGCCTTCTCCAGCCGTTCGATCATCGTCGCAAGTTCCCGCTGGCGGATCTGGTCGAGCTTCTCATGGAGCGCGGCGATCTCGATCTCGGCCTTGAGATTGACCTCGTAGTCGTGGGTCGCCATCAGGCGGTCGCGCGCCGCGGCGCGATTCTGCGACATGAGGATCACCGGGGCCTGCACGGCGGCGAGCATCGACAAGGTGAGATTGAGGAAGATGAACGGGTACGGATCGAAGGCATTGCTCACCAGGACGACGGTGTTCGCCACGACCCAGAACGCAATGAAGACGCCGAAACCGATGATGAAGGCCCATGAGCCGCCGATTTCCGCAACCCGGTCGGCAATGCGCTGGCCGAAGGTCGAGTTGCGCTCGAGGTCGAGATTGATGTTGCGGGAGACCGCCAGCCGGCGGACGCAGCGCTCGATGACGCTCCGCTCGTGCGGCTTCAGTTCGCCCTCATCGAGGTCGAGCAGTTGCTTCGCCAGAACGGCAATCGTATCGGTGGCCATCTGATCCTCCGTCGTTGGGCGACTCTCGCCCGAAAAGTGTACGCCGGGAGCGATGGACACCGAAGCGCTGAGGAAGATGGCGGTCGCGGCGCATGGCGAGGCCTGGCGGCTCCTCGACAAGCCCGACCGGAGCCAGGCCGAGACCGCCGCCATGATTGCCGCCGCCCACAAGAGCCATGCGCTGTGGGCGGAAGCCGGCACCTTCATCGAGGACCAGCGCGGCACCTGGCTGGTGGCGCGGGCCTATCTCGAGGCCGGCCTTGCCGAGCCGGCGCTCGAATTCGCGCGGCGAACCATGGAACTGACCGCCCGGCACGAGAAGGACCTCGCGGACTTCGACCGCGCCTTTGCCAAGGAAATCGCCGCCCGCGCCTGGGCGCTCGCCGGCAACCGCGAACGCGCGCTGAAGCACCACAAGGACGCGCGGATGCTCGGCAATCGCATTGCCGACGATGGCGACCGCGCAGAGTTCTTCCGCCAGTTCGACGGCGGGCCGTGGTTCGGGCTGAGCGAGGACGACCGGGCGGGCTGAGCGCTACAGCGACCCGGCGCCGAACGTATCGCAGGCGCTGATCTTGCCCGTGTCGTAGCCGCGCTTGAACCACGCGCTCCGTTGCGCCGCGGTGCCGTGGGTGAAGGAATCCGGGACGACGTAGCCCTGCCCTTCCTTCTGCAGCTTGTCGTCGCCGACGGCGGCCGCGGCGGTGAGCGCCTCGTCAATGTCGCCGGGTTCGAGCGTTCCTTGCGTGTCGGTCTCATGCGCCCAGACGCCGGCGTAGCAGTCGGCCTGCAATTCGAGCCGCACCGAGAGCCGGTTCGACTCGGTCTCGCCGGCCGCGGCGCGGCGCCGGTCGACGTCGGGCAAGGTGCCGAGCACGTTCTGGACGTGATGGCCGACCTCGTGCGCGATCACGTAGGCCTCGGCGAAATCGCCGGGCGCGCCGAGCTTCTGCGCGAGCTCGCGATAGAAGGAGAGGTCGATGTACAGCCGCTCGTCGTTGGGGCAGTAGAACGGCCCGACTGCCGACTGCGCGAGGCCGCAGGCCGAGCCGGTCTGGCCGTCGAAAAGAACCAGCGTCGGGTTGCGGTAGGATTTGCCGGCCTGCGCCGGCAGAAGCTTCGCCCAGGTATCCTCGGTATCGGCCAGCACAGTGGCGACGAACTTGCCTTCCTTGTCGCTCGGCGCGCCGACCGTGCCGGGCTGGCTGGTGGTGGTATCGGAAGTACCTCCGGAAAGGAGCGTCGACGGATCGACGCCGAGCAGCCAGCCGCCGAGGAGGATCACGCCGACGAGGACGATGCCGCCGATCCCGCCGCCGCGGCCAATCGGGATGCCACCGAGGCCCCCGCCGCGCGAAAACCCGCCCATGCCCCCGCCGAGTCCCCCGAAACCGCCGCCCTCGCCCCGGCGATCCTCGACATTGCTGCTTTCCCGGCGACCCATCCAGCGCATGGCATCAATCCTTCTCGCGGCCGTTTCCCCGCGATTAACGCACGGAGCGGCGGAAAGGTACCAGAATTCGGCAGGCGGGAATGCGGCTATTCCCCGGGCGAACCGGTCTCGACGAAGCGCTTCAGGCGAACGACCTGTTCGCCGACCACCGCATCGGTGATTGCCGGCCACTCGCCCATGCCGCCAGGCATGTAGCCGGCGAGGCTGTAGGTGAGCGTAAAGGCGGTCGCGCCGTCACCGGCCGGCTTCAACGCGACCGCCATCGCCCCTTCCATCGCCATTGCCTGCAGCGGGCCGATGGCGCCGCGGAGCGTCAACCCCTGCCCCGGCATGGCCGCGAAGACGACGAGATGCTGGACCGAGCCGCCGCCCGGCAGCGTCTCGCAGAAACAGCCCCCGGCGCGCGCCTCGAAGCTGAGATTGGCCGCGTTCTGCGAGAACGTGTGCTTGCCGTTCCACCATTTCGCCGGGGTGATGAAGGCCGCGTAGACCTTCTCCGGGGGCGCCGCGATGGTGGCGGTCTCCACCACGGTGAAGCCGTTCGCGCCGGTGTCTTTCACCTCGGCCGATGCCGGACCAATACCGGCAAGGACCGATGCCATCAGCGCTGCAGCGCAAATATTCCTCATCACAGCAGTACTCCTTCGGTAAGTGATAACTTACCGATATCGAACCGTCAGAGGGCGAGCAAGCGGATTCCGGCGCGCCATTGCTGCACTACGACGCGGCGCCGCGAATGCGTTGCATGCGACCGGCGCGGAACGAGAGAACGGCCGCTCAGCCCGCGTCGCGCTGGTCGCACCAGGCCTTGACGATCCGCTTCAACTCGGGCGTCTTTTTCTTCACGTCCGCCAGCGAGGCGAACTGGATGTAGCGCGCGGTGTCGCCTCCGCCCTGCATGGACGGAAAGTCGCCGGCGATCTTCGCGCCGGTATGAAACATCAGGCTCGCAAACGCCTTCGCCTTCGGGTTGAACGAGGCGAGATTGCCCTTGTAGGTGAAGGTCGGCGTCTGCCACTTTATCGTCTCGCCGATCCGTTTATCGGCCGCGAGGATGACCTTGCGGACCGCCTCGACCACCGGCTTCTGCGGGTTGTCGTATTTCGCCATCCATGCATCGACGTCGTTCATGACAGCGGCTCCGCCGGTTCGCCTGGAATTTACGACAGTCCGCGCCTCCTCGCACAGGCTTCCCCCGGGGGTTCCGCCCTGCCCGGCTTTCCCCTATAAGCCCCGCCTAGCCTGAAACCGACAGGAATCGAGCCCCGGCGCGGCCGCCGCACCGGGGTTTCGTTCGGCAGGAAACGAGCGGAAATGCCGAAGCGCACCGACATCACCTCCATCCTCGTCATCGGGGCGGGGCCGATCGTCATCGGCCAGGCCTGCGAGTTCGACTATTCCGGCACCCAGGCGGTGAAGGCGCTGAAGGCCGAGGGCTACCGGGTGGTGCTGGTCAATTCCAATCCGGCGACGATCATGACCGACCCGGAGCTCGCCGACGCGACCTATATCGAGCCGATCACGCCGGAGATCGTGGCCAAGATCATCGAGCAGGAGCGCACCGCCCGACCGGACGACAGGCTGGCGCTGCTCCCCACCATGGGCGGGCAGACGGCGCTCAACACCGCGCTTTCGCTCCGCAAGATGGGCGTCCTCGACAAGTTCGGCATCGAGATGATCGGCGCCACCGCCGAGGCGATCGACAAGGCCGAGGACCGCGAACTCTTCCGCGAGGCGATGAAGAAGATCGGCCTCGAAACGCCGCGCTCGGAACTGGCGCACTCGCTGATCGAGGCGCTGAAGGCGCTCGACGTGATCGGGCTGCCCTGCATCATCCGGCCCTCGTTTACGCTGGGCGGCACCGGCGGCGGCATCGCCTACAACCGAGAGGAATTTCTCGACATCGTCGAGCGCGGCATCGACGCCTCCCCGACCGCCGAAGTGCTGATCGAGGAATCGGTGCTCGGCTGGAAAGAGTTCGAGATGGAGGTGGTGCGCGACCGCAAGGACAACTGCATCATCGTCTGCTCGATCGAGAACGTCGACCCGATGGGCATCCATACCGGCGACTCGATCACGGTCGCGCCGGCGCTGACCCTCACCGACAAGGAATTCCAGGTGATGCGCGACGCCTCGATCGCGGTGCTGCGCGAGATCGGCGTCGAGACCGGCGGCTCGAACGTGCAGTTCGCCGTCAACCCCGCCGACGGGCGGCTGGTCGTCATCGAGATGAATCCGCGCGTGTCGCGCTCCTCGGCGCTCGCCTCCAAGGCGACCGGCTTCCCGATCGCCAAGGTCGCGGCCAAGCTTGCCGTCGGCTACACGCTCGACGAACTCGACAACGACATCACCGGCGGCGCGACGCCGGCGGCGTTCGAGCCGACGATCGACTACGTGGTCACCAAGATCCCGCGCTTCGCCTTCGAGAAGTTCCCCGGCGCCGAGCCGACACTCACCACCTCGATGAAGTCGGTCGGCGAGGTGATGGCGATCGGCCGCACCTTCGCGGAGTCGCTGCAGAAGGCGCTGCGCGGGCTGGAGACCGGCCTCTCCGGCCTCGACGAGGTGGCGATCCCCGGCCTCGGCCAGAGCGACGACAAGAACGCGATCCGGGCCGCGCTCGGCAGCCCCACCCCGGACCGGCTGCTCCGCTGCGCGCAGGCGATCCGCCTCGGCATGCCCGTCGAGGAGATCAACGCCGCCTGCAAGATCGACCTATGGTTCCTGCGCCAACTGCAGGCGATCGTCGCATCCGAGGCCGAGGTCCGGCGGCTCGGCCTTCCCGACAAGCCGGGCCCTTTCCGCCGGCTGAAGGCACAGGGCTTCTCCGACGCGCGGCTGGCGGCGCTTGCCGGCAGGAGCGAGGCCGAGGTCACCGCCGCCCGGCTCGCCCTCGACGTCCACCCGGTCTTCAAGCGGATCGACACCTGCGCCGCCGAGTTCGCCTCGCCCACCGCCTACCTCTATTCCACCTACGAGATGCCTTTCGCCGGCCTGCTCTCGAGCGAGGCCGAGCCGTCGGAGCGGAAGAAGGTCATCATCCTCGGCGGCGGCCCGAACCGCATCGGCCAGGGCATCGAGTTCGACTATTGCTGCTGCCACGCCTGCTTCGCGCTCGCCGATGCCGGCTACGAGTCGATCATGGTCAACTGCAACCCGGAGACCGTCTCGACCGACTACGACACCTCGGACCGGCTCTATTTCGAGCCGCTGACCGCCGAGGATGTGCTCGAAATCGTCCGCGTCGAACAGGCGAAAGGCACGCTCCACGGCGTCATCGTCCAGTTCGGCGGCCAGACGCCGCTGAAGCTCGCCGCCGCGCTCCAGGCGGCCGACGTCCCGATCCTCGGCACCTCGCCGGACGCGATCGACCTTGCCGAGGACCGCGACCGTTTCGCCCGGCTGCTCACCCGGCTCGGCCTCAGGCAGGCGAAGAACGGCATCGCCTATTCGGTCGAGCAGTCGCGGCTGATCGCGGCGGATCTCGGCCTGCCGCTGGTCGTGCGCCCCTCCTATGTGCTCGGCGGCCGCGCAATGCAGATCATCCGCGACGAGGAGCAGCTGTCGAGCTACCTCCTCGACACGCTGCCCGAACTCGTCCCCTCCGACGTCAAGGCGCGCTACCCGAACGACAAGACCGGGCAGATCAATACCGTGCTCGGCAAGAACCCGCTCCTCTTCGACCGCTACCTGTCGGACGCGATCGAAATCGACGTCGACGCGATCGCCGACGGCGAGACCGTGTTCATCGCCGGGATCATGGAGCACATCGAGGAAGCCGGCATCCATTCCGGCGATTCCGCCTGCTCGCTGCCGCCGCATTCGCTGAGCCAGGCGACCATCGCCGAACTGGAGCGCCAGACGCGCGAACTGGCGAAGGCGCTCGAGGTCGGCGGGCTGATGAACGTCCAGTACGCGATCAAGGACGGCGACATCTACGTGCTCGAAGTGAACCCGCGCGCCTCGCGCACGGTCCCCTTCGTCGCCAAGACCATCGGCCTGCCGGTGGCCAAGATCGCCGCCCGGGTGATGGCCGGCGAGAAGCTGTCGCGCTTCGACCTGAAGGCGCACCGCGACGGGCATATCGCGGTCAAGGAGGCGGTGTTCCCCTTCGCCCGCTTCCCCAATGTCGACACGCTGCTCGGCCCCGAAATGCGCTCGACGGGCGAGGTCATGGGCCTCGACCGCGACTATGCCATCGCCTTTGCCAAGAGCCAGATCGGCGCCGGCAATGCCATGCCGACGAGCGGCACCGTCTTCGTCTCGGTGCGCGACGCCGACAAGCCAAAGATCGTGGAACCGCTGCAGCGGCTGGCCCGCCTCGGCTTCAGGATCATCGCCACCAGCGGCACCCAGCGCTTCCTCGACCGCGAGGGCGTCGCCGCCACCAAGATCAACAAGGTTCTGGAAGGCCGCCCGCACATCGTCGACGCGATCAAGAACGGCGAGGTGCAACTGGTCATCAACACGACCGAGGGCGCCGGGGCGCTCGCCGACAGCCGCTCGCTCCGCCGCGCCGCGCTCCTCCACCGGGTCCCTTATTATACGACCATGGCGGGCGCCGCCGCGGTAGCGCTCGGAATCGAGGCATACCGCTCCGGAACCCTGGAAGTGCGCCCCCTCCAGGCCTATTTTTCCTGATCCCGGAAAGCCTTACGGAACGGCTTGAAAGGCGCGATTCCCGGCCCTACTTTGAAGCGACGCGACCGACGGGGGTCGTCAGTCTCTGACATGTACGGACGGGAGCCCATGAGAAATGGGTTTCCGTTTGTATGGTATTATCAAAGTGGATTCGGCCAAAGCCGAGTGGATTGAAGGTATTAGGCGATGGACAAGGTTCCGATGACAGCGGCCGGACACGAGGCGCTGGAGTCCGAGCTGAAACGGCTGGTGGCGATCGAACGCCCGCGCATCATCGAGCTGATCGCGGAAGCGCGCGGCCATGGCGACCTGTCGGAAAATGCCGAGTACCACGCCGCCAAGGAAGCGCACGGCCTCAACGAAGGCCGCATTGCCGAGCTGGAGGACAAGCTCTCCCGCGCCGAGATCATCGACGTGTCGAAGCTGGTCGGCTCCAAGACGATCAAATTCGGCGCCTCCGTGACGCTGGTCGACGAGGACACCGAGGAGAAGAAAGTCTACCGCATCGTCGGCGACCTCGAGGCCGACGTGAAGGACGGCAAGATTTCGATCTCCTCGCCGATTGCGCGCGCGCTGATCGGCAAGTCGGTCGGCGACACCGTCGAGGTCGCGGCGCCGGGCGGCGCCCGCTCCTACGAGGTCATGAAGGTCTCGTACAAGTAGGATCCGGCATCCGGTCGGCTCCGTTTGGGGCCGACCTCGGTTTCTCTCGGCCCGCCTCCCCATACATTCACGCCTTCCTCCGGCTTCCCCCGGAGGGTCGCGTGCCGGCGCGCGCTTCCCAAGCCGATCCTCCGGTCAATCCGGAGGATGACGATGGGCGATGGCCGACGTGCGCGGCGATCGGGATCGAGCAGGCATCGACGCCGCTGATGCAATCCTCAACCGTTCTGAATTGGACCGCGCCCCGGCCGAGCGGGTAACCTCGCCGCGACGGCAACACGGGGACCGGGCAATGGCTGGCACCTACACGCTCTATTCGATGCAGAGCTCGGGCAACTGCTACAAGCCGCGGCTGCTCATGCACCTCCTCGGCATCGACTTCAGGCTGGTCGACGTCGACACGTTCAGCGGCGAGACCCGCCGCGCCGAATACATGGCGCTCAACCCGAACGGCCGCGTGCCGCTTCTCGTCCTGCCGGACGGACGCCGGCTCTCCGAATCGAACGCGATGCTCCTCTATCTCGGGGAGCAGACCCGGTATGTGCCGAACGACCGCTACGAGCGCGCTCTCTGCCACCAGTGGCTCTTCTTCGAGCAGTACGAGCACGAACCGACCATCGCAGTGGCGCGCTCCTGGCTGAAAATCTATCCCTCGCGGATCGGCAAGGCGACGCCCGAGCAGATCGCCGCCTGGCAGAAGGGCGGCAACCACGCGCTCGGCGTCATGGAGAAGCGGCTCGCCGGCAATGACTGGCTGGTCGGCGCCAACTACACCGTCGCCGACATCGCGCTCTACGCCTACACCCATGTCGCCGGCGAAGGCGGCTTCGACCTCGGCCCCTATCCCGGAATCGGCGCGTGGCTGGCGCGGGTCGCCTCCCAGCCGGGGCACGTGGCGCTCGACTGGCGGCCATAGGCTCGCATGTCCTCAATGACGAGCGCGACGCTCACCTCTCCCAGAGGGAGAGGTCGGATCAAGCGCGATTAGCGGTTGATCCGGGTGAGGGGTTAGAGCGTTTCCGCAGAGGGCGTCCCCCCTCACCCGCTCGCCGGACTGGCGTCCGGCTCACGACCTCTCCCCACTGGGGAGAGGTGATCGCAACCTTCCTTGAAAGCCATCGACGAGGTCCACTGCGATCCTCCGGCGAAGTCGGAGGATGGCGCGAGCCCGCCCTTACCGGTTGGTGCAGGTGGCGAGGGTTTCCGTGGTGCAGGCGGTGACGCCGACCAGGGCCGGGTCTGCGAGCGTCCGGCCGGCAATCGCATCGAGCATGATCGAGGGCGCGACATAGCCGAGCGAGAACCGCGCTTCGCCGACCTGGGCCCGGACGGTGCCGGCCTTCAACATGGCAGTGACCGGGTTCGGGGTATCGGCGGCAACCACGACCAGCGACTTGTCCTTCAGCCGCGCCTTGGCCGGATCGATCGCCCTGGCATAGGCGGCGGGCGCGGTAAGCGCGGCGGCATCGAGGAGCACCAGAGCGTCGAGGTCGGGGTTGGCGATGAGCGTCTCGTTGATCTGCTTGTTGGCGACCGCCGGGTCGCCGTCGCTGTAGAGCGGGCAGCCGGTGACCTCGGTCCAGCCATGCTGGCCGCTGAGCGAGGTGACGCCGGCCGCTCCGGCAAGCGTCTCGCGGAGGCCGGCGGCGCGGGCGTTGCCGACCGCGCTGTCGCCCTTGCCGAACTGGATGCAGATCTTGCCCGACGGCTTCCAGGTGCCGACGAGCTCCGCGAGCTTCACGCCGACCTGCCGCTCGTCGACCGTAACGAAGGTCCGGCGGAGGCCCCGGTCGGCCTCGGCAAGGTCGGACTCGATCGTGAGGATCGGCATCGCCGGCGACTTCGCCTTGAGGAGTTCGGCCATCGCGACGGGATCGGACGGCGCGACCGCGATCGCGGCGGCGCCGGTGGTGATGAGATCGTCGACGATCTGCAGTTCGCCCTTCCGGTCGAGCGCCGAGGCCGGGCCGGTGTAGAGGCACTCGTAGTCGCTGTCCTTGTTGTCGGCGTTCCAGCGGGCGCAGCCCTCGCCGATCACCGCGTAAGCCGGATCGTCGCGCCCCTTCACCACGATCGCCAGCTGCTTCTTGTCGGCAAGCGCCGGACCGGCGGCGATCGACAGGGCGGCAAAGGCAAAAATCAGGGTCTTCGCGCTGGTCACGGCTGGCCTCTCGGGAACGGCAGGGGTGAATCGCCGGGCGGGAACTGTTCCTAGCATTTCAGCGGCCCGGAGCCGCCGGCGCAAGCAGGAACATGTGGTCGCAGGCGCCCGGCCCGCGACCAGTGCGCTTTCCCCGCGACCCGCTACTCCGTCCCGGTTTCCGTCTGCGAGCGCAGCCGCTGCGCATAGACGTTGATGATGAGCGCGATGAGGAGGATGAGGCCGCGGATCAGGATCTTCAGGAACGAGTCGATCTGGACGTGATCGAGGCCGTTATTGAGGACGCCGAGGACGAACAGCCCGACGATCGTGTTGCCGATGCCGCCGCGCCCGCCGAACAGGCTGGTGCCGCCGACCACCACCGCCGCGATCGCGTCGAGGAGGAAGGAGTCGAACTCGTTCTGCTGGGCGCTGCCGAAATAGGCGACGGCGAGCATGCCGGCGATGCCCGAGCAGACCGCCGAGATGATCATCACCGAGGCGAGGATGGCCTTGACGTTGACGCCGGAATATTCGGCGGCCTCGCGGTTGCCGCCGACCATGTACACGTAGCGGCCGAAGCGCGTGTAGGTGAGGACGAGATGCGCGACGAGGAGCATGAAGGCGGCGACGATGACGATCCACGGCACGCCGCCGACCGCCTTCGAGCCGAGGGTCGAGACGAGGTCGGGGACGTTGTAGGCGATCTGGCCGCGGACGAGCAGCGCGCAGATGCCGGCCGCGATCTGCATCATGGCCAGCGTCATGATGAAGGACGGGATGCCGACCAAAGTGAGCCCGACCGCGTTGATCGCGCCGAGGATGAAGCAGGAAACCAGCGCCAGGGCGATCGCGATCGGGCCGGCGAGCCCGACATTGGCGATGTTGACGTAGTCGGGCTGGGTGGTGAAGAAGGCGACGACGATGCCGGTCGCGTTGGCGACCGCGGCGACCGACAGGTCGATCTCGGCGCACAGGATGACGAAGGTGAGGCCGACCGCGATGATCCCGGCGACGGAGATGTTGGTCAGCACGTTCCACAGGTTGTCGAAGGTGAGGAACGAGGGGCTGGAAAAGCTGAAGAAGATGACCAGCGCAGCCAGCGTCAGGAACGGCGCGATGTTGCGCAGCTGGCTCTTGAACCAGGTCGACACGCTCCTCGACGGCGGGCGCACTTCGGTTGCCGGCGCGCTCATTTCGGAAAGCCCCTCCCCTACGCCGCTTCGAGCAGCCGGTCCTTGCTGACCGTCTCGCCCGCGAATTCGCGGACGATCTCGCCCTTCTTCATCACCAGGATGCGGTCGGCCAGCGACAGGACCGTCTCCGGCTCGGTCGAAACGACGACGATGCCGAGGCCCTGGTCGCGGAGCCCGCGCACGATCTTCAGGACGTCGTCCTTGGCGCCCACATCCATGCCGCGCGTCGGCTCGCTGAGCACCAGCACCTTCGGCGGATAGGTCAGCCACTTCGCCAGCGCGACTTTCTGCTGGTTGCCGCCCGACAGGTTGCCGAGGAGCATGTCCGGGTTTGGCGGCCGGATGCGCAGCCGCTCGATCTGCGTGCGCATGAGCTTGCGCTCGGCCGACGGCTTGACCAGGAAGCGCGAGATGCGCTCGAGGATCGCGATCGACCCGTTCTTGTAGAGCGGCTCGTGGTGGAAGAGCATCGACCGGCGGCTCTCCGGCACGAAGGCAACGCCGGCCCGCCGCGCCTGCGAGGTATTGCGGAAGCGGATCGGCCTGCCTCCGATGGTGAAGCCGCCGCGGTCCGGCTTGATGCGCCCGAAGAGCGAGCGGGCGAGTTCGAGCTGGCCGCCGCCCATGAAGCCGTAGATGCCGAGCACCTCGCCGGCGCGCACGTCAAAGCTGATGTTGCGGTAGTCGCGCCCGCTCGAAATCCCCCTGGCCTGCATGACCACCGGCGCCTCGGGACGCGAGTCGAGCCTGATCTGGCCGAGGTAGCTTTCCTCCAGCTCCTGGTGGCCGGCGCCGATCATGCGCTCGATCACCCAGCCTTTGTCGATGCCGGCGGTCGAGTGGGTGATGATCTTCCGGCCGTTGCGGAAGATGGTGACCGTGTCGGAGACCTTCAGGATGTCGTCGAGGAAGTGCGAGATGAAGATGATGCTGAGGCCGTTCTGCTTCAGCCGCTTCAGCACCGCGAACAGCCGTTCGACCTCCGGCGGCGACAGCGCCGATGTCGGCTCGTCGAGGATGACGATACGGGCGCCGGAGAAGAGGACGCGGGCCAGTTCGATCAGCTGCTGCAGACCGATCGGCAGGTCGCCGATCCGCATCTTCGGGTCGGCATGGATGCCGAGATTGGCGAGCTGCTCGCGGGCGCCGCGCACCATGCCGCGCCAGTCGATCGTGCCGAAGCGGGTCCGCGGCTGCTTGCCGAGATAGACGTTCTCCGCGACCGTCAGGTCGGGGGCGATGCTGAGCTCCTGGTGCACCATGCCGATGCCGGCATCGAGCGCGTCGCGGGCGGAGCGGAAGCGCACTTCTCTCCCCGCCAGCCGCATCGTTCCGACGAAGTCGTGGTGGACGCCGGCGATGATCTTCATCAGCGTCGATTTGCCGGCGCCGTTCTCGCCGACGAGGCCGTGGATCTCGCCCTCGGCAAGCGCGAAATCGACCTCGCGGAGCGCCTGGACGCCGCCGAACGACTTCGAGACGCCGATCATCTCGAGGAGCGGTGGTCTGGCTTCGGCCGCGGCGGGACTCATGCCGGAACTCTATTTGGCGGCAGGGGAAATGGGAACCGGCGGGAAGCGAAACGGCCCCCGCCCCTTGCGGGCGGGAGCCGCGACTGCCGTTTTCGGCTGCACTAGATGAGGAAGTGGTCTTCCATCCACTGCATGCCGGGGGCGTTCGCCTGGGTGACGACCGGCCCGTCGGTGACGATGCTCTTCGGGATGCCGGCGCCGGTCTTCTCGCCCGCCACCGCCGCCACGCCGGCGATGATCGCGCCGCCATGGATGCGGCAGGACGGGTTGCGCACGGTCGCGAACATGCGGCCGTCGGCCACCGCCGCGATCGCCGGAGGCATCGCGTCGACGCCGCCGATGAGGATGTTGGTCCGGCCCTTCGCCTTCATGACGTTGTAGGCGGCGAGCGCCATGTCGTCATTGTGGAAATAGGCGGCGCTGATCTTGGGGTACTTGGTCAACAGGGTCTCCCAGATGCGC
>DASRGK010000126.1:0-7500 GCA_035651055.1 Bauldia sp.
GGCATTGATGCCGATGTTCTGGAGGGCGATGGCTAGGAGGCCCGACGTGACCAGTTCGCCGGACGAGACCACGGCGTCGTATTCACGGGCGTCGTGGAGGGCGGCGGCGGCCCGGGTCCAGGCGACGAGTTGGTTGGTGACGCCGGCCATCGCCGAGACCACGACCGCGACCTGATGGCCCCGGTCGACCTCGCGCTTGACGTGGCGGGCGACGTTGCGGATGCGGTCGATATCGGCGACCGACGTTCCGCCGAACTTCATCACCAGCCGTGCCATCGTCCCCGCCGTCGCGCCCCGGACGGCACCGGCCGCCCGAAAAAGCGCGCTTTCATAGCGACTTGGGCGGGGACGGGCAACGGCCTCCCCGGCGAAAAGCCGCAAACTCGCGCCCCGGGACCATGACGATCACCCGGCAAGGCCCGCGGCCCACGCTCGCATCGCAGCGAGGATTGTCCCGGTTTGCCCGTCGAACGGGCGTCGAGCCTATTTTACCCGCACATGCACGACCGCGGTGTCGTCCGCATAGAGCCGCCGCCAGCCGGGCGAGCGGTCGAGATAGGCGACCGCCGGCGTCTGCGGGCGGAGGAGCGTCGCGCCGATCCGGTAGCGGTCGAGGAGGTCGAGCAGTCCCGGCAGGTCGGAAAGCGTCACCGCGCGGTGGTGGCTGATGACGAAATTGCCGCCGTAGAGTTCGGTACGCCCGTCGATGAACGGCGGCACGCCCGAATAGACGAGGTATCCTCCGAAATCGTAGTCGTTGAGCACCGGCCCTGGGCTCGCCGCCTTCAGCGCCGCCACCGCGCCGGCCGGCGTGATCCGCGGGTCGGGTGCGAGGCCGCTGCCGAGCGTCGCCGTCGCCGCGACGATTGCGGCTGCCGCGATGAGTGCGCCGGCTGTCCGTCCGCGTCCGTCGCCGGGATTGCCGGCGCCGGCCAGCGCCCGATATTGCGCGGCGAGCGGCGCGGCAAGGAGGAGCGGCGCCACCAGTCCCAGAATCTCGCCGTTCCGCTCGGCGGACAGGGCAAGATGGAGGAGCCCGAGCAGCGTGAGGATGCGGACGGGCGAGAGAACCAGTCCGCGCCAGAGGAGCGCGCCGAAGCCGAGGAGGAGAACCAGTTCCAGCCCGCCGGGTCTGCCGAAATCCGCCGGCTGCCATTCCGCGATGATCGACAGCGCCGGCCCGAGGCCGAGGATGCGGAACGTGACGAGAATCGATTCCGGCCCGTAGGGCGTGATGCAGGCGGCGGCGAGCGCTGCCGCGCCGAAGCCGACCCAGCGGAGCGCGGTCGCCGCGCGCGCCTCCGGCGGCGCCTTCACGATCGCGTCGAGGCCGATCGCGCCGGTGAGCAGCAGGCCCAGCGTGAAGCCGCCGTGGAGGTTCGCCCAGAGC
Organism: Bauldia sp.; assembly: GCA_035651055.1. Classification (GTDB taxonomy): domain Bacteria; phylum Pseudomonadota; class Alphaproteobacteria; order Rhizobiales; family Kaistiaceae; genus JAFKKF01. Next base: position 1,391 of record DASRGK010000126.1, read on the forward strand.
GTCATCAGCGGCAGGAGCCATAGCGACGGCGTCCTGCCCCTGTCGTTGGCGCGGACGAGCAGCCCGGCCCAGGCCACCATCACCGGGAGCGCCAGCGCATGCGGCCGGGCGACCAGATGCGGTGCGGTCAGCATGAAGGCGGCGGCAACGAAGACGAGCACCGGCAGCGGCCGGATATGGTCGAGGAGGAACCGGGTGAGCAGTCCGAAGGCAACGGCGACCGCGGCGGCGGCGAGCCCTGCCATCCCCGTCCAGCCGAGGAGGCCGTGCGCGCCGGCATAGAGGACCTGCGACAGCCATTCCTTGGCGATCCAGGGCTGCCCGTTGAAGGTGAAGGAGAACGGGTCGGTGACCGGGAATGCCCTGTGCCCGACGATCCAGTTGCCGACGACGAGGTGCCAGTAGCTGTCCGGGTCGGTGAGCAGCTTCTCGCCGACGAGAAGGGTGACGACATAGAAGCCGGCGGCGACCAGCCAGGGCATCAGCGCGGTTGCCGGCAGCGCGGTGCGGTTCGGGACTCCCGTCACATCCGTGCGAATCGCCGCTCGTTCCATCGCCGATCCGTATCAATCCGCCCTTAAAATTTGCCCAATCCGGGCCTGTCCGGACCTCTTCACGCCGGCGGCACCGGTCCCCACATATCCGGTGCCGGCGCGCCCAAGAAGGGGCCCGGACCGCCGGGTTTCGGCGGTTTCTCGTGGGGAATGGCGGGTCTTCAGAAGAACGACCGTTCCCGCAGAAAGGACGACACGATGGATTTCGAGAAATACACCGAGCGCTCGCGCGGATTTATCCAGTCGGCTCAAACACTTGCGGTAACGGAAGGGCACCAGCAATTCACCCCGGAGCACCTCCTCAAGGTGCTTCTGGACGACAATGAGGGCCTCGCCGCCGGCCTCATCGAGCGCGCCGGAGGCCGCGCCCGCGACGCCCTCGCTTCGACCGAGCGCGCGCTCGCGCAGATTCCCAAGGTTTCCGGCGCCGGCGCCGGCCAGATCTATCTCGCCCAGCCGCTCGCCAAGGTCTTCCAGACCGCCGAGCAGGTGGCCAAGAAAGCCGGCGATTCCTACGTCACCGTCGAGCGTCTGCTGCTCGCGCTCGCCATCGAGAAGGCCGCCAATACCGCGCGCATCCTCGCCGATGCCGGCGTCACGCCGCAGAATCTCAACGCCGCGATCGAGGAGATCCGCAAGGGCCGCACCGCCGACTCGGCCTCCGCCGAGGGTCAGTACGACGCGCTGAAGAAGTACACCCGCGACCTCACCGACGAGGCGCGCGAGGGCAGGCTCGACCCGGTCATCGGCCGCGACGAGGAAATCCGCCGCACCATCCAGGTGCTCGCGCGCCGCACCAAGAACAACCCGGTGCTGATCGGCGAGCCGGGCGTCGGCAAGACCGCGATCGTCGAGGGACTGGCGCTCCGCATCGTCCATGGCGACGTCCCGGAGAGCCTCAAGAACAAGCGCCTGCTCGCGCTCGACCTCGGCGCCCTCATCGCCGGCGCGAAGTATCGCGGCGAGTTCGAGGAGCGGCTGAAGTCCGTCCTTTCAGAAATGCAGGCGGCCGAGGGCCAGGTCATCCTGTTCATCGACGAGATGCACACCCTCGTCGGCGCCGGCAAGGCCGACGGCGCGATGGACGCGTCGAATCTCCTGAAGCCGGCGCTCGCCCGCGGCGAACTGCACTGCGTCGGCGCGACCACGCTCGATGAATACCGCAAGTATGTCGAGAAGGATGCCGCGCTCGCCCGCCGCTTCCAGCCGGTCTATGTCAGCGAGCCGACGGTGGAGGACACGGTCTCCATCCTCCGCGGCCTCAAGGAGAAGTACGAGTTGCACCACGGCGTGCGTATCGCCGATGCCGCGCTGGTGGCGGCGGCGACCTTGTCCAACCGCTACATCACCGACCGCTTCCTGCCGGACAAGGCGATCGACCTCGTCGACGAGTCGGCGTCGCGGCTCCGCATGCAGGTCGATTCCAAGCCCGAGGCGCTCGACGAACTCGACCGCCGCATTATCCAGTTGAAGATCGAGCGCGAGGCGCTGAAGAAGGAGACCGACCAGGCCTCGAAGGACCGGCTCGTCCGGCTCGACAGGGAACTGGCCGACCTCGAGGAGCAGTCCAACTCGCTTACCCAGCGCTGGATGGCCGAGAAGGAGAAGCTTGCCGGCGCCAACAAGATCAAGGAGCAACTCGACCAGGCCCGCGCCGACCTCGACAAGGCGCAGCGGACCGGCGACCTCGCCAAGGCCGGCGAACTCGCCTACGGCCGCATTCCGGAGCTTGAGCGGCAGCTGAAGGCGGCCGAAGCGCAGGGCAAGGCAGGTGACATGGTGGAGGAGGCGGTGACGCCCGACCATATCGCGGCGGTCGTCTCGCGCTGGACCGGCATTCCGGTCGACAAGATGCTGGAAGGCGAGCGCGACAAGCTCCTGCGCATGGAGGACGAACTCGCCCGCCGCGTCGTCGGGCAGGCCGAGGCGGTGCACGCCGTCTCGACCGCGGTCCGCCGCGCCCGCGCCGGCCTGCAGGATCCGCACCGGCCGATGGGCTCGTTCATGTTCCTCGGGCCGACCGGCGTCGGCAAGACGGAGCTGACCAAGACGCTCGCCGCGTTCCTCTTCGACGACGAGACGGCGCTGCTGCGCATCGACATGTCGGAATACATGGAGAAGCACTCGGTCGCCCGTCTGATCGGCGCGCCTCCGGGTTACGTCGGCTACGAGGAGGGTGGCGCGCTCACCGAAGCCGTCCGTCGCCGGCCGTACCAGGTCATCCTCTTCGACGAGATCGAGAAGGCGCACTCCGACGTGTTCAACGTGCTCCTGCAGGTGCTCGACGACGGGCGCCTCACCGACGGGCAGGGCCGCACGGTCGACTTCCGCAATACGCTCATCGTCATGACCTCGAACCTCGGCGGCGATTTCCTCGCCAATCTCGGCGAGAACGAGGACGTCGATTCGGTGCGCGAGCCGGTGATGGACGTCGTGCGGGCGCACTTCCGGCCGGAGTTCCTGAACCGGCTCGACGACATTATCCTCTTCCACCGCCTCAAGCGGAGCGAGATGGGCCAGATCGTCGACATCCAGCTGGCGCGGCTGCAGAAGCTGCTCGACGAGCGCAAGATCGAACTCGACCTCGACGCCTCGGCGCGCGAGTGGCTGGCCGGGAAGGGTTACGACCCGGCCTACGGCGCGCGGCCGCTGAAGCGGGTTATCCAGCGCGAGCTGCAGGACCCGCTTGCCGACAAGATCCTGGCCGGCGAGATCCCGGACGGCGCGCGCGTGCGCATCACCGGCGGCACCGACAAGCTTCTCTTCCTGCCGCGCGTCGCCGGCGGCAAGGGAAAGGGCAAGGCGGCGTAGCCTTTCGCCCGCTGCATTCGGTAAAGGCCCGGCTTCGCGCCGGGCCTTTTCGTTCTGGCGGCGGGGCGGCTAGGCTCGGGGCATTGCCGGGAGGGGATAGCCGATGAAAACGAGAGCCGCCGTTGCGTTCGAGAAGGCCAGGCCGCTGGAGATCGTCGAGGTCGACCTCGACGGACCAGAGGCCGGCGAAGTGCTGGTCGAGGTGAAGGCGACCGGCATCTGCCACACCGACGAGTTCACGCTGTCCGGCGCCGATCCGGAAGGCATCTTCCCCTCGATCCTCGGCCATGAGGGCGCCGGGATCGTCGTCGAGGTCGGCGCCGGCGTGACCGGCGTCAAGCCCGGCGACCGCGTGATCCCGCTCTATACGCCGGAATGCCGGCAATGCCCGTCCTGCCTGTCGCGGAAGACCAACCTCTGCACCGCGATCCGCGCGACGCAGGGTCAGGGCCTGATGCCGGACGGCACCTCGCGCTTTTCCTTCGAGGGGAAGCCCATCCGCCACTACATGGGCTGCTCGACCTTCTCGAACTTCACCGTGCTGCCGGAGATCGCCGTCGCGCGCATCCGCGAGGACGCCCCGTTCGACAAGGTCTGCTACATCGGCTGCGGCGTCACCACCGGCATCGGCGCGGTGCTCAACACCGCCAGGGTCGAGGAGGGCGCCAAGGCCATCGTCTTCGGCCTCGGCGGCATCGGCCTCAATGTCGTCCAGGGCCTCCGCCTTGCCGGCGCCGACATGATCATCGGGGTCGACCTTAATCCGGCGAAGAAGGCGTGGGGCCAGCGCTTCGGCATGACCCACTTCGTCAACCCGAAAGAGGTCGGCAAGGACCTCGTCGCACATCTCGTCGACATGACCAAGAAGGGCGCCGACCAGATCGGCGGCGCCGACTACACCTTCGACTGCACCGGCAACGTCACCGTGATGCGCCAGGCGCTGGAGGCCTGCCACCGCGGCTGGGGTACGTCGGTGGTGATCGGCGTGGCCCCGGCCGGCGCGGAGATCGCCGCCCGCCCGTTTCAATTGGTCACCGGCCGGGTGTGGAAGGGCACCGCCTTCGGCGGCGCGCGCGGCCGCACCGACGTGCCGAAGATCGTCGACTGGTACATGGACGGGAAGATCGAGATCGACCCGATGATCACCCACACGCTGCCGCTCGCCGAGATCAACCGCGGCTTTGACCTGATGCACCGCGGCGAGTCGATCCGCAGCGTCGTTATCTACTGAAGGTGCGCCGATGGGCGCTGATTTCCGGCTCCGCCGCCGGGCCGCGGCCTAGTTCGATGGAATGGCGGCGGCGCTGGCGACCTTGGCGCCCGGCGCCGGTGTGCCCATCAGCGCGTCGATGCGGGCGCGTTCCCGTTCGAAGCTGGTGAGGAGGTCGGCCTCGAGCACGCGGCCGCGCGGCAGGCGGATGCGGAGCGGATCGACCGGCGTGCCGTTGACGCGGATCTCGAAATGGAGATGCGGGCCGGTCGACAGGCCCGTCGAGCCGACATAGCCGATGACCTGGCCCTGGCGGACGCGGGCGCCGGGGACGATCCCCTTGGCGAACGAGGTCTGGTGGCCGTAGCCGGTCTCATAGCCGTTGGTGTGGCGGATGAGGGTGAAATTGCCGTAGCCCGAGCTCGGCCCGGCCTTCTCGACGATGCCGTTGCCGGCCGCCAGGATCGGCGTCATGCGCGGCGCGGCATAGTCGACGCCGGTATGCAGGCGCCGGTAGCCGAGGATCGGGTGGACGCGCCAGCCGAAGCCGGAGCGGATCACCCCGACACTGATGGGCTTCCGCATCAGGAACTTCTTGGCGCTCTTTCCGTCCTCGTCATAGTAGTCGACGATGCCGTCATCGGGCGTCCGGAAGCGGTAGAAGGTGCGCGTCACGCCGCCCAGCGTCAGCGAGGCGTAGAGGATTTCCGGCTCGCCCGCGTCCTTGTCGTTCGGGTCCTGCAGCGACTGGAAGATCTGCATCTGGTCGCCGGGCGAGACGCGCGACTGGAAGTCGACGTCGAAGGCGAAGATGCGGATGATCTGGTCGATCAGGTCGGGCGGGACCTCCTGTTCCAGCGCCGTCTCGTAGACCGCGTCGTAGACCTTCGGCATGCCGCCGCCGGTATCCTCCTCGACCGTCGCGTCGGGACCGCCATCGGCGAAATCCTCCTCGACGAAGCTCGGCTCGTCGGCGCGCACGAAGCTGTTATTGTCGGCCCGCGCGATCGTCGCCTGGTGCGCTCCGTCGTCGTAGACGCTGACCCGGATCGGCCGCAGCTCGGCCGGGTTGGCCGGATCGGCGGCGAAGGCGATGCGCAGCTTCTGGCCGACGTGGATCTGGTTGAGGTCGATGAGGTTGGCGAGCGCCGCGACGATCTCGTTGGCGTCGTCGTCGCCGATCGCGCTGGCCCGCAGCAGTTCGCGGAAGCTCTGCCCCTTGGTCACCGCGACGATCTTGTCGCCGCCGCCGGTCGCCACCGTCGTCTCGTCGCTCTTGGTGATGTTGGAGACGTTCTCCGGAATGATGCGCACGCCCATGGCCGAGAACGGATCGTCGCCGCCCTCGTCGGTGAAGCGGGTCGGATCGATGAAGGGGAGGGCGGCCACCTGTTCCGGGCCGGTAGAGAAGTTCGCCGCGGCGCGGACGAGCTGCTCGACGCCCGGCGTGTCGAGGCCGACGGTGGCGTCGACGTCGCCGTGGTTGACCGGGAAATCGGTGACCTTGACGGAAACCTCGCCGTCGACGTCGGCGC
>DASRGK010000127.1:0-21634 GCA_035651055.1 Bauldia sp.
GCGGCGGCTCGCAGCAGCTCTACGTCATGGGCGCCGACGGCTCGAACCCGAAGCGCATCACCTTCGGCGAAGGCACCTATTCGACCCCGGTCTGGTCGCCGCGCGGCGACCTCATCGCCTTCACGCGCCAGTCGGGCGGACAATTCCAGATCGGCGTCATGAAGCCGGACGGGTCGGGCGAGCGCATCCTTGCGTCGAGCAACTCGGTGCAGGAGGGACCGACCTGGGCGCCGAACGGACGCGTCATCATGTTCTTCCGCGACTCGGGCGGCGGCGATGGCGGCCCTCAGCTCTTCACCATTGACCTGACCGGCTATAACGAGGTGCGGGTCCCTTCACCCGGCTTCGCCTCGGACCCGGCCTGGTCGCCCTTGAACAACTGAGCCGGGGGTCCTACGGTTGCGGCGCGCGTTCGGGGCCGGCAGGCAGCGGGCGATTGTTTTCGGACCTGCCGTGGTTTCAGCGTAATGACCCCGCACATTCTTTCTTAACCACGCTGCTGAACCGGCGTTTAACCAAGGCGCTGCTAGTCCTTCGTCGGGTCCGGCATGGTGGACGAGGAGTTTACGGAATGAGTCGATTTGCCAACATGTCCCGCGTCGCGCGCGCTGCAACGCTGATTGCCGCGGCGCTGCTCGTCGCCGCCTGCGCCAAGGGCCCCGGCGGTCCCGGCAGCAGCGCGTCGCTGAGCCTCACCAGCGCCGCTCCGGGCACCGGCCAGGACTTCGTCGTCAATGTCGGCGACCGCGTTTTCTTCGAGACCGATTCCAGCGATTTCACCCCGACCGCCATCGCCACCCTCAACAAGCAGGTCGCGTGGCTGTCGCAATATCCCCGCTATTCCTTCACCATCGAGGGCCACGCCGACGAGCGCGGCACGCGCGAATACAACATTGCGCTGGGCGCCCGCCGCGCCGCTGCGGTGCGCGAGTACTTCATCGCGCATGGCGTCAATGCCGGCCGCATGCGGACCATCTCCTACGGCAAGGAGCGCCCGGTCGCGGTCTGCAACGACATTTCGTGCTGGTCGCAGAACCGCCGCGCGGTGATCGTCCTCGACAACGCCGGCGTCTGATCCGCCGTACCGCTATCCACCGGCTTCACAACGGCGGCCTTCGGGCCGCCGTTTTCGTTCGTACCGCGTTGACGCAACGGTGCCGATCGAAGCATGAAATTGAGGCGGGGCGTCCCGATTCGGCGGGCCAGCCGAAGCCGGGCGCATTGGAAAGAAGATGCGCGGCATCGTTCTTAATTTCGAAGCGAGCGCCGGCCGTGGCGTGATCCGCGGCGAGGACGGCAAGCGCTATTCCTTCATCCGCGCCGACTGGCTGACCGACTCGCGCCCGACGGTGAGCGATCCGGTGGATTTTGAGCCGATCGCGGAACTCGCCACCGACATCTATCTGGTCAAGCCGACGGTCCGCCCGGCGGACGCGCTGAAGCCCGCCTCGGCAGCGCCCGATGCGGCCGCCCGCGCCGCCGTCGAGGCCGCGGTGGCGGCGCCAAGGCCCTCCCGCGCGCGGAGCGAGGGGACCGCGTCGCGCTTTCTCACCGACTGGACGATCCTTTTCTCGTTCCTTTCGCTGCTCGCGATCTTCCTTCCCTATGTCAGCCTCGGCTTCGGCTCGGTCTCGCTTCTCGACGCTGCGCAAGCCACCGAGCAGGTCGGCATCCTGGCGCCGTCGATCGTCGGCCCGGAACAGGACCCGGCAGCCATCGTCTGGTCGCTTCGCCTCGTCTATCTCCTCTACGCGATCCCGCTCCTGGCCGCCCTCACCTTCCTCGTCGGCGCGATCGGCTGGAACAACCGGCGTCTCGCCTTCTGGCACGGCCTCCTCAGCATCCTTCTTCCGATCGCCGTGCCGCTCGCGCTGGTCATCCTGGTCGCGGTCCGGTCGGGCCGCGAGATCACCACACGCGGCCTCGGCTTCTCGCCCGGCGATATCAGCTTCTTCGACTTCGCCGGCATCGGCTTCTGGGTGATCATCGCGATCGGCGTCGCGCAACTCGCGACCCTCGCCGCGACGCGCGGCCGCGCGAGCGCATCGCTTCCTGACGGGCGTCTCGGCGCGGCATAGCGCGCGGCCCAAATTTGGCCGAACTCCGCCGGCCTATGCTAGAAACGAATGGTTTTGCGCTGCGGCGCGCGGTGGGTTCAAGAATGAGATTCGGCAACATCGCGGCCGGCGTCCTGCTGGCTTCTCTCCTTGCCATTGCGCCAACCGCCGGCGATGCGGCCTGGTGGCCGTGGTCGAAGAAGAGTGAAAAGACCGCACCGGCGCAGCCCGATCCAGCCGCCTCGCCTGCCGACACTGGCGCGACCGGCGATCGCCTTGCCCGGATCGAGGCGCAGATCCGCGCCATGACCGGGCAGATCGAGGAGCTGACCTTCCAGCTCAATCAGCTGCAGGACGCGCTCCTCAAGGTTCAGGGCGATGCCGACTACCGCCTGCAGCAGCTCGAGGGCGGCGGCGCCAAGCCGAAGAAGGTGACCGCCGCGCCGGCCGCCCCGGCCCCGCTTGCCGCCCCCGCGAGCGGCGTTCTCGTCCTGCCCAACGACGCCGCCAAGCCGGCTCCAGCCGCGGGCCCGGCGCCCCCGGCGCGCGTTGTCGGCGTCATCGATCCGAGCGTAACGCCGGCGCCGATCGACCTGACCGGTGCGGCCACCCGCGGCACCGCCGCCGCAACTCCGGCGGCAGCACCGGCTTCCGCACCCGCGCCGTCGCCGGCCGAGGTCGCTTCCGCGCCGAAGGCCGATGTGCTTGCCTCGCTCGGCGATCCGCGCGGCGATTACGACACCGCCTACAACAACATCCTCACCGGCAATTACGAGCGGGCGGAGGCCGAATTCCGTTCGTTTCTTGCTGCCCACCCCGACGATCCGCGCGCTTCCGATGCGCAGTACTGGCTGGGCGAAAGCCTGTTCGCGCGGGCGAAGTACCGGGACGCGGCGGTCGAGTTCCTGAACGGCCACAACGCCTACCCCAACAGCCCGAAGGCGCCGGACACGCTCCTCAAGCTCGGCCTCTCGCTTGCCGGCCTCGGCGAGCGCGACGCGGCCTGCCAGACCTACCTCAAGGTCCTGAAGCAGTACCCGAACGCGTCGAAGGCGCTCCGCCAGCGTGTTGCCGTCGAACAGGCAAGTGCCAGCTGCTGATGCGGTAGCCCCGCTCAGCGACGCGGAACTCGATCCGCTTTTCGCCTCTCTCGCCGCCGCGACCAAGGTTGCCCTGGCGGTCTCCGGCGGCCCCGACTCGCTCGCCCTCCTCGACTGCATCGACCGCTGGCGAAAGCAGGGGAGCCGCCCGGAGGCCATCGTCCTCAGCGTCGATCACCGCCTGCGCGCGGGCTCGGGGGATGAGTCCGCGATGGTCGCCGGGATCGCGGAGGCACGCGGACTGGATTGCCGTATCCTTGTCCGGGAAGGACCGGCCCCGGCTTCCGGTGTCGAGGCGGCCGCGCGCCAGGCCCGTTACGCGCTCCTTCTCGCGGCCGCACGGCGGGAAGGCGCAACGCACCTCGTCACCGCCCACCATCGCGACGACCAGGCCGAGACGTTCCTGATGCGGATCACCCGCGGTTCCGGTCCCTATGGTCTTGCCGGGATGCGGCGGGAGACGGTTGCCGGCGGCCCCGGCGAGGCGCCGATTATCGTTTCCCGGCCCTTTCTCGATCTGCCGCGGGCGCGGCTCGCGGCGACGACCGCCGCCGCCGGCCTTGTCCCGGTGGCCGACCCGATGAACGACGATCCGCGCTTCCTCCGCGCCCGAATTCGCCACGCGATGCCGCGCCTCGCGGCAGCCGGGCTCGAACCGGCGCTGTTGGCCGAAGTGGCGGGCCGGATGGGCGAGGCCGCCGATGCCCTCGACCGAGGGACGGCCCGGCTGATTGCCGGCGCGGTGACGGTCGATGCGCTGGCCGTCGTGCGGGTCGACCGGGCGGCGCTTGCCGGCGAACCGGAAGAGATCCGGCGACACCTGATCGTCCGAATCCTGGAGGCGATCGGCGGCGCGCCCTATCCGCCGCGCAACGAAAAGCTCGACGCCCTGCTCGCGACGGTGTCCGGCGCGCACCAGACGAAGCGGACGCTCGCCGGGGTCGCCATCGAGGTTCGCCGCGACAAGCTCGTGTTCTACCGTGAGATCGGGCGGGAAGGCCTTGGCGGGATGGAAGTTCTTCCCGGTTGGTCCGGCATCTTCGACCGCCGTTTCAGCGTGACCGTCGCGACGGACGCGCCTATCAACCTCAGGCTCGCGGCGCTTGGCGAAGCGGGCCGCCTCGAAGCCGGCGCACGATCCGACCGCGGGCCGGTGGGTGCGCTGGCGGCCCTTCCGGCGCTGTGGCACGAAGGCCGCCTCTATGCGGTGCCCTCGCTCCCTTGGCCCGATCCGCTGCCGCCATCGGCGACGGTCACGCCGCTCGTCCGGGAGCGCCTGCTTCGTCATACGGCGTCCGGGCGGCCAAACGCTGTTCACTCTGCCGTAATTTCAGCATGATACGGGGTGAGGTTCCTGTTGGCATCGGTTCCCCCAGCACCTATCTTTGGTGTCCAAAGCCTGAAGATGGCGACGGCTGCCGGAAAACGCGGCCGTGAAGGGTAGCGAATGAACGCGAATTTCCGGAACTTTGCGCTCTGGGTGATCATCGGTCTTGTTCTGATCGCCCTTTTCAATCTCTTTCAGAATTCGGGGCAGCGCTCTGCCGGGCGTGACATTCCCTATTCGCAGTTCGTCTCCGAGGTCGACCAGGGCCGCGTGCGCCAGGTCGTGATATCCGGGCAGCAGATCGCCGGCATCTACGGCGACGGCGGCGCCTTCCAGACCTACGCCCCGGAGGACCCCGACCTCGTCAAGCGGCTCGAGGATCGCGGCGTCGCGATTTCCGCCAAGCCGGTGACCGAGGGCGGCACGTCGCTCATCGGGATGATCGTCTCGTGGTTCCCGATGTTCCTGATCCTGGCGGTCTGGATCTTCTTCATGCGCCAGATGCAGGGCACCGGCGGCAAGGCGCTCGGCTTCGGCAAGTCGAAGGCCAAGCTCCTCACCGAGGCGCATGGCCGCGTTACCTTCGAGGACGTCGCCGGCGTCGATGAGGCCAAGGAAGACCTGCAGGAGATCGTCGAGTTCCTGCGCGACCCGCAGAAGTTCCAGCGCCTCGGCGGCCGCATTCCGCGCGGCGTGCTGCTCGTCGGCCCGCCCGGCACCGGCAAGACGCTGGTCGCCCGCGCCGTTGCCGGCGAAGCCAACGTGCCCTTCTTCACCATCTCCGGTTCGGATTTCGTCGAGATGTTCGTCGGCGTCGGCGCCAGCCGTGTCCGCGACATGTTCGAGCAGGCGAAGAAGAACGCGCCTTGTATCATCTTCATCGACGAAATCGACGCGGTCGGCCGCCATCGCGGCGCCGGGCTGGGCGGCGGCAACGACGAACGCGAGCAGACGCTGAACCAGTTGCTGGTCGAGATGGACGGCTTCGAGCAGAACGAGGGCGTGATCATCATCGCCGCCACCAACCGGCCCGACGTGCTCGACCCTGCCCTCCTCCGCCCGGGCCGTTTCGACCGCCAGATCGTCGTTCCCAACCCCGACGTCGTCGGCCGCGAGAAGATCCTCAAGGTCCATGTCCGCAAGGTGCCGCTGGCGCCGGACGTCGACCTGAAGACCACCGCCCGCGGCACGCCCGGCTTCTCGGGCGCCGACCTGATGAACCTCGTCAACGAGGCCGCGCTGCTAGCCGCCCGCCGCGGCAAGCGCCTCGTCACGATGAGCGAGTTCGAGGACGCCAAGGACAAGGTGATGATGGGCGCCGAGCGCCGCACCCTGGTCATGACCGAGGACGAGAAGCGGCTCACCGCCTATCACGAAGCCGGCCACGCCATCGTCGCGCTCAACGTCGCCGCCACCGATCCGGTCCACAAGGCGACGATCATCCCGCGCGGCCGGGCGCTCGGCATGGTCATGCAGCTGCCCGAGCGCGACAAGCTGTCGATGTCGCTCGAGCAGATGACCTCGCGCCTCGCCATCATGATGGGCGGCCGCATCGCGGAAGAGCTGGTCTTCGGCAAGGAGAAGGTGACGTCCGGCGCGGCCTCCGACATCGAGCAGGCGACCCGCCTCGCCCGGATGATGGTGACGCGCTGGGGCCTGTCGGACGAGCTCGGCACGGTCGCCTACGGCGAGAACCAGGAGGAAGTCTTCCTCGGCCATTCCGTGTCGCGCCAGCAGAACGTCTCCGAACAGACCGCGCAGAAGATCGACGCCGAAATCCGGCGCCTGGTCGAGGCCGGACTCAACGAGGCGCGCAACATCCTGACCACCAAGCGCGGCGACCTCGAGAAGCTCGCGCAGGGCCTCCTCGAATACGAGACGCTGACCGGCGACGAGATCAAGGGCCTGCTGGCCGGGCGTCCGCCGATCCGCGAGAACCCGGACGATACTTCGTCGGCCTCGAAGGTCTCCGCCGTCCCCTCGACCAAGAGCCGCCCGAAGGGCAGCCCCGGCGAGCCTGAGGCCGGTCTGGAACCCCAGCCGCAGGCCTGATCGGGTCTCACGCAGCGGGGGGCAGTGCTTTCACCGACGCCGGCCTTCGGGCCGGCGTCGGCGTTTCGGCGGGCCCCCGGAGCGGGTGTATCCTCTCCCGGGCAGACGACACGGAGGACCGGGAGCATGGCGAAGGCATTCCTCATCGCTGCGGTTCTGTTTGCCCTCATTCCCGCCGATGCCTTTGCGGCGGGTCCCGCCGGAACCAACCCGGCGCTGAGGCCGACCGTCTCCCTCCGCTGCGAGATCGTGAACAGCAAGGTCGTCAAGATCACGAATTCCACCGGCAGCGTCATCTCGGCCGGTACCAGGATCAGCTATGACGCGGTCCGGGCGCACGGCGCCGGGCATTACGGCGGTTCCTTCCTCAGCCCTCAACTGCAGCCGGGCGCCTTCGTCCAGCGCGGCGGCGAGGATTCATCGACCTGCACGGCCTGGTTCGTCCGGCCGCTCCTGATGTCGCCGTAGACGTTGGGGTCCCGGCTTTTTCGACGCACGCGGCATCACCTCGCGAGATGATTCGCCAGTCCCCGGCCTGATTCGGCGGGCCGGAATTAACCCTTGGGGCTGCCTGCCCGCTCCCTCTCGGAGGACCCTCGGCGCACAGCGACCCAAGCCTAGAATCCGCAAATACTTACGGACATCAGTTGATCGTCCAGCAGATCGCGGACGGGGCGGAGGTTAACAAAGGGTAAAGTCAAGCGCCGGGCGAGTAAACGGACGTAGTTAATCCGGCTTTAAGTATTATCGTTGACATTTCCTTTCCAGGCCCGCCCCGGAGCATCTCGTTGCCGCGGGTGTCAAGGAAAGGAATTCGATAATGGGCAGCTTCAGCAAATGGGCTCTTCTCGGGGCCTTCGCTTTGATCGTCCCCAACGCGCAGGCGGCGCTCGCGGCGGACATGCCGGAGACCCCGGTGATCGCACTTCCGCCCGCCACCCCCGCTCCGTTCGGCAGCTGGTACCTGCGCGGCGACATTGGCTACAAGAAGTGGTCGACCCCGCAGCTCACCTTCTACAACGACAACGGCTCGTTCATCGACTACGACAATGAGGCGCTGGGTAATGCCTGGTTGGTCGGCATCGGCTTCGGCAAACAGATCAGCCAGTGGTTCCGCGCCGACTTCACCCTCGACTACGAGACCCCGAGCACCTTCACCGGCACGGTCTTCTGCGGCACCTGCACGCCGACCTACACCAGCGAATACGCCCGGGTCAGCGCCTGGACGCTTCTCGCCAACGCCTATGTCGATCTGCCGCTCTTCGGCGAAGGCCCGCGCGGCATTACCCCCTACGTCGGCGCCGGCATCGGCGTGTCGCGGGTTACCTGGGCCGACTACACCAGCACCTGCGGCGGCTGCGTGACGACCGTCTCCGACTACGGCACGACCAGCACCTGGCGCTTTGCCTGGGCGTTGACCGCGGGTGCGAGCTTCAACATCACCAACCGGCTCCTCCTCGACGCCAACTACCGCTTCCTGTCGATCGCCAAGGGCACCGCGGTGGCCGCCGTCGGCTCACCGTCCTTCGGCCACTCGGACTACAAGAACCTCTACGCCCACGAGTTCCGCCTCGGCCTGCGGTACCTCTTCAACTAGGGCAATCTTCCTTTCCTCGGCCATCAGGCCGGACAAACCCGGGCGGCGGAGGCAACTCCGCCGCCCTTTGCTTTTCGCGCCGGCGGACGGCGGCTCAGGCGGCGGTGAGCTTCCGCATCACCTCGTCGGAGACCTCGAAGTTCGAGTAGACGGCCTGCACGTCGTCGTGGTCTTCGAGCGCGCCGAGAAGCTTCATCAGCGCGTCGGCCTTGTCCTGGTCGAGGCTGGTCATCGTCTTCGGGACCCAGACGGCCTTCACGGTTTCGGCTTCGCCGAGCGTCGCCTCGAGCTTCTTGGCAACTTCGCCGAGCGAGCTGAAAGCGGCGGTAACGGTATGGCCCTCTGCGTCGCTCTGCACGTCGTCGGCGCCCGCCTCGATCGCCGCCTCCAGCACCTTGTCGGCCGAACCGGCCGCGGGCTTGTAGACGACCTGCCCGACGCGATCGAACATGAAGGCGACCGAATTGGATTCGCCTAGCGCCCCGCCGAACTTGGAGAAGTAGGAGCGCACGTCCGCTGCAGTGCGGTTGCGATTGTCGGTGAGCGCCTCGACGATCATCGCAACGCCGCCGGGGCTGTAGCCCTCGTAGCGCACTTCCTCGTAGTTCTCCGTGTCGCCGCCGACCGCCTTCTTGATCGCGCGGTCGATATTGTCCTTCGGCATGTTCTCGGCGCGCGCGTTGATGATCGCGAGCCGGAGGCGCGCATTCATGTTCGGATCGGGGACGCCGAGCTTCGCCGCCACCGTGATTTCGCGCGCCAGCTTGGAGAAAAGCTTGGAACGACGCGCGTCCGCGGCGCCCTTCCGGTGCATGATGTTCTTGAACTGGGAATGACCGGCCACGGCGGGCTCCAGACGGCGGAAAAGCGGGAAATTGTGCGCGGGGGCTTATAAATCCCGCTCCCGCCGAAGGGAAGAGGAAGCGGCGCTTACTGCGCCCGGACGAGTTTCCGGACCGTGCCGTTGGCGGTGAGGATATAGAGTTCGCCGGCCGCGTCCCGGCCGAAGGAGGTGACGCTGTCGGTGACGCCGAGCGAGACGACATCCCCGGCCTTGCCGTCGCGATAGCGGAACGAGGCGACCTCGCCGGTGCAGTAGTCGGCGAAGAAATAGCGACCAGCGAGCGCCGGCATTGCCTTGCCGCGATAGACGAAACCGCCGGTGATCGAGCAGCCCTTGCCGTGGTCGTACTCGAAGACGGGGAGCACGAGGCCGCTCCGGTCGCAACCGCTCCGTGGCCTGAAGCAGTGCAGGCCCTCCATGCGGTTCCAGCCGAGATTGGCGCCGGCTGCCGAGGCGAGGTCAAGCACGTCCACTTCCTCATACATGTTCTGGCCGACATCGGCGATGTAGAGGCGGTTGCCGTCGAAGGCGGCCCGCCACGGATTGCGGAGACCGTAGAGGAAGACCTCCGGCGCACCGCCGCCGCCGGCGAAGGGATTGCCGGGCGGGATCGCGTAGGGCTCGCCCCTGTCGACATCGATCCTCAGAATCTTGCCGAGCAATACGCCGGTGTTCTGGCCGTTGCCGTGCGGATCGCCGCCGCTGCCGCCATCGCCCATGCCGACATAGAGGAAGCCGTCCGGCCCGAAGGCGAGCCAGCCGCCATTGTGATTGGCGTAGGGCTGGTCGATCGCGAGGATGACTTTCGCCGAGCCGGGATCGGCCACGTCGGCGTTCCGCGAGACCCTGTATTCGACGACCCGCGTGTCGCCGTCGACGTTGGTGTAGTCGACGAAGAAGCGGCCGTTTCGGGCATAGTCGGGATGGAAGACGAGGCCGAGCAGTCCCTGCTCGCTGCCACCGCTGACCAGTTTGCCGATGTCGAGGAACGGCTGCGGCAGGACGGCGCGGTCCTTGATGATGAGAATGCGGCCGCCTTTGTCGGCAACGAAGAGGCGCGGATCGCCCGCCGGCGCCGTCAGGTCGACGGGCTCGCCGACTCCCTCCGCGACCACCTCGGTGCCCAGCAGCACGCCGTCGACCGTCGCCGCCACGTCGGCAAAAGCCATCGCAGGGGCAGCGACCAGCCCGGCCAGAACGACAAGAACGCCGATCACGAGCAGCTACTCCTCCCGCTTCTGTCGAGGGAGCGAGATAGAAGCGACGGCGGCGATTTCAACGCGGCGCGGCGGAAAGCGCGTCGATCCAGGCTCGCACCGGCGCCGCGACTTCTTCCAGGAGCGAGCCGGCGGAAAGGAAATGCCCGCATCCCGGAACGCGCAGGAATTCGGCGCCGTAACGCCTCGCCAGCCGGCGTACGGCGGACTCGGACACGACGCGATCCTCGCTGCCCGCAACGCAGAGCACCGGGCAGGTGATCGACTGCGGCGGGATGCGCACCAGTGCCAGCGCGGTGCGGCGGAACGCCTTGCCCGATTCCGGCACGATGTCCCGGATCAGCTCTTCCTGTTCGGCGACCGCGAGATGGTGGAGGACGAGTTGCCGTGCCTCGTCGTCGGTGATCCGGAACGGCCGGCCGGTCAGCACCGGCCGGAGGTGCCGGAAGACCGAGGGGATGAGGCGGAGGCGCGGCGGCAGCAGGAACGGCGTCGCGGGTGCGAGCAGGACGAGCGCGGCGACCGGCGCCTCGCCTGCGAGGCGCTGCGCGATGAGCGCGCCCATCGAGTAGCCGATCACCACCGGCGGCTCGGCGAAGCCGGCGAGCGCCTTCCGCATCGCCGCAACGAAATCGTCGAACGTCGCGCCGGCGAGCACCGCTTCGTCGACCGGCATCCGTCCCGGCAGCGGCGGCACGCGGCAATCGTATCCGGCCGCGCGGAAATAGGCGGCCCACGCGTTGAAATGCGCCGGCTGGCTGCAGGTGCCGTGGATGATCAGGATGGGCGGCATGGTCGCGCCGGAGGCCTCGCCGATTCGGCCACGATTGGGACGGGCAGGCCGCTGCTAGCGCGAAGGAAGGCGCTTCGCCAGTTAAAGCTGTTTCTGCCAGAAGCGGGGCAGCGTCTCGGGCAGCACGCCGCCGAGGCTGAGCGGCGCGGCGGCGCGGGCAAGCCCGGTATCGTCGTCGACCTCGACCGCGAGTCCACAAAGCGAGGCCGGACCGTCCGCCGGAGAGAAGCGCTCGCCCGGAATCTTGGTGAGAAACCGGCGCGTCGGCTCGGTCTTGTCCATACCGATCACCGAGTCGTAGTCGCCGCACATGCCGACGTCGGTCTGGTAGGCGGTCCCGCCCGCGAGCACACGCGCATCCAGTGTCGGCACGTGGGTATGCGTGCCGACTACCAGCGTCACACGCCCGTCGAGGTAATGACCGAGCGCCTGTTTCTCGCTCGACGCCTCGGCATGGAAGTCGACCACGATCGCGTCGGCCTGCTCGCCGAGCGGGCAGGCGGCGAGCTCACGGTCGATGATCGCGAACGGATCGTCGAGCTGGTCCATGAAGACGCGGCCCATGGCGTTGATGACGAGCACGCGGGCGCCGTTGCGCGCGGTGTAGAGCCCGGCGCCCTTCCCCGGCGCGCCGGCGGGATAATTGACCGGCCGCAGGAAGCGCTCCTGGCGGGCGGCGAAAACCAGCGCCTCGCGCTGATCGAAGACATGATTGCCCGTGGTCACCACATCGGCGCCGGCATCGAGGAGGTTGCGGCAGATTTCCTCGGTGATGCCGAAGCCGCCGGCGGCGTTCTCGCCGTTGACGACGACGAAATCGAGCCGGTGGTCGGCGATCAGCCCCGGCAGGCGTTCGAGCACGACATTTCGCCCGGTCCGGCCGACGACGTCGCCGAGGAAGAGAAGCCGCATTCAGGCCGCCCTGCCCCGGAGGTCGATCGTCTCGCGTTCGGTGACGATCCAGTCGAGGCGCACGTCATGCGGCTGGTGCGGGATCATCGCCACCTCCTGGACCGCAAAGGCGACGCCGATAAGAACGGGCCGTGAAGGCAGCGCCGCCAGCGCGCGGTCATAATAGCCTTTGCCGTGCCCGAGGCGGGTGCCGCTCCGGTCGAAGGCGACCATGGGGAGGAGGACGAGATCCGGGACGACTTCCGGCGAGACGATGGTCGGCATGCGGGTTCCGAAGCTGCCCGTGTCGAGCGCAGTGTCGGGCATGTAGCGACGGAACACCATCGTGGCCGCGTCGACGACGGCGGGAAGCGCGATCGCCCTGCCCTGCCTGCGCTCTCCCTCGAGGAACGCACCGAGATCGACTTCCGTGCGAATCGGCAGGTAGCCGGCGAGCACCGCCGGGCGCGCAGCCTCGACGAGGGGCGCCAGCCGAGCCGCAATCGCGACCGACCCGGCGCGCCGCGCGTCGGCGCCCATCGCATCGCGCCGCGCCATTGCCAGTTTGCGCAATTCCGGCTTGGCGATGGCGGCTACCGGACTGGTCATCTCAGAGACGCGGACAGGAAGAAAGAGCGAAGCCACGATGGCCGGTGGAGGTTCGATCCCGGAGACCTACAACGTAGGTGGGCGCCGTGTACGCGAGCCCACGGGCCCGCACAGGGACAGCTCCCGTTAGGATCGATAAGGCCCCGGGGATGCGTGTCTCCTGTCGCACCACGTAGCCTCGCCGTTCCCAGATATAGGCCGCCCCGCTCCGCGCCGCCAGCTTTGACAGCGCCTATTCGCGATCGGACGGCGCGTCCCGCCGGCTGAGCCGGTCCGCCAGTGCTTCGAGGCGGCTCGCCATTGAATCGACCAGGCGCGCGATCTCGGCCTCGGTCGAATCCTGCCGCTCGATCATCTCGGCATGCGATTGCCGCAAACCGCTCACCTGGCCCTCGGCTTCCTCGATCCGCCGCTCCGCCTCCGAATGCTGGTCGGCCATCGTGATCGCGGCCATCACCGTCAGCCGCTGGTCGCCGATTTCGCCGAAACGCTCGCGCAGCTGCTCGATCGTGCTGTTCAGCTTCTCGCCGAGCGCCAGCAGGTGCGGCTCCTGGCCATCGTCGCAGGCCATCCGGTAGGTCTTGCCGCTGATCGTGATATTGACCTGGGCCATCGTCGCGTCCGCCTAGGCCTGGTTCCGGTCCAGCACGCCGCGGATCGATTCCATCGCCGCGACCAGCCGGCGCCCGACATCACGGTTGGCCTCTTCCAGCCGCGCGGCGCGTGCCTCGGCGGCATCGAGCGACTGCGCCAGCCGTGAGCGGTCGGACCCGATGCGGTGCAATTCGCTCTCAACCTCGCCAAGCCGCGTTTCGTCGTCGAGACGCGCGCCGACCGCCTGTTCCACGCGCTCGACCGCGGCAAGCAGACGCCGCAGGGCCGCCTCCAGCGCCGAGGGCATTTCACCCGTCTCCTACGCCACGGAAACCGAGCTTCCGATCCGCGGAGAGGACAGGAAGCACGCCGCCGCCGCGGAAAGAATCGAAGGCGCTTCAACAGATTGCACTAAAGAGATTAGGCAGTACAGCAAGAAGCCGTCAATCGCGCCGACGTTGGCCCCGGACGCACCCGCCGCCGGCCCGGCTTACATTGACTATGAGGGGCGAACTGCTATTTGTCCTGCGCTCGTCCGGACCGGTCGGCAAAAAAGGCGGCGCAACCGCCGGCGATTCCGGGCCGGGTGGACTGCGTCCTCGCATGACGGGGCGCTATTTTCCGCACCGGACCGAACGCGACCGACAATGATCGACCTTGCCAAGCACAAGCGGATGGCGAATGCGATCCGCGCCCTCAGCATGGACGCCGTCGAGAAGGCGAATTCCGGCCACCCCGGCATGCCGATGGGTATGGCCGATGTCGCGACCGTCCTGTTCAGCCAATATCTCAAGTTCGACCCGGCCGATCCGGCCTGGCCCGACCGCGACCGGTTCGTCCTCTCGGCCGGGCACGGCTCGATGCTGCTCTATTCGCTTCTCTACCTGACCGGCTATCCCGGGATGACGATCGGCGAGATCGAGCGCTTCCGCCAGCTTCATTCAAAGACGCCGGGCCACCCCGAGAATTTCGTTACCGCCGGCGTCGAGGCAACCACGGGTCCACTCGGCCAGGGCGTCGGCGCCTCGGTTGGCATGGCGCTCGCGGAACGCATCCTTGCCGCCGAGTTCGGTGACGACATCGTCGACCACAGGACCTTCGTGCTCTGCTCGGACGGCGACCTCATGGAAGGCGTCAGCCATGAAGCGATCGCGCTTGCCGGTCACCTCAAGCTGTCGAAGCTGATCTTCCTCTTCGACGACAACGGCATCTCGATCGACGGCCCCCTGTCGCTCGCCGACTCGGTCGACCAGGTGGCGCGCTTCAGGTCGGCCGGCTGGAACGCCATGCATGTCGACGGCCAGGACCCAGAGGCGGTATCCGACGCGATTGCCGGCGCCCTGAAATCCGACGGCCCTACCCTCATCGCCTGCAAGACGACGATCGGCTTCGGCGCGCCGAAGAAGGCGGGCACCTCGAAGGCGCATGGCGAGGCGCTCGGCGCGGAAGAGATCGCCGGCGCCCGCAAGAACCTCGACTGGCCGTACAAGCCCTTTGACGTGCCGGCGGAGATCGTCGCCGACTGGCGCGCCGTTGCGGGCCGGAGCACGGCAGCCCGCGCCGACTGGCAGAAGCGGCTCGCCGCTTCGCCGAAGAAGGCCGAGTTCGAGCGCCGCCTTGCCCGCAAGCTGCCGGAAGCGCTGGCGCCTGCGATCAAGGCGATGAAGGAGAAGCTCGCCGCCGACAAGCCGACCATGGCGACGCGGAAGGCGAGCGAGGCGGCCTTGGAAGTCCTCACCGCGGCAATGCCGGAACTGCTCCTCGGCTCCGCCGACCTGACGCCCTCCAACAACACCAGGACCAAGGCCGCGGTCGACATCAAGGCCGGTGCCTATGGCGGGCGATACATCCATTACGGCATCCGCGAGCATGGCATGGCCGCCGCGATGAACGGCATCGCGCTTCACCGCGGCCTCAGGCCCGCCGGCGGCACTTTCCTCGTTTTCACCGATTATGCCCGCCCTGCAATGCGCATCGCCGCGCTCTCCGGCATCCCGGTCATCTATGTGATGACCCACGATTCGATCGGCCTTGGCGAGGACGGCCCGACCCATCAGCCGGTCGAGCATCTGGCAGCGCTGCGTGCGATGCCGAACATGCGGGTCTTCCGCCCGGCCGACGCGATCGAGACGCTGGAATGCTGGCAGGCGGCGATCGAGCGCACCGACGGGCCGACCGTGCTGGCGCTCACCCGCCAGAACCTTGCGCCATCGCGGACGACGGCCGTCGCGGAAAATCTCTGTGCCCGCGGCGCCTATGAGATTTCGCCGGCCGCGGGCAAGGCGCTCGCGACCATCTTTGCCAGCGGCTCGGAGGTAGAACTGGCGATCAAGGCGCAGGCGCTGCTGAAGGAAAAGAACATCGCCGCCCGCGTCGTCTCGGTGCCTTCGCTGGAACTGTTTCTCGCCCAGCCGGAAGCGGTCCGCCGGGCCGTCATCGGCGACGCGCCGGTAAAGGTCGCCGTCGAAGCCGCTGTCCGCTTCGGCTGGGATGCCCTTATCGGGCCGGACGGCATCTTCATCGGCATGTCGTCTTTCGGCGCCAGTGCGCCCTACAAGGACGTCTACAAGAACTTCGGGATCACCGCCGAGGCGGTGGCCGACGCCGTAGTCAAGCGGCACAACGCCTAAGGATTGGAGTCAACCAGAAATGACCACCAGGGTAGCCATCAACGGTTTCGGCCGCATCGGCAGGCTCGTGCTTCGCGCCATCGTCGAATCGGGCCGCAAGGACATTCAGGTCGTCGGCATCAACGATCTCGGCCCGCCGGAAACCAACGCCCACCTCCTCCGCCACGATTCGGTCCATGGCAAGTTCCCGCACGAGGTGAAGGTTGCAGGCGACACGATCGATGCCGGTCTCGGACCGATGAAGGTCACCGCGATCAAGAACCCGGCCGAACTGCCGTGGAAGGAACTGAACGTCGACATCGCCTTCGAATGCACCGGCATCTTCACGGCGAAGGACAAGGCCTCGGCCCACCTCACCGCCGGCGCGAAGCGCGTGCTGGTCTCCGCGCCCGGCGAAGGCGCCGACCTGACCGTCGTCTACGGCGTCAACGAGGACAAGCTGACCAAGGACCACATCATCGTCTCGAATGCTTCCTGCACCACCAACTGCCTCGGCCCGGTCGCCTGGGTGATGCACAAGGCCGTCGGCATCGAGCAGGGCTTCATGACGACGATCCACTCCTATACCGGCGACCAGCCGACGCTCGACACGTACCACAAGGACCTCTACCGGGCGCGCGCGGCGGCCCTCAACATCATCCCGACCTCGACCGGGGCCGCCAAGGCGATCGGCCTCGTCATCCCCGAGTTGAAGGGCAAGCTCGACGGCTCGTCGATGCGCGTGCCGACGCCGAACGTCTCGCTGGTCGATTTCAAGTTCACCGCGAAGAAGGCGACCAGCGTCGAGGAGATCAACAATGCGGTGATGGAAGCGGCAAAGTCGAACCGCCTGGCGCGGATCCTCACCTGGACGAAGGAACCGCTGGTCTCCTCCGACCTCAACCACGACTCCCATTCCGCGACCTTCTGCGTCGACCAGACCAAGGTCATCGACGGCAAGTTCGTCCGCGTCGTCGCCTGGTATGACAATGAGTGGGGCTTCTCCAACCGCATGGCCGACACCGCCGTCGCCATGGCCCGGCTGATGTAGCCGAGGCTGATCGATGGCCGCGTTCCGCACGCTCGACGACGCCGATGTGAAGGGGAAGCGCGTCCTCGTCCGCATCGACCTCAACGTCCCGATGGAGGACGGCAAGGTCAGCGACGACACGCGCATCCGCGCTGCGGAGGCGACGATCGGCGAGATCGCAAGGAAGGGCGGCAGGGTCGTCCTGCTCGCCCATTTCGGCCGGCCGAAGGAAGGCGCGGAGAAGAAGTATTCGCTCCGCCAGGTCGTCCCCGCCGTCGAGTCGGTGCTCGGCCGCAGCGTCGCCTTCGCCGGCGATTGTATCGGGCCGGAGGCGGAGGCCGCGGTCGCGCGGATGAAGGACGGCGACGTGCTTCTCCTCGAGAACACGCGCTTCCACAAGGAGGAAGAGAAGAACGAGCCCGGCTTCGTGGCCGCGCTGGCGAGGCTCGGCGACCTCTACGTCAACGACGCCTTCTCGGCGGCCCATCGCGCCCATGCCTCGACCGAAGGCCTTGCCCACAGGCTCCCGGCTTTTGCGGGCCGCGCGATGCAGGCCGAAATCGAGGCGCTGGAATCCGCCCTCGCCGCGCCCAAGCGTCCGGTCGTCGCCATCGTCGGCGGCGCCAAAGTGTCGTCGAAGATCGACGTGCTCGAAAACCTCTCCGCCCGGGTCGATGCGCTGGTCATCGGCGGCGGCATGGCGAACACGTTCCTGCTGGCGAAGGGCATCGCCGTCGGCAAGTCGCTGGCCGAACCCGACCTCGCCGACACGGCCCGCAAGATCATGGCGTCAGCCGAAAAGACCGGCTGCGCCATCGTCCTTCCCGAGGACGTGGTCATCGCCGCCGAACTGAAGGCCGGCGTCGCGACGCGGACCGTGCCCGTGAGCGCAGTGCCTGCCGACATGATGATCCTCGATGTCGGCCCGAAATCGGTCGCCGCGGTCAACGCCTGGATCGACAGGGCGGCGACGCTCGTCTGGAACGGACCGCTCGGCGCTTTCGAGGTGCCGCCCTTCGACGCCGCCACGGTCGCCGCGGCCCGCCACGCTGCGGAGCGCACGGCGAAGAACGGTCTCCTCTCCGTCGCCGGCGGCGGCGATACGGTGTCCGCGCTCAACCATGCCGGCGCGGCCTCCGGCTTCTCGTTCCTGTCGACGGCCGGCGGCGCGTTCCTGGAATGGCTGGAGGGCAAGAAGCTGCCCGGCGTCGAGGTTCTCCGCCGCCGCTAGCCCTGCCTGACAGCCTCGGCTATATGCACGCGAAATCGCGCATTCCGAGGGAGAGAAGGCCATGGACGAACGGATCGAAGATATCGCCGCCAGGCTCGCGGCCAACGGCAAGGGCATCCTTGCCGCCGACGAGAGCAACGCCACCTGTACCCGGCGTTTCGAGAAACTCGGCATTCCGTCCACCGAAGACATGCGCCGCGACTATCGCGAGCTGATGTTCCGGGCTACCGATGCCATGCGCGACTACATTTCCGGCGTCATCCTCTACGACGAGACCATCCGCCAGAAATCGAAGGACGGCACCCGTCTCGCCGACATCATCAAGGCGACCGGCGCCTATCCCGGAATCAAGGTCGACAAGGGCACCAAGCCGCTGCCCTACCAGCCGGGCGAAGTGATCACCGAGGGCCTCGACGGTCTCGCCGACCGCCTGAAGGAATATTACGGCCTCGGCGCGCGCTTCGCGAAGTGGCGGGCCGTGATCGATATCGGGCCGGGCCGCCCCAGCCACAACTGCATCAACGCCAACGCCCATGCTCTGGCCCGCTATGCCGGGCTCTGCCAGGAGGCGGGCATCGTACCGATCATCGAGCCGGAAGTGCTGATGGACGGGCCGGTCGCCGCGCACGACATCGATACGACCTATGCCGTCACCGAGTGGACGCTGAAGACCGTCTTCGAGCAGCTCTACTACGCGCGGATCAGGCTCGACGGGATCATCCTGAAGCCGAACATGGTCGTGCCCGGCAACAAGAGCCCGAAGCAGGCTTCCGCCGCGGAAGTCGCCGAGAAGACCATGAAGGTGCTGAAGGCCTGCGTCCCGCCGGCCGTCCCCGGCATCGCCTTCCTCTCCGGCGGCCAGTCCGACGAGCAGGCGACGGAGCACCTGTCGCTGATGAACCAGATGGGCGGGGCGCCCTGGAAGCTCACCTTCTCCTATGGCCGTGCGCTCCAGGCCGCCTGCATGTCGGCCTGGGCCGGGAAGGCGGAAAACGTGCCCGCGGCGCAGCGTGCCTTCGCGCATCGGGCCCGTATGAACAGCCTCGCCGCCAGGGGCACCTGGAAGGCCGACCTCGAGAAGAAGGCGGCGTAGTTCGCAGCAAGCCCCGGATTCCGCTATACCTTCCGCATCATGATGCTTGTGGCGGCTCAATTTTCGCCACAAGCGGGCGCGATGGATGCGGGCGACGAAGGACTGAACCGGTCGCGGAATTCTCTTGATGCCTGTCGCGGAACCGAGCCGCTGCCGCCTTTGCCTCGTCACTCCGCCGGGAGCCGACATCGCGACCTTTCCGGAACTGCTCGGCGATGCCCTTTCC
Source organism: Bauldia sp. (assembly GCA_035651055.1). Taxonomy (GTDB): domain Bacteria; phylum Pseudomonadota; class Alphaproteobacteria; order Rhizobiales; family Kaistiaceae; genus JAFKKF01. The sequence goes on from DASRGK010000127.1 coordinate 19,271, forward strand.
GGCGGTGACGTCGCCTCGCTGATCGTGACGGCCCCGGCGGGCGCGGCGCTCCAGGATTTTGCCGCGGCCCTCGTCCCCCTCGCCCAGCCGCGCGGCGTCGCGGTCCTCATTCATAACGAGACGCAGATCGCCGGCCGGGTCCGTGCCGACGGCGTCCACGTCGACACCAGTCCCGCCGACCTTGCCGCAGCCGTCGCTGCCTTCAGAGGCAAGCGCATCGTCGGGGCCGGCAACCTCCGTTCCCGCCACGACGCAATGACCGCCGGCGAGGCCCAGCCCGACTATGTCTTCTTCGGGCGGCTCGACGGCGACCATGAGGACGGCATCCATGCCCGCGCCCTCGAACTTGCCGCGTGGTGGTCCGAACTGTTCGTCATTCCAGCGGTGGTGATGGGCGGCAGTACCGTCGCCTCGGTCGTCGAGGCCGCCGACGCAGGCGTCGACTTCGTGGCTCTGTCTAGGGCCGTGTTCGGTCATCGCGATCCGGCGGCGGCGGTCGCCGAGGCCAATGCGCTCCTGGCGCGAGCCCCGGAGCCGGCGGCATGAAGCGGCTCCTTGCCATCGGGCTGCTTGCCGCGGCCTCGCCCACTCTCGCCGAGGAGCCGATGATACTGGGGCCGCCGCCGGCCGCGGAGACCACGACGGCGCCGGCCAACGGGCCGATCGACCTCTCCTCGCCGCAGGTGAAGAAGCCGAAGAAGCCGGTCGCGGAGGCCCTTCCGCCCTTGCCCCCGCGACGTCCCGACCACCCGCCGGTCGCGGTCCTCGCCACGCTCCCGGGCAATACGCCGGCACCGCCGGCAACGCTGATCCCGGCCGAGCCCGCAACGGCCGCCCTGCCCACGGAACCGGGGCCCGTCGAGGCGGCCGGGGCCGAGACGGCTGCGCCGGCCGCAACCCCATCGCCCGCACCCGTAGCGGAACCCGCGCCGCCCGCGCCCCGCGCCATCGAAACCGCGCCACCACCCGATGTGAGCACCGCGCCGCCGGAGACGACGGCGCCGGAGGCCGCCGCGACGCCCACCCCCGAACCGGACGCTGCCGTCGAGCCGGCGCCCGCCGCGAGCGCCGCCCCCGCGGCGGCAACGCCGATGGCGGAGCCTCCCGCGGTCGCGGCACCGGCCTCCCCGCCCGGCGATGCCGACCAGCCGGGGCCGCCCGCCGGCGGCGAGCCCGATCTTGCCTACGGCGCCTTCCAGCGCGGCTTCTACCTCACCGCGTTCCAGCTCGCGATCGAGCGCGCGGAGAAGGGCGACACCGCGGCACAGACGCTGATCGGCCTCATCTATGAAGGCGGCTACGGCGTGCCGCGCAACCTGCCCGAGGCGCTGCAATGGTACGGCCTTGCCGCCAAGGGAGGCGACCGCCAGGCGCAATACGCCCTCGGCCTGATGAACCTCGAGGGCCGCGGCGTCCCGAAGAACGACGAGCAGGCCGCGACCTATTTCGAGCAGGCGGCGGAGCGCGGCCAGAGCGACGCGCTCTACCAGCTCGCCCTCCTCTATCTCGACGGCAAGGTGCGCCCGCTCGACCCGGCGAAGGCGGCGGGCCTGCTCGATCGCGCCGCGAGCGGCGGCAATGGCGATGCGCAATACGCGCTCGCCGACCTCTATGCGAGCGGTGAGGGCGTGCCGCGTGACGACGCCCGCGCCGCCCAGCTTTACGGTTCGGCTGCCCGCATGGGGAACCCCGCAGCCGAGGTCGAGTACGCCATCCGGCTCTTCAACGGCAAGGGCGTGGCCAAGGACGAGGCGGCCGCCGCTTCCTGGTTCGAACGCGCCGCCGAGCAGGGCAATCCCATCGCCCAGAACCGCCTCGCCCGGATTCTCGCCGCCGGGGCCGGGAGGCCGGCCAATCCGGTCGAGGCGGCCAAGTGGCACTTCCTCGCCCGCGCCGCCGGCAAGTCGGACGGCTTCCTCGACGACTTCGTCCGCGGCCTTACCGACGAGCAGCGCCAGACCGCCCTCGCCGCCGCCCAGCGCTGGCCCGCGCAGTAGCTTCCACGCCTTCGCGCTTGCCACACCGCCGGAATTGTGGTGCCAGAGGCTCAATTCCGCATCGATTTCCCGTAACCCAGAGAGAAGAGCATGGCCCGTACGGCGCTGATGAACGTCATGGTCGCCGCCGTCCTCAAGGCCGGTCGCGGCCTCGCCCGCGATTTCGGCGAGGTCGAGAATCTGCAGGTCTCGCTGAAAGGGCCGGGCGATTTCGTCAGCGCCGCCGACCGCCGCGCCGACCAGACGCTCATCGCCGAGTTGAAGAAGGCCCGCCCGACTTACTCATTCCTCACCGAGGAAAGCGGCGAGATCGACGGGCAGGACAAGGGCAACCGCTGGATCGTCGATCCGCTCGACGGCACCACCA
>DASRGK010000128.1:0-8987 GCA_035651055.1 Bauldia sp.
CGCGCGAAGCCATGTCGCGCCTCGAATCGATGATCACGATGGGCGGCTTCCAGCTCCCGTCAAAGACGCTGCGCGAGATGATCTCGACCTCGATCGACGTCATCATCCAGGCGGCGCGCCTGCGCGACGGCACGCGCAAGATCACCCACATCACCGAGGTGGTCGGCACCGAAGGCGACGTGATCATCACGCAGGACATCTTCGTCTACGACATCCTCGGCGAGGATGCGCATGGCAGGATCAGCGGCCGCCACCGCTCGACCGGTATCGGCCGGCCGCGCTTCTGGGACCGTGCCCGCTACTTCGGCGAAGAGCAGCGCCTCGCCGCCGCGCTCGACGCCGCCAACGCCCACGAAGCCGTGGCGATGAACGCCTGATGCTGAACTCCCCCATCATCATCCTGCTTGCGATTTCCGGTCTGGCGATGTTCAGCGCCGGCGGTCTCGCCTACGCGCTCCTCTTCCGGCGCATCGAATCCGAGAACAAGGTCGGGAGACGGATCGACCAGATCGCCGCACGCGGCTCGGCGGGCGAGGTCCAGACGCCGCGGACCGACGCCGCCAAGCGCCGGAAATCGGTGCAGGAGACGCTGGCCGAAATCGAGGCGCAGCAGAAGGCCAAGGCGAAGCAGAACAAGGCGCCCCCGATCCTGCTTCGCATCCAGCAGGCGGGCCTCAGCTGGACCCGCCGGACCTTCATAATCTTCAGCGTCATCATCGGCGTGATCACGGCGGCGCTCGTCTGGGTGATGGGCGCGCCGATCTATGCCGTCGGGGCATTCGCGGTCGTCGGCGTTCTCGGCCTGCCGCGCTGGATCATCGATTTCCTGCGCCGGCGCCGCATGAAGAAGTTCCTCGAAGAATTCGCCAACGCCATGGACGTGATCGTCCGTGGCGTGAAGGCCGGCCTGCCGCTCCACGAGTGCGTCCGCATCATCGCCAACGAAGCGGCCGAGCCGGTGAAGAGCGAATTCCGCCAGATCACCGAGGCTCAGACCCTCGGCATCACGCTCGCCGACGCGGTCGCCCGTCTGCCGGATCGCGTCCCGGTGCCGGAGACCAGCTTCTTCGCCATCGTCGTCACCATCCAGCAGAAGGCGGGCGGCAACCTTTCCGAGACGCTCGGCAACCTTTCCCGCGTGCTCCGCGAGCGCCGCAAGATGGTCGGCAAGATCAAGGCGATGAGCATGGAGGCGAAGGCCTCGGCCTGGATCATCGGCTCGCTCCCGATCGTCGTGATGGGCCTCGTTTACCTGACCAGCCCAGCGTACATCTCGCTGCTCTTCACCGACCCGACCGGCAACGTGATCCTCGCCGCCTCGGGATGCTGGATGGCGATCGGCGTCTTCATCATGAGACGCATGATCAACTTCGACTTCTGATGCAGGGCAGGGACTGATGTTCAAGTTCATCTACGACAACATGACCAATCCGCAGGTCATGTTTGCCCTCATGTCGGCCCTGGCGGTCGGCGCGCTCATCTGGACCGCGGCGCATTCCTATCTCGACCGCGACCGGCTGGCCGCGCGCATCAAGAACGTCACGCTGGAGCGCGAGAAGATCAGGGCGCGCGAGCGCGCCAAGCTGGCCCTGGACCAGCGCCGGGCGAGCCTGCGCAACGAGGCCAAGCCGTTCATGCGGCAGGTCGTCGAGCGCTTCAATCTGCGCAAGGCGCTGGCCGACGACGGCACCAATTCGCGCCTGCGCATGGCCGGTTACCGCGGCCAGGCGCCGCTGATCATTTTCCTCTTCGCGCGCCTGGTCCTGCCGGTCGTCTTTTTCGGTCTGGCGCTTTTCTACCTGTTCGGCATTTCGCAGATGGAACAGCCGCCGACGGTGAAGGTTCTGATGGCACTGATCGCCGCCGGCGTCGGCTTCTACGCGCCGGTTCTCTACGTCTCCAACATCGTCGCCAAACGCCAGACCTCGATCCGGCGCGCCTGGCCGGACGCGCTCGACCTGCTGCTCATCTGCGTCGAATCGGGCATGTCGGCCGAGGCGGCATTCCGCCGGGTGTCGGAGGAGATCGGCGCCCAGTCGGTGGCGCTCGCCGAAGAACTTACCCTCACCACCGCGGAACTGAGCTACCTGCAGGAGCGCCGGCAGGCCTACGAGAACCTCGCCGCCCGCACCGGCCTCGATGGCGTGAAAAGCGTTATGACCAGCCTCATCCAGGCGGAGCGCTACGGGACACCGCTCGGCCAGTCGCTCCGCGTGCTCGCGCAGGAGAACCGCGATCAGCGCATGAATGCCGCCGAGAAGAAGGCCGCCGCCCTGCCGCCGAAGCTCACCGTGCCGATGATCGTCTTTTTCCTGCCGGTGCTCTTCGGGGTGATCATCGGCCCGGCCGCGATCCAGGTTATGCACGCCCAGGGCCACTAGCGCTTCCTGGGTGTCTCTCCCAAGGCGACGACACATCGCGGCCGGGCGCCGTCCACGACGCCGGCAGGGTCGGGGCGGCGGCGGCCATCGGTTTTCACAAGGGGGCGGCGGAGTTGGGGGGAGGCGACGTCGCGGGCCGGCGGACGCAGGCCCTTAGCCGGTGGCGGGATCCGCACCCTTCTTCAGCTTCTTCCAGGCATTGGGCGCGGCGAGCATCGTCTTCAGGTAGGCGACGTTGGCCGCGGCCTGGTCCGGCGAAAGCTCGGTGCTGGCGATCTTCTCGGCTTCGGCGAATCGGCCCTGCAGGCCGACCACCAGCGCGAGATTCTGCCGGATGCGCGAATCCGCGGTCGGCAGCGAGGCGGCCTGACGGAGGACGCGCTCGGCTTCCACCAGTTCGTTGGTCAGGATGTACGACATGCCGAGATTCGACATGATCGACGGCTCGTTCGGTGCGAGATCGAGCGCCGACAGGTAGAGCTTGCGCGCGGCGGCGTGGTCGTTGAGCTGGTCGAGGATCGCCGCCTCGGCGGACATCAGCCGCCAGTCCGGCGCCGCCGGGTTCTGCGCCCGGCGGATGATGGTGAGCGCGCGTCCGAGGTCGCCGGAGGCGGCGACCGCCTTGCCGTAGGCGGCCATCACTTCGCGATCATTGGGGAAGGTGAGGGCGGCGCGCTCGAGTATCGCCATCGCCTGGTCGTTGCGGTCGAGCCGGCGCAGCGCGGCGGCGTAGTTGAGCGCGATGTCGCGGTCGCTGGGCTTCTTCAGGTAGCGCTTGCCCCAGTAATCCGCCGCGGCAAGGAAATCGGCCGCGGTCATCGGCTTGGCGATGCTGCCCGTGATGTCCCCGCGCTTTGCGTTGCTGGCGCAGGCAGCCAGGGCTACGGCGAGCGCAACTGGCACAGCGATGGCGCTCAGCCGTAGCTTCCCGGTCAGGGTACGCAGGGGGGTGGGCTTGCCGATGGAGGCCATGAACGCGTTCCGCGACTGACCGCCGATCAATAATCCGTTAACCCTAATGCTTGGTTAATCGGCCCTTCCTCGACGACGCTTCCGCCGGAGTCCGCGATGCCCGAAGTCCTTGTCGCCGCTGCCCGTGACGCCATTCCGATCCGCGCAATCGGTCCGAACGGCATCGGTGCGCTCGCCGGCACGAGCGCTGCCTGGGCCGCCGCAACCGGGTTTCAGGCAAGGGCGGGGAGCGTCGCGCTCGTCCCGGAGGGAAGCGGCGGGATCGGCGAGGTGCTCTTTGGCCTTGGCGACGGCGGCGATTCGATGCTTTCCGGCCGTCTCCCTGCGATCCTGCCGCCGGCAACCTATCGCCTCGCCGACGGCTTTCCGGCGCCGCGGCTTGCGGCGCTCGCCTTTGCCCTCGGCGCTTACCGCTTCACGCGCTACCGCAAGGACGAATCGCCGCAGCCGCGGCTGGTTATACCCGAGGGAGTCGATGCAGCCGGGCTGACGGCGACCGTCGATGCGGTGACCCTCGTCCGCGACCTGGTCAACACCGGCGCCAACGATCTCGGCCCGGCCGAACTGGCGGAGGCTGCGGCGGGCCTCGCGCGCCGTCACGGTGCCGACATCGCCGTGACATCGGGCGAGACCCTCGCCGAGCGCTTTCCGCTCATCCACGCGGTCGGCGCGGCGGCGGTCGCCGAGCGCGCGCCGCGGCTCATCGATCTGACGTGGGGACTGCCTTCGGCGCCCAAGGTGACGATCGTCGGCAAGGGCGTCTGCTTCGACACCGGCGGCCTCGATATCAAGCCGTCCTCCGGCATGGTCCTCATGAAGAAGGACATGGGCGGCGCTGCGAACGCGCTGGGGCTGGCGCACATGGTGATGGCCGCCGGCCTGCCGGTGCGCCTGCGCGTCCTCATCCCGGCGGTCGAGAACGCGATTGCCGGGGCGGCTTTTCGGCCGGGCGACGTCCTCCGCAGCCGCAAGGGGATCAGTGTCGAGATCGGCAATACCGACGCCGAGGGCCGGCTGATCCTCGCCGATGCGCTCAGTCTGGCGGCGGAAGAATCGCCGGAACTTCTCTTCGATCTGGCGACGCTGACCGGCGCCGCGCGCGTGGCGCTCGGGCCGGAAATCGTGCCGTTCTACACGCATCGCGATGCGCTCGCCGCGGCCCTGACGCGCCATGGCGAGGCCGAAGCCGATCCGCTCTGGCGGCTGCCGCTCTGGGCGCCCTACGCGAAGTTCCTCGATTCCACGCTGGCCGAGATCAACAATGCCGGTTCGGCGCCATTCGCAGGCTCGATCACGGCCGCGCTCTTCCTCGCGCGCTTCGTCCCGCGCGAGGTGGCCTGGGTTCACGCCGACATCTACGCCTGGAATCCGTCGTCGCGCCCGGCGCATCCCGAGGGCGGGGAGGCGCAGGCGATCCGGGCGATATTCGGCCTCCTGGCGGAGAAGTATGCCTAGCCGGCTCACTTGCGGGCGAGGGCGGAGGGGGATTTAATGGTTCGGCCCCGAAACGATTGGACCGGACCCTATGCCGGCCGAGCTTCGTCCGAGCCAGGCACTGAAGCTCTGGCACGATGTCACGTTCGAACTGGTCCGCGACGAGCAGCCGGACCTCTCGGCTCGGCAGATGGCCGTCCTGCTGACGGTCTACCTCGAACCGCCGCCGCATACCGTGAGGGGACTGGCGGCCAAGCTCGGCGTCACCAAGCCGGCGATCACGCGCGCCCTCGACACGATGGGGCGCCTCGGGCTGCTGACGCGCCGGCGCGACGAGGCGGACCGTCGCAATGTCCTCGTCCAGCGGACGCTGGATGGCGCGCTGGCGGTCGAACGGCTTGGCGACATCATCGTCAGCCGGCACCGCGAACTGCCTTTGTAAGCGGGAACGCAACCCGGCTAGTATGAGGGGCAGGGCGCGGCACGATTCGAACGGCCGCTGCGCGGTCAGCGATACAGCCAGAACTCAGGGTTCCGTCCGCCGATGAATGCCCCGAGCGCCGTCCTCGACCCGCGCCAGAACGCCTATCGCGCCGATCTTGCCGACATCCGCCTGCGCGGCCGGGTCGAGTCGGCACGTTTTGTCGAAGGCGAGATGATGCGCGTGGTGGCCGCCCCGGCCGCCCCGCTCCGGCGCGAGCCGCTGATCGAGCTTGGGCTGGAAAGCGAACTGCTCCACGGGGAGACCTTCCGGGTCTTCGAGACGAAGAACGGGTGGGCGTGGGGACAGAACCAGAGCGACGGCTATGTCGGCTACGTTCCGGCAAGCGCGCTCGGCCCGACCGGTCCGGAGCCGACGCATCGGATCACGGCGCTCCGCACGCCGGTCTATTCGGAGCCCGACGTTCGGAAGCGGGCGGTGTCGGCGCTGCCGCTCGGTGCGCTGGTCGCCGTGGCAGGGACCGCCGAAACACGGGGACGCCCGTACCTTCTCCTCGACGGCGGGGGCGCGATCGTCGCCGCGCACGCCGCCCCGCTCGCCGCCCCGCGCGGGGGCGATTTCGTCGCTGTCGCCGAGCGCTTCATCAACTGCCCTTACCTGTGGGGCGGCAGGACGAGTCTCGGCCTCGACTGCTCGGCCCTCGTCCAGCTTGCGTTGGCGGAAACGGGGATCGCCGCGCCGCGCGACTCCTACATGCAGCAGGTGGCGCTCGGCGCGGAAACGAAGCGCCCCGCCACGCGGCGGGGTGACCTGATCTTCTGGCCGGGCCACGTTGCCATTGTTGCCGGACCGGAGAGGCTCGTGCATGCGAGCGGGCATCACATGCTGGTGGTGAGCGAGCCGCTCGCGCCGGCCCTCGAACGGATTGGCAAGCTGTCGGGTGCCCCGGTTTTCCGCCGCCTTGCCGGCGGGGCCGAGGTCAGACGACGTGGAAAAGGTAGAGAAGAATAATAATCGGGATGGGAATGCCGATCAGCCAGAGAAGAATACCGCGCATCTGCCTTCCTTTCGCGGTTGAAAACCTCTGGCATCCATAATTCGGGAGCGCGCTTCCGGTTCCCGCCGCGCGGCGCCCAGCGCCTAGTAGAGCATTTCCCGGCTGACCAGATTCGCCAGCGTTCCATCCGCCTCGTAGCGGTCGATCTGGCGCAGGATTTCCGGCGCGATCGCGGCCGGCGCGCTGGTCGCAGAAACGTGCGGGCTGACGACCACGTTGGGCAGGTCCCAGAGCGGACTGTCAGCAGGGAGCGGCTCGGTCTCGAACACGTCGATGCTGGCGCCGCCCAGCGTTCCCTCGCCGATTGCCGCAACGATGTCGGCCTCGACCTGAAGCCCGCCGCGCCCGGCATTGATGAGGATCGGGCCGCGGCCGGGCGCACCGTCGCGGGCAAGCTGGCGGAAGAGCGGCATCGCCAGGATGCCGCGCGTGTCGCGGGTGAGGGGAAGGAGGCAGACGAGGATGTCGGTTCGCGCCAGGAAGGGCGACAGGCCCGATTGCCCGGCATAGCGGGCGAATGCGTTGGAGGCCGTGTCTTCCCGAGGTCGGCGCGACCAGCCCGCCACCTGGAAGCCGAGCGCGGCGAGCGCGTTTGCCGCCGCGGTCCCGAGGACCCCCATCCCCATGACGCCGACCCGCACTTCCTGCGCGACCGGTTGCGGCAGCTCGCGCCAGCGGTGCTCGGCCTGCTGCCGATCGTAGGCGCGCTGCCGGCGGTGATGGAGCAGAACCTGGAGGACGATCCACTCGGTCATGCGCTGCGTCAGGTCGGGACTGACCACGCGCACGATCGGCACGTCCGGCAAGTCCTGAAAGACGAGATGATCGACGCCGGCGCCGAGCGAGAAGATCGCCTCGAGATTCGGCAGTTCGCCGAGGAGTCCCGCCGGCGGTTTCCAGACCAGCGCATAGCGAATGGCGGAGCGGTCGGGCAGGGCCGGCCAGACATGGAGCGGCCTGTCCGGCGCCGCCGTCCTGATCGAGGCAATCCACGGCTCCGGGTCCCACGGGCCAGTCGCGAGCAGGATCGCGCCGTTCTTCATGCCTATTGGGCGACGACGCCTTCCGGAACGCTGGCGATGTGGAAGGCGGCGGCGAGCAACGCCCGCGTGTAGGCGCTCTGCGGGTGGTCGAAGACCTCGGTGGCAGTGCCTTTCTCGACGATCTTCCCGGCGCGCATCACGACCACCTCGTTGGCAAGCGCGCGGACGACCTTGAGGTCGTGGCTGATGAACATGTAGGCGAGGTTCCGCTTGACCTGGAGCGCGCGGAGGAGGTCGACCACCTGCGCCTGGACGCTCATGTCCAGCGCCGATGTCGGCTCGTCGAGCATGACGAAGCGCGGTTCGAGCACCATGGCGCGCGCGACGGCGATGCGCTGGCGCTGGCCGCCGGAGAATTCGTGCGGGTAACGGTGGCGGGTGGAAGGATCGAGCCCGACCTCCTCCAGCGCGACGGCGACCTTGCGGTCGCGCTCGGCTGCCGACAGGCGCGCGTTGTGGACCTTCAGGCCCTCGCCGACGATGTCGCCGACCGACATCCGCGGCGACAGCGACCCGAACGGGTCCTGGAAGACGATCTGCATGTCGGCGCGGAGCGGGCGCATCTGCTTGAAGTTGTGTTTCTCGATCGGCTTGCCGAGGAAGGCGATCCGCCCTTGCGACGAGATGAGCCTGAGGATGGCGAGGCCGAGCGTGGTCTTGCCCGAACCGGACTCGCCGACGATGCCGAGCGTCTGGCCTTGCCGGACCGCGACGTCGACGCCGTCGACCGCCTTCACGTGGCCGACGACGGAGCGGAAGAAGCCGCGCTTGATCGGGAACCAGACCTTCATGTCGCTGGCTTCGACGACGACGGGCGCGGAGAGGTCGGCCTTCGGCGGGTTGCCCTTCGGCTCGGCCGCCAGCAGATGGCGGGTATAGGCATGCTGCGGGAGCTTGAAGATGCGCTCGGTATCGCCCTGCTCGACGATCTTGCCGCCGGTCATCACGCAGACCCGCTGCGCCAGCTTCCGCACGATGCCGAGGTCGTGGGTGATGAACAGCATCGCCATGCCGGTCTCGGCCTGAAGCTTCCCGAGCAGCTCCAGAATCTGGGCCTGCACGGTGACGTCGAGGGCGGTGGTCGGCTCGTCGGCGATGAGCAGGTCGGGCTCGTTGGCGAGCGCCATCGCGATCATCACCCGCTGCCGCTGCCCGCCGGAAAGCTGGTGCGGGTAGGCGCCAAGCCGGCTTTCGGCCTCGCGGATGCCGACCTTCTTGAGGAGGTCGAGCACGACCGCGCGCGCGGCATGGTCGCCGAGCCCGCGGTGAATCTTCACCGTCTCGGCAACCTGGCGTTCGATCGTATGCAGCGGGTTGAGCGAGGTCATCGGCTCCTGGAAGACGATGCCGATGTCGCGCCCGCGCACGCGGCGAAGCTCCTTGTCGGGGAGCTTGAGGAGGTCCTGGCCCTTGAACAGGATCTGTCCGGCGGGGTGGTCGGCCGAGGTCGGCAGGAGCTGCATGATCGACAGCGCGGTGACCGACTTGCCCGAGCCGGACTCGCCGACCAGGGCCACCGTCTCGCCGCGCGCGATGTCGAAACTCACGTCGTCGACCGCGACATGGGCGGTGCCGCTCTGGCGGAAGACGATGCCGAGGTTGCGGACGGAGAGGAGGGGCTGTCTAGACGCGTCCATCCGCCTACCGGAACGTCTTCC
>DASRGK010000129.1:0-18765 GCA_035651055.1 Bauldia sp.
CGAGGTCCTGAACAAGACGGCGCCGCGGCGGATGGCGGTGCTGCGTCCCCTGAAGGTCGTCATCGAGAATTACCCGGAGGGACCAGGCGAGGAACTGGACGCGATCAACAACCCGGAGAATCCGGCGGAGGGCACCCGGAAGGTCCGCTTCACCCGCGAAATCTATGTCGAGCGGGACGACTTCATGGAGAACCCGCCGAAGAAGTTCTTCCGCCTGTCGCCCGGCAGGGAGGTGCGGCTGCGCTACGCCTATTTCGTCACCTGTCGCGAGGCGGTGAAGGACGCGGGCGGCAACGTCGTCGAACTGCGCTGCACCTACGACCCGGCGACCCGCGGCGGCAACACGCCGCCGGACGGGCGGAAGGTGCAGGCGACGCTGCACTGGGTGGGGGCGGACTCTCTCCCGGCCGAGGTGCGGCTCTACGGCCCGCTGTTCAGCCGGCCCGATCCCGACCCGGCGAACTTCGCCGCCGACCTCAACCCGGACTCGCTGGAGGTCGTGACGGCGCGGGTGGAACCCTCGGTTGCCGCGCTCAACGCCGATGCGCCGCTCCAGTTCGAGCGGCAGGGCTACTTCTACCGCGAGGGCTCGGCGCCGGCGGGCAAGCTCGTCTTCCACCGTACCGTCGGATTGCGCGACAGCTTCGCCAAGGCGATGGCCGGCGGGAAGGGCTGAGGGACCACGCAGCGGTCTGGCACCACCGAAGTGGTTGCTAACAACCGTCACGCTCCCCTCTTGGTGAGCCGCTCGACGCGATAGCGTCGAGCCTCGAACCACGGGCCGGTGCCAACTCGATGAGGTTGCCAACGAGTCACCTCGACCCGTTCTTGCGGTGCGTGGTTCGAGGCCCGCGCAAGCGCGGGCCCCTCACCACACCACGAGGAGGTTGGAGATGCCCTGCCGCGCCGAGGCGTAGCGGCCAAGTCCGCGCAACTGTAGGATGCCGTCCCGGGAGCGGGGCGGTCGATGCGCGACGGGGAGCGAGACCCGGCCACGACGCGGCCGGTGGCGAAGCCGCCGGAGCGGAAGGCGTCGCGCTTTCGCCTGGTGCGTCCGGCCTGGGGCACCGGGATCGCCGTCCGCGCGGCGGCCGCGCGCGCCTGGCTTGCCGACACGTTCGAGCGCGAGATCGAGGCGCGGCGAGGATTCCTGTGGTCGCCGGTCCTCTTCGGCCTCGGCATCTGCCTCTACTTCGCGTTGCCGCAGGAACCCTCGGCGATTGCGCTCCTGCTCCTCACCGCGGCGCTGGCCGGCGGCGCGTGGCTGGCGCGGCGGACGGTCGGCCCGCACCGGCTGTTGCTCGTCGCCGCGTTGATCACCGGCGGCGCGGCGGCCATGAAGCTTCGCACCGATGCGGTCGCCGCACCGGTCCTGCCGCGCGAGCTGACCGTCACGGTCAGCGGCTGGGTGTCGGCGCGCGAGGAGTCGGGGAAGACCGGCGCGCGCGTCTGTCTCCGTGTTGCCTCGGTCTCCGGCTTCGGCGCGCCCGACCTGCCGCGGACGGTGCGCGTCACCGTGCGGAGCCGCGCGGGCGCGATCGCGGTCGGCGATGCCCTGTCGCTGAAGGCCCGTCTGCAGCCGCCGAGCGGGCCGGTGATGCCCGGCGCCTTCGATTTCGCCCGCGACGCCTTCTACGACGGGATCGGCGGCGTCGGCTTCGCCTATGGCGCGGCGACGTCCGCGAATCTCGGCCCGGCGCCGCTCGACATCCGCCTGATGCAGCCGCTCGGCGCATTGCGCGAGACCATCCGCCGGCGGATCGAAGCCGCACTCGACGGCGACAACGGGCGGATCGCGGCGGCGCTGATCATGGGCGACCAGCGCGGCATTTCGGCCAGGACCCAGGACGACATGCGCGCCTCCGGGCTCGGGCACATCCTGTCGATCTCGGGCCTGCACATGGCGCTGGTGGCGGGCGCCACGTTCTGGCTCCTCCGCGCGTTCTTCGCGCTGTCGACGACGCTGGCGCTCGGCTACCCGATCAAGAAATGGGCGGCGGCGGGCGCGCTCGCGGTCGCGACCTTCTACCTCGGAATCTCGGGGGCGGAGGTGGCCACGGTCCGCTCATGGGTGATGCTGGCGATCATGCTCGCCGCGGTCATTGCCGACCGGCGCGCGATCACGCTCAGGAACGTCGCCCTGGCCGCGTGGGTGATCCTCGTCCTCCTGCCGGACAGCGTGCTCTCGGCGAGCTTCCAGATGTCGTTCGCGGCGACGGTGGCGCTGGTCGCGGCGTGGGAAGCGCTGGCGGAGAGACGCGCGGCAAGACTCAACCTCGCCGCGGCGAGCGACGCCGGGCTGTGGCGGCGCGTGCTGGAGTCGGTATCGGCGCTGGCCCTGACTTCGCTCGTCGCCGGCCTCGCGACGCTGCCCTTCGGCATCTACCACTTCCAGCGCGTCGCGCCGCTGACGCTTTTCGCCAACATCGCGACCGCGCCGGTGGTCGGGCTGGTGATCATGCCGATGGCGCTCGCCGCAGTGCTGCTGATGCCGCTCGGGCTGGAGAGCCTGCCGCTGGCGCTGATGGGCTACGGGCTCGACTGGATGCGCGGGGTGGCGGCGGAAACGGCGGGCTGGTCGGCCGGGGCCGGCGGGGTAGCGGCGCCGCCGCTCATCGCGCTCGTGTCGGCGGTGGCCGGGTTCCTGTGGCTGGCGCTCTGGCAGGCGCGCTGGCGGCTCGCCGGGCTGGTGCCGCTACTCTGCGCCATTCCGCTGGCCCTGCTCGCGCCGCGGCCGGACGTCATCGTCGCCGGGGACGGGTGGGCGGCGGCGGTCCGCGGCCCGGACGGACGGCTGACCATCCTCGGCGGCAAGGGCGCGAGCTTCGACATCGGCAACTGGCTGCGGGCCGATGCGGACCCCCGTTCGGCGCGCGACGCGACGCTTCGCGCCGGAGCGAACTGCGACGGGAAATCGTGCAGCGCCGCGCTTGCGGATGGGCGGAATGTGGTGCTGGTGCTCGATCCGGAGGGCCTGGCGGGCGCCTGTCGCGACGCCACTGTCGTGGTTACCCGGCTGCGGGCGCCCGTGGACTGCGCCGCGACCGTCATCGACCGGCATGTGCTGTCGGAGACCGGGGCGGTGGCGCTCTACCGCACCGGCGGGCCGGACGCCTTCACCATGACGCGGGCCTATCCCGACATGCGGCGGCCGTGGATGCCGCCGTTGTCGCGCTGATCGCTAGGGTGGGCAAAGCGCCGGAGGCGCGCGGCCACCGCTGGAAGTGGCCTCGGCGCAGTGCGCCTCAGCCCAGCCTGCCTTCGCCCAAGGCATTGTCGTCCCGGGCGCAGCGCAGCGCGAAGCGGTGCGCTGCAGACCCGGGATCTCGACGTTTGGGCGACACCAACCCACGAGGTTCCGTGTCTGCGACGCGGCACTGCGCGCCGCATCGCGCACGGAACGACACGAGGGAGTTTCTCGTCGACGAAACGGTCGGCGGTGGGGTCGGCAAAAGCGTCGGAGATGCGTGCCCACCGGTTGATGACACCGCGGGCTCGGCGCTTCGCGCCTTAGCCCACGCTACGGCCTGTCGCGGTGACTAGTAGCGGCGGAGCAGCCCGACGAGGCGGCCCTGGATGCGGACGCGGTCCGGCCCGAAGATGCGCGTCTCGTAGGCCGGGTTGGCGGCTTCGAGCGCGATCGATGCGCCCTTGCGGCGGAGGCGCTTCAGCGTCGCCTCCTCGTTGTCGACCAGCGCCACGACGATGTCGCCGGTGTCGGCCGTATCGGTCTTGCGAATGACGACGGTGTCGCCCTCGTGGATGCCCGCCTCGATCATCGAATCGCCGCGCACTTCGAGCGCGAAATGCTCGCCCGCCGACAGCATGTCGGGCGGGACCATGATCGAATGGCTGTGGTTCTGGATCGCCTCGATCGGGACGCCGGCGGCGATGCGGCCCATGACCGGAACGACGACCGGCTCGTAGGTCGTCTCGCCGTCGCCCGCCGGACGGACGCGGCCGAGGCTGCCGACGATGACGCTCGGCGAGAAGCCGCGGGCGCGCGGCGCCGTCTGCGCCGGCACGGACGACTCGGGCAGGCGGATCACCTCGATGGCGCGGGCGCGGTTGGGCAGGCGCTTGATGAAGCCGCGTTCCTCGAGCGCCTTGATGAGGCGGTGGATGCCGGACTTGGAGCGCAGATCCAGCGCATCCTTCATCTCGTCGAAGGAGGGCGGAACGCCCGACTCCTTCAGGCGCTCGTGAACGAACATCAGGAGTTCATGCTGCTTGCGTGTGAGCATCGCCGGGGCCTGCCTGGGGAATCGCTACATCTAGTACAAATCGGGAACGAACCTACTCGTTCTATATGTGTTCCGCAACTCTGAATTCCACTATATCCCCTTGACGTATGTGAACGGAGGCGCGATATGACTCACCCGGATAGTTGTGTTCTCATTGATCGTCTGCGGGGAGGGGTACATGGCAAACACCACTGGCGCGCCAGAACTTACAACGATGAGGGTTACGATAACCTCAATCAACCAGGCCGTTATGGAAGCGCCGATTATCCATATCGATGGGGCGCATTCGATCGTTGGGCACGATCAAATCATCAAGATCAATCTGTTTCAGGACCGGCTGTTGTCCGGCGTAACATTGGAGGGAGAGACGCCGGTAGAACGAGTGGTCTGCGCCCGTCTGGTAATGTCGCTGGCCGTGGCAAAGCAACTCGCAGATTGGCTCGCCAAGAATATGGCGGGCGTTGTCGTCCCGACAGAACAGTCGGAGTGATAGGCTATGTCGGCCAACCATTTGGATTTCCCGCCGCCCGTAATTCGGTATCGGGGGCTGCCGTCCGAGGGGCAGCCTCAGTCGATCAAACGCTCGTCGGCTGTTCCGCCCACGACACCAGCTCCATTGAGGGTGGTAAGCGATCAATCGACCGCGCAGCCGCAGAAAGCGGAGGCAACCGTGCCCACCGTTGATGTGGTGACGGTAGGGAAAGTAGCCAGCGCGCTGGTAGGGCTGGTCTGTGCCTTCTCGACGATCGTCTGGCTGTTGACCGGATTCGCGCTGATCTATCCGCCAATGGGAATCCTTGTGGCGGTTCTGGCCGGGATTTTCTTCGTCATAGGCATGATGTTGGAGGCTCAATGGGAGGGACTGTAGGTCTTGCTGATCCCTTCGCAACGGCCACCGCAGCGGCGGCTGCGATCCTGGTCCTATGGATTGCCCTGTATCTGCTTGGCGACAGACTGGAGGAAATGGTCAAGCTGATAGGGGCCGAATTGCGTGAGTTGGCTCACGTTCTTGTGGGCGCAAAGCCGACTCCACGGGCGATCAACGCGTTGGGCATGATCGTCGTGGCGGGCGTCGTCATCGCGCTCAGTTTGATCGGCGTTCCAGTCGCGCCGCCGACAAGTGAGGGGGTCATGATCACAATGGGGGCACGCATTGTGCTTCTGTTTCTGCTGATCTTGGCGGTGTTGCTGTGTGTCCGTTGGACGCGAGCGCAGCGATAGTTCGACCCAATGTCCCGCGGCAAACACCTTAGCCTTCACGAGGCTCGCAAGAAGGGCCAGCTCGAACGCTTCGCTAAGGAGCATCCGGCGACCGGCGACCGCGAAGCGTTCGACAAGCTGCTTAGTGCAATGGCCTATGGAAAGAAGCCAAAAGCAAAGGGAACATCAGGTCGGGGCGCTTCCGGAGGTTCCACCGGTACTCGATCTCGCCGAGGTACTTCGGAAGATGTTTAGCCGATACCCAGATGTGGGTTCCGGCAATCGTCCGGCGCACCATCGCCCAGAAGGCTTCAATCGTATTCGTATGCCACTCGCCGCGAGCGTATTCCTTCGCGGCGTGGTTCACGCGACCGTGGACGTAGCCTTCAAGGCCGAGGTTCTGGTAGCCGGTCCATTCGTCCGTCGCCAGCTTGGAGCCGGGGCGCACAAACTTCTGAATGTGCGGCGTCGTGCTGCCTTCGCTGCGGTTCGGAATAACGCGGGTCACCACGTCGCCGCCACGCTCGGCCATGCCGAAAACGATGGTCTTAGACTTGGTGCGCTCGGCCATGGTGGACTTGCCGCCGAGGAATACTTCGTCGGCCTCTACAATCGGCCCGCCGGGGCCGCCCAGCGGCGCGTCGCCGTCAACCCATCCCATGTACTCGCGGATAAGCCGCGCCATGCGCCACGCGGTCTTGTAGGTCACGCCCATCTGCCTCTGGATTTCCTTGGCCGCGACGCCGTTCCGCGTCGTGGTGAAAAGGAACATCGCAAAGAACCACTTTTGCAGCGGCGTCCGCGACCGATGGAACGGCGTGTCCACCATCGGGTGAATGTGGTGGCCGCAATTGCAAGTGTAGGCGGGCATCTTCGCCAGCTTGTGGAAGGTGTTGATCTGGCCGCACTTCGGGCAGACCGGTTCCGAGCCGTAGCGAACCTCAAACAGGTGCGCGAGACACGCGTCGTCATCCGGAAAGAGCCGGAGGAATTGCGTGACGGTCATTGGCTTGGCCATGGCGTTGCTCCCTTCTTCCTAGAATCTAGGAATAAGGCGGGCATACGTCAAGGGGATAATTGGGTCTGAATTTTCGGTGAAGCGATCGATCAGGGAAGGCGAACGATCCGGCAGGGCGCGCCGGCAGGGGCCGCCGGCGCGTTAGGCGGCCGGACGATCAGGCAGTCCGCCGCGGCGAGAACCGAGAGGACGGAGGAATCCTGCGCCGGAAAGGCTTCGACGAGCGGGCCGCGATCGTGTGAGGCCGCGATGCGGGCGCGAAGATAGTCCTGGCGCCCGTCGTTGGCGGCAAGGGGCGCGGCGAGCGTGGCGGGCTCGGTCGGGTCGGATGGGGCGGCACCCTGGAGCGCGTCGAGGAGCGGGCGGAGGAAGAGGAGCGCGCAGACAAGGCTGGAGACGGGATTGCCCGGCAGGCCGAGGACGGCCATGCCGTCGAGCCGGCCGAAAAGGAGCGGCTTCCCCGGCCGCATCGCGATCCGCCAGAAGTCGAGCGCCATGCCGCGGGCGGCAAGCGCATCGCGGACGAAGTCGTGGTCGCCGACCGAGGCGCCGCCGAGCGTCACCAGCACATCGGCCGGGAGGGCGCGGGCGCGGTCGATCGCCGCCTCGGTGGCGGCGCGGACGTCCGAAACGATGCCGAGGTCATGCGCCGTCCCCCCGGATGCGGCGACGAGCGACGCGAGACCGGGCCCGGTCGAGGCGACGATCTGGTCGGGGCCGGGCAGGGCGCCGGGCGGCACCAGTTCGTCGCCGGTGGCAAGGAGCGCCACGACGGGGCGCCGGCGGACCGGAACGGCGCCGTAGCCCATGGCGCCGGCCAGCGCCAGTTCGCGCATGCCGAGCCGGCGGCCGGCGGGAAGCAGCGCCGCGCCTTCGCTGAAGTCGAGCCCCGCCGGGCGGACGTAGCGGCCGGCGGTGACCGCCGCGCGCGGGATGACGGTGGCGGCGTCGGGGGCGTCGGCCTGTTCCTGGATGAGGATCGCGTCGGCGCCGGTCGGGACCGGAGCGCCGGTGAAGATGCGGACCGCGTCGCCGGGGCCGACGGCGCCACCATAGCCGTGGCCGGCGGCCGAGATTCCGACGAGCTTCAGCTTCGCGCCCGGCTTCGCGTCGGCGGCACGGAGGGCGTAGCCGTCCATCGCCGAAGCGGGGAAGGGCGGCTGCGTGCGGCGCGCGGCAAGCGGCGCGGCAAGGCGGCGTCCGCCGGCCTCGGCGAGGGGAACGTCTTCGGAGGGCAGCGGCGTCACGCCGGCGACGATCCGCCGGATCGCGTCGTCGACCGGCAGTAGGTCGCTCATTCCTTCCGCCGCCAGTGGCCCGAGCGGCCGCCTTGCTTTTCGAGGAGGCGGATGCCGCCGATTTCGATGCCGCGGTCGACGGCCTTGGCCATGTCGTAGATGGTGAGGCAGGCGACCGCGACGGCGGTGAGCGCCTCCATCTCGACGCCGGTCTTGCCGCTGACCTTGGCGGTCGCCCGGACGCGGAGGCCGGGAAGCGCTTCATCCGGCTCGATGTCGACGGCGACCGAGGTGAGGCCGAGCGGGTGGGCGAGGGGGATCAGTTCGTGCGTCCGCTTCGCCGCCATGATCCCGGCGACGCGGGCGACGGCGATGACGTTGCCCTTCCGCTCGGCGGTGAAGCTGTCCGAGACGATGAGCGCCAGCGTCCCCGCGCCCATCGTCACGCGGCCCTCGGCGACGGCGACGCGCTCGGTCACCGGCTTGGCACCGACATCGACCATGCGGGCGGCGCCGGACTTGTCGATGTGGGTCAGGCGGCGGGCCATCGGCGGCCCTCAGGCAAGGGCGGGAACGGCGAGAAGCGTGCGCGTCGCCGCGGCGACGTCTTCCTGGCGCATCAGGCTCTCGCCGACGAGGAAGGCGCGGATGCCGGCGCGTTGCAGGCGGGCAATGTCGGCGGCGGTGAAGATGCCGCTCTCCCCGACCAGCACCCGGTCGCTGGGGACGAGCGGGGCGAGACGCTCGCTCACGGCAAGCGTCGTCTCGAAGGTGTGGAGGTCGCGGTTGTTGATGCCGAGGAGCCGTGACCTGAGGCGAAGCGCACGGTCGAGTTCGGCCTCGTTGTGGATCTCGACGAGCACGTCCATGCCGAGTTCGAAGGCGGTGGCTTCGAGCCGGGCGGCGTCGGCGTCGCCGAGCCCCGCCATGATGATGAGGATGCAGTCGGCGCCGAGCGCGCGCGCCTCATAGACCTGGTACGGCTCGTAGAGGAAATCCTTGCGGATGACGGGGAGCGTGCAGGCGGCGCGGGCGGCGACGAGATGCTCGGGCGCGCCTTGGAAGAATGGCCCGTCGGTGAGCACGGAAAGGCAGGTCGCGCCGCCATCGGCATAGGCGCGGGCGAGCGCCGGCGGGTCGAAATCGGGGCGGATGAGGCCCTTCGACGGGCTCGCCTTCTTGATCTCGGCAACGAGCGCGGGATGTTTGGCGGCAAGCGCCGCTTCGATCCGCGCAAGGAAGCCGCGCGGCGGAGGTGCGGCGGCGGCGCGGCGGCGGATTTCGTCCGGCGACACGGCGGCCTTGGCGGCGGCGATCTCCGCCCGCTTGCTCCGTTCGATCTTTTCGAGGATGTCGGCCATCGCCCGCTCAGGAATTGGAGACCGCGACCAGCTTTTCGAGGGCCGCGCGCGCCTTGCCTTGGTCGATGGCGGCGGTGGCGAGCGAGACGCCTTCGGCCAGGTTGGCCGCTCTGCCGGCGACCACCAGCGCCGCGCCGGCATTGAGAAGGACCGTGTCGCGATAGGGCCCGGTCTGGCCGCGGAGCACCTCGAACAGGGCCTGGGCATTGTGCTTGGCATCGCCGCCGCGGATCGACTCGACCGAAGCAAAGGCCATGTTCACGTCGCCGGGTGAAACCTCGAAGGTGGTGACGACGCCGTCCTTCAGTTGCGCGACCTTGGTCGGCCCGAGGACGGAAATCTCGTCGAGGCCGCCGGCGCCGTGGATGACCCATGCCGCTTCGGCGCCGAGCTCGCGGAAGACATGCGCGACCGGCTCGACATATTCGGGCGCGAACACGCCGACCAGCATCCGCTTGACGCCGGCCGGATTGGAAAGCGGTCCGAGCAGGTTGAAGATCGTGCGGGTGCCGAGTTCGACGCGCGTCGGGCCGACATGGCGCATTGCGGAGTGATGCGCCGGCGCGAACATGAAGCCGATGCCGGCCTCGCGGATGCTCTCGGCGATCTTGGCCGGCGGAATGTCGATCTTGACGCCGAGGGCGGTGAGCACGTCGGCGGCGCCCGACTTCGAGGTGAGCGCGCGGTTGCCGTGCTTGGCGACCGGCACGCCGGCGCCGGCGACGACGAAGGCGGAGGTGGTGGAGATGTTGTAGGTGCTCGCCGAGTCGCCGCCGGTGCCGACCACGTCGATCGCGTCGGGCGGGGCCTCGACCTTGAGCATTTTCGCCCGCATCGCCGAGACGGCGCCGGCGATCTCGTCGACGGTCTCGCCGCGGACGCGCAGCGCCATCAGGAAGCCGCCGATCTGCGCCGGCGTCGCGTCGCCCGACATGATGATGCCGAACGCCTCCTCGGCCTCGGCCCGCGTCAGCGGCTTTCCCGACGCAGCCTTGGCGACGAACGGCTTGAGGTCGGTCTTCGCTTGCTCGCTCATGCGGGGACGCGTTCCAGACGGTTGCGGGCGTTCCAGGCCGCGGCGATTTCGAGGAAATTGCCGAGGATGCGGTGGCCGTGCTCGGAGGCGATGCTCTCCGGATGGAACTGGACGCCGTGGACCGGGTGCCGCCGGTGCATGACGCCCATGATCACGTCGTCGTCGGCGGTCGCCGTCACTTCGAGGTCGGCCGGCAGCGTTTCCGGCGCGATGGTGAGCGAATGGTAGCGGGTCGCCTGGAACGCGCCGTTGATGCCGCGGAAGACGCTCTTTCCGCTATGGCGGATTTCGCTGAGCTTGCCGTGCATCAGGCGCGGCGCGCGCACGACCTTGCCGCCATAGACCTGGCCGATCGCCTGATGGCCGAGGCAGACGCCGAATATCGGGATCTTCGGCCCGGCCGTGCGGATGAGGTCGAGACAGATGCCGGCCTCGTTCGGCGTGCACGGCCCCGGCGAGAGGACGATCGCCTCCGGCGCCATCGCCACGGCGTCAGCGACGGTCAGCTTGTCGTTCCGCCTGACGACCAGCTTCGCGCCGAGTTCCCCGAGGAAATGGACGAGGTTGTAGGTGAAGCTGTCGTAGTTATCGATGACGAGGATCATGCCGGACGCCGCCTGTTGGAGGCCTAGTCTACAAAACGAAGGTAGTCGCAGCCCACATAAATGTCGGGGAGCCCGGCGGCATAGGTGACCTCGCCGGTATCGGTGCCGGCGCAGCTCTCGCCGTTATCGGTCATACCCTCGGGATTGGTGACCGTTTCCTTGACCCGGTAGGTCCAGGCATCCGGCCGGTCCTTGTCGAACTGCGAGAAGGTGCCGGCGGTGATGCCGCCGCAGCCGCCGGCAGGCTCGCCGCTGCTGCTCACCCATGTGCGCTCGTCGCCATGCCAGTCGAAGTCGAGCCGGTAGGTGTGGACGGCAAGCGTGCAGGAGCGGCGCTCGCGGTCGCGGAGCACCTCGGCGAGATTGGCAAGGCTGGCGTCGTCGTTCCTGGCGCAGACCGCCGCGAAGGCATCTGCGAGCGCGCCGTCGTCCTTCTTCTGCTCCTCGCTCTGGTGGGCGAAGCGGTCGGTGAATGCCTGGGGGTCGACGCCCGGCGGCGGCTCGCCGTTCCGGATCGCCTTGCCGATCGCCTCGATCTCGTTGCACTCCGCCGGCGAAGGCGACCGCGGCGGCGCCCGCTCCGGGCCCTTCGTCACCGTCATCTCGGTGAAGTTGCAGCGGAGCCGCGTTCCTTCCGGCGGCTCGCAGCGGACGTAGAGCGTCGCGTTGGCGCGCGTGTTCTGGAGCATCGCCGGGGACGGATAGGGCGGATCGGCGGCCGCAGCGCCGGCGATGCCGCCGGCAAGCGCCAGCGCCGACGCCGCGATGCGGATCATTGCCCCCGCCCCACGGTCGAGGCGAAGCGCACGGCTTCCTCGGCGGCGCGGAAGAGGGCCCGCGATTTGGCCAGGCACTCGGCGTGCTCGTTCTCGGGCACGGAGTCGGCCACGATGCCGGCGCCTGCCTGCACATACATCCTGCCGTCCTTCACGATCGAGGTGCGGAGCACGATGCAGGTATCCATGTCGCCGTTGGCGGTGAAATAGCCGACGCAGCCGGCATAGATGCCGCGCTTCTCCGCCTCCAGTTCGTCGATGATCTGCATCGCCCGGACCTTCGGCGCGCCGGAGACGGTGCCGGCGGGGAAACCGGCGGCGAGCGCATCGACGGTGTCGTATTGCGGATCGAGCCGGCCGGTCACGTTCGAGACGATATGGATGACGTGGCTGTAGAACTCGGGGAAGAACTGGTCGGTGACTTTCACCGTGCCGATCTCGGCGACGCGGCCGACGTCGTTGCGGCCGAGGTCGAGGAGCATCAGGTGCTCGGCGCGCTCCTTGGGGTCGGCGAGCAGCTCGGCCGTCAGCCGCCGGTCGTCGTCCGGGCTCTCGCCGCGCGGGCGCGTCCCGGCAATCGGCCGGATGGTCACCTCGCCGGCCCTGACGCGGACCAGGATTTCCGGGCTCGATCCGGCGAGCGCGAAGCTGCCGAAATCGAGGAAGTAGAGGTAGGGCGAAGGATTGACCCGGCGGAGCGCGCGATAGAGCGCAAACGGCGGCAGCGTGAACGGCGCCTCGAAGCGCTGTGACAGGACCACCTGGAAGATGTCGCCGGCGGCGATGTAGTCCTTGGCCTTCCGCACCATCTCCAGGTAGCGCTCGCGCGGCGTGTTGGAGACGACCGCGACGCCGAGGTCGATCTCCGTCGGGTCGGCCGACTTGTCGAGCGGCGTGTCGAGCGCATCGACCACGGCGGTGAGGCGGTCGACGGCGCGCGACCGCGCCTGGTCCGCGGTCTGGCCGCGCTGGGCGCGGACCGGCGTGACGATGGTGACTTCATCCTTGACCGAGTCGAAGACCACGATCGTCGTCGGCCGGATGAGGATGACGTCGGGGAGGCCGAGCGGATCGGGATTGGCCGGGCCGAGCGCCTCCATCTCGCGCACCACGTCGTAGCCGAGATAGCCGAAGACGCCGGCGGCCATCGGCGGAAGGCCCTCGGGCAGGCGGATGCGGGACTCGGCAATCAGCCGGCGAAGCGCCTGCAGCGTCGGCTCCGGCGCCGGCTCGTAGCGGTCGCGTCCGTTCTTCGGGTCGGAGTTGATCTCGGCATGCGGGCCGAAGGCGCGGAAGATCAGGTCGGGCTCGATGCCGATGATCGAGTAGCGGCCGCGCACGGCGCCGCCTTCGACCGATTCGAGCAGGAAGCAGTTGGCGCGGCCCGCCGACAGTTTCAGCATCGCCGAGACTGGCGTTTCGAGGTCGGCGACCAGCCGCGTCCACACGACCTGCGCCTCGCCGCCATCATAGTGGCGAGCGAATTCGGCTTCGGCGGGTTCGACCAGCATCGCTCGCGGCCCCGGTACGCCTAGGTGCCCGAGGCCGGCGTGCCGAGGGCCTGGTCGAGCGCGGTCTGGTTGATGCGGATACCGATCGAGCTCTGCAGGTCGGTGACGTATTGCTGCAGAATGTCGAGGCCGAATTGCTGCGAGAGTTGCTGCTGCGCCTGGGCGAGTTCGGGCGCGCCCGAGAAGTAGGGCGGCACCTCGGCGCCGGTGACGACGAGGACGACCTTGCTCTGGTCGGCAACGCCGTCGGCAACCTGCGCGGTGCCCTTCGGGCCGGCAAAGGCGGCCGCGCGCATCGAGACGGTCAGGTCGCCGGTCGGCTCGGTGGCGCGGGTGATCCCGTCGATCTTTTTCACCTCGACGCCGAGTTCGGCCGCGACCTTGGCGATGTCCTCGCCGGCGGCGAGACGTCCGCGGATCTCCTCGGCCTTGGCCTTGAGGCGGGTATCGACCTCGTTCCGCGTCCAGGCCGCGACGACCTTGTCGCGCACGTCCTTCAGTTCGCGGTCGTGCTCCGGCGTGACGGCGGTAACGTCGTACCAGACGAAGCCGCCTTCGATGGCGATCGGTTCGTTCTGGACGCCGACGTCGGAAGCGAACGCGCCGCTGACCAGACCCGCGGGCAGGTTCTTGATCGCCTCCCCCTTGTCGTCGGCGCCGTTCTTGTCGACCGCGGGTATCGTGACGATCGGGATATCGTATTTCTTGCCGATCTCGGCGAGCGTCTCGCCGCCAGCGCGGGCGTCCTCGACCACGTCGCGCTGATCGGCGATCTCTGCGGCGGCGCGCTGGTCGGCGAGCTTCTTCTTGATCTCGGCCTTGGCCTCGTCGAACGACGTAACCTTCTGCGGCTGGATCTCGGTGACGCGCACCATTGCCGGGCCGAACCGCCCGGCAATCACCGGTGAGACGCCCGGCTGGGCCAGCGCGAAGGCCGCGTCGGCAAGCGCCGGATCGACGATCTTGTCGCGCGACACGAGGCCGAGATCGACGTCGGTCGGCTTGAGGTTCCGCTCGGCCATCAGGTCGTCGAAGGTCTTCCCGGCGGCTAGCGCGGCGGCCGCCTTGTCGGCGTCGGCCTTGTCGGTGAAGACGATCTGCTCGACCTTGCGCCGTTCGGGCGTGGTGAAGGTCGTCGCGAGCTGCTGGTCGTAGACTTTCTTGGCGTCCTCGTCGCTCACCTCGTCAGGCTTGGCGAGGTCGGTCGGCGCCATTTTCAGCATGCTGATCGCGCGGAACTCGGGGGCGCGATAGTCGGCCTTGTGGGCGTCGAAGAACGCCTGCAGGTCGGTGTCGGAGGGCTCCGGAACGGTCCCGGCCGCGGCGGGCAGGAGCGTCAGGTAGCTGATCGAGCGGGCCTCGTTCCGGTATTCGTGGAGGGCGCGCATATAGGAGTCGGGCACGACCAGGCCGCCGGTGAGCGCATCGCCGATCTGGGAGCGGATATAGGCGGCCTTCTGCTCCGCCATGTAGGCGTCTTCGGTCAAGCCCGCGCTCCGCAGGAGCTGGTTGAAATAGGCGCGGTCGAACGTGCCGGTGACGCCGTGGAAAGTGGGATCGGCGACGATCTGCGAGGCGAGCGTCGGTCCGGAGACGTTGAGGCCGAGCGTGCGGGCGGTGTCGTTGAGCGTCGCCTCGCTGACCAGCCGCGACAGGACCTCCGCCGGGATGCGGGTCGTGCGCGCCTGGTCGAGGGTGAGCTGCTGGCCGTATTGCTGATTGAACTGGCGGACCGCGAGGTCGAGTTTCCGCTGGTACTCGGCGATGGTGATGTTGCTCCGCCCGACTTCCGCGACCGTGTCGGCACGGAAGCCGTTGAACACGTCCGATACGCCCCAGATGGCAAAGGTGAGCACCAGCACGGCAATGAAAATCTGGGCAATCCAGCTGCTGGCACCTCTGCGGAGTGCGTCGAGCATGAGCGGCGAGACCTCTGGGAAGGAGGCCGCGAAAGGCGGCCTCGAAAAATGCGCGCGGATAATAGGGACGGCATGGGGCGCCCGCAAGGCAAACCGTCGCCGGCTAAGTCATTCTGGAGGCTGGCTTTTCCGGTGCGGTCGCGGCGCGCTGGCCTGGCGCGGGATTTTCACTATGGTGCAGCCCGCACACGCCATAGGCGGGGAAGGCCAATGCGTCTTACCGACTTCAAGGTCCTGACATTCGATTGCTACGGGACGCTGATCGACTGGGAAACCGGGATGGTCGAGGCGCTGAAACCGCTGACATCGCGGCTGAAGGCCCCGCTCTCCCGCAACCACATCCTCGAAGCCCATGCCCGCCATGAGGCCTCGCAGCAGGAGGCGACGCCGGGTAAGCGCTACAGCGACCTGCTGGCCGTCGTCTTCAAGCGGCTGGCGGAAGAATGGGGCGTCCACGCGACCTGGGACGAGGCGCTCGCCTACGGCAATTCGATCCGCGACTGGCCGGCTTTTCCGGATTCGGCGAAGGCCCTCCAGTACCTCAAGAGCCACTACAAGCTGGTCATCCTGTCGAACGTCGACAATCTGAGTTTCGCGCACAGCAACCGGCGCCTGCAGGTCGAGTTCGACGCGATCTACACCGCCGAGGACATCGGCTCGTACAAGCCGTCCGAGCGGAATTTCGCCTACATGCTGGCCAAGCTCGAACAGCGCGGCATCGCCAAAGCGGACATCCTGCACACGGCGGAGAGCCTCTTTCACGACCACGTCCCGGCAAAGAAGGTCGGCCTCGCGACCGCCTGGATCCATCGCCGCCATGCCGAAGAAGGCTCCGGCGCAACCCTCGCGCTGGCCGAGCCGCCGAAGACCGACTTCCGCTTCACCAGCATGGCAGCCTTGGCCGAGGCCCACCGGAGCGACCTCGAACGCGGCTGACCCGCCAGCCGCTTCCGCTTTGCAGTCCGCTCTGCTAGGCGTCACCCGCAACTTCCCCCAAAGCCCAGGAAGATCCATGACCAGGCAGCTCATCGCCGGGAACTGGAAGATGAACGGCCTCAAGGCGAGCCTTGCCGAACTCGGCGTGCTCCGTTCCGGCCCGGCCGGCGAAGGCTGCGACGTAGCCGTCTGTCCGCCCGCCACCCTCATCGAAGCGGCGGTCCGGGCGACCGAAGGCTCGACCATCAGGATCGGCGGTCAGGACTGCCACGCCGACGCATCGGGCGCCCATACCGGCGATATCTCGGCGGAAATGATCGCCGATGCCGGCGGGACGCTGGTCATCGTCGGGCACTCGGAGCGGCGGGTCGACCACAAGGAAAGCGATGCTGTCGTGCGGGCGAAGGCGCTCGCCGCGCGCCGCGCCGGGCTGCTGGCGGTGCTTTGCATTGGCGAGACCGGCGAGGAACGGAAGGCCGGACAGACGCTCGCCGTCCTCGACCGGCAGCTTGCCGGGTCGATCCCGGACGGCGCCACCGCGGCGGGGCTGGTCGTCGCCTACGAGCCGGTCTGGGCGATCGGCACCGGGCTGACGGCTTCCTCTGCTGACATTCTCTCGGCCCATGCCCATATACGGGCCCGGCTGAAGGCCCGGTTCGCCGGCGAGGGCGCCGCAATGCGCATCCTCTACGGCGGGTCGGTCAAGCCATCCAACGCTGCGGAAATCCTCGCCCTTGCCAATGTCGACGGAGCTCTTGTCGGCGGTGCCAGCCTCAAGGCGCAGGATTTCCTCGCCATCATCGCCGGGGCCCGGAAAGCCTAGCTTTTCGCGCCACTGGCAAGCCGGGTAGCGATCGTGTACAAGGCCCGCGCTTTACGGACAGAGTGAGCAATGGAAACCGTCATCATCGTCATCCATCTGATGGTGGTCGCGGCGCTGGTCGCCGTTGTGCTGCTGCAGCGCTCCGAAGGGGGCGCGCTCGGCATTGGCGGCCAGAACGCGTTCCTGTCGAGCCGGGCGCAGGGCAATGTGCTGACCCGCTCGACCGCGATCCTGGCGGCCGTCTTCTTCGCCACCTCGATCGGTCTGGCGCTCCTCTCCCGCTTCGAGGAAAAGCCGTCCTCGATCCTCGACACCGTGAACGTCCCGGCGGCAACCGCACCCGTCGCGCCGGCCCCGGCGACGACGCCCGCCGCCCCGGCGACGGTGCCCGCGGCCCCCGCCACGACGGCTCCCGCGGCCGAGACCCCGGCGATCGACCTGCAGGGGATCACGCCGCCGCCCGCCGCCGGCGCCGACACGACCAATACGCCGGTCGCGCCGGTCCCGCCGGCGACCGAAACCAATCCGGCGACGCCGGCCGCCCCGGCCATCCCCGCCACGCCCTAGGAAGTCGGCATGACCTTGCGCAGCCTGGCGGTTGATCGAGACACCGGCCGCCAAGCCTCCCGCGTTTGCGTTTTTCTCTCGGCGAATCAGATCGAAGCGGGTTAGGGAAGGGGCCCATGGCGCGGTACGTCTTCATCACCGGCGGCGTGGTTTCCTCCCTCGGCAAAGGCATCGCATCGGCGGCCCTCGGTGCGCTGCTCCAGGCGCGCGGCTATCGGGTCCGCCTGCGCAAACTCGACCCCTACCTCAACGTCGATCCGGGGACGATGAGCCCCTACCAGCACGGCGAGGTCTACGTCACGGAGGATGGCGCCGAGACCGATCTCGACCTCGGCCATTACGAGCGCTTCACGGGGCGGAACGCCAACCGCCAGGACAACATCACCACCGGCCGCATCTACCAGGAGATCATCACCAAGGAGCGCCGCGGCGATTATCTGGGCGCGACGGTGCAGGTGATCCCGCACGTCACCGACGCCATCAAGTCGTTCATCCTCTCCGGCAACGAGGAGTTCGATTTCGTCCTGTGCGAGATCGGCGGCACAGTCGGCGATATCGAGGGCCTGCCCTTCTTCGAGGCGATCCGCCAGCTCGGCAACGAGTTGCCGCCGCATCACGCCGTTTACATCCACCTGACGCTGATGCCGTATATTCCGGCGGCGGGCGAGCTGAAGACCAAGCCGACGCAGCACTCGGTCAAGGAACTCCGCCAGATCGGCATCCAGCCGGACCTCCTGCTCGTCCGCGCCGACCGCCCGATCCCGCGCGAGGAACGCCGCAAGCTCTCGCTCTTCTGCAACGTGCGCGAGTCGGCGGTCATCCAGGCGCTCGACGTGGCGCATATCTACGACGTGCCCGAGGCGTACCACCGCGAGGGCCTGGACGATCAGGTGCTCGCCGCTTTCGGCATCGCGGACGCGCCGGCGCCGGACCTGTCGCGCTGGGAGCACATCAGCCACGCCGTGAAAAAGCATGAGGGCGAGGTGACCATCGCCGTCGTCGGCAAGTACACCGGCCTCAAGGACGCCTACAAATCGCTGGTCGAGGCGCTGCACCACGGCGGCATCGCCAACACGGTGAAAGTCAATCTCGAATGGATCGAGTCCGACCAGCTCGAGGGCATCGACCCGAAGCCGCGGCTCGACTGGGTCGACGGCGTGCTCGTGCCGGGCGGCTTCGGCCAGCGCGGCTCGGAGGGCATGATCGCCGCCGCCGGCTTCGCGCGCCAGAAGAAGGTGCCCTTCTTCGGCATCTGCTTCGGCATGCAGCTGGCCATGGTCGAGGCCGCGCGGAACCTCGCCGGCATCGAGAAGGCATCTTCCTCCGAGTTCGGCGCCACGCCCGATCCGGTGATCGGCGTCCTCACCGAATGGGTGCGCGGCAATACGCTCGAGCGGCGCAGCGAAGGCGGCGAACTGGGCGGCACGATGCGCCTCGGCGCCTATCCGGCGATCCTCGCCAGGGGCAGCAAGATCTCCGCCATCTACGGCTCGAACGAGATTTCAGAGCGCCACCGGCACCGCTACGAGGT
>DASRGK010000130.1:0-21902 GCA_035651055.1 Bauldia sp.
CGCAGATTTTCCACCTCCAGGACGAGACGCCGATCACCGAGTTCGGCGGCGGCCTGATCGCCTCCGGCTGGCAGGTCTGTTCGATGTTCATGCGCCTTCTCGACGACGGACTGCTCCTCGATTCGAGCTGCGCCGGGTCGCCGGGAGTCGAGCACCTCAAATGGCAGCACGCCGTGCGGCCCGGCGATCACCTGACCGGCCGCACCACCGTCGTCGAGACCCGCAACTGGCCGGGCAATCCGCGGCTGGGGCTGGTCCGCTTCCATCACGAGGTGTTCAACCAGCACCGGGAGCGCACGATGATGATGGACAACGCCATCCTCTTCGGGCGGCGGCCGGCGCCATGAACGCCTACGACCAGATCGCGATCGGCGACATCCACGTCTTCGGCAAACACACGTTCACGGCCGAGGGCATCAGGCGCTTCGCCGCAAAATACGACCCGCAGGTCTTTCACCTCGACGAGGAAGCGGCACGGCAGTCGCTCTTTGGCGGGCTGTGCGCCAGCGGCTGGCATACCGCCGCGGTGATGATGCGGCTGCTGGTCGACTATTTCGACGCCCGCGACGCAAAAGCCCGCGCGGCGGGCCAGCCGCCGCTGGTTTCCGGGCCTTCGCCCGGTCTCGACGATCTGCGCTGGCCCAACCCCGTCCGGCCCGGCGATGTGGTCGAGTTCACCGCCAGGATCGTCGGCAAACGCCTGTCGAAATCGCGGCCCGGCTGGGGCCTCCTCAGCATGACGACGACCGGCGTGAAGCAGACCGGCGAGGTCGTCTTCATGGTGACGACCCACGCCTTCGTCGAGACCGGGCAGCCGGCGCCGATCGTTGCCGGCGCACCCTCGGCCTAGCCGGCTTTCCGCATCGCCTCTTCCGGTTTCGCGGCGACCCGGCGTGCGACTTCGGCCGCACCTTCAGCTTCAGCTCTTCCAGTTCCTGACGCTCGCGCGCGAGGTTCCGCCGGAGCTGGTCGCGGCCCATGAAATATTGCGGTGGGCAGGCCACGTTCTCGACGCCGTACCAGGCCGCCGCCCGCAGCGTGAAGCTCGGGTCCATCAGGTGCGGCCGGGCGAGCGCGACGAGGTCCGCGCGACCCGCGGCGAGGATGGTGTTCACCTGGTCGGCGGTGGTGATGTTGCCGACGCACATCGTCGCCAGGCTCGCCTCGTTGCGGATCTGGTCGGAGAAGGGCGTCTGGTACATTCGGCCGTAGACCGGCCGCGCGTGCCGGACCGTCTGCCCGGTCGACACGTCGATCAGATCGACGCCCGCCTCCGCGAACGCTGCCGCCACCGCGACCGCATCCTCGCCGGTCAGCCCGCCTTCGGCCCAGTCGGTCGCCGAGATGCGCACCGACATCGGCCTTTCTGCCGGCCAGGCCTCCCGCATCCGGCGGAACACTTCGAGCGGGAAGCGCAGCCGGCCGGACAGCGAGGCGCCGTATTCGTCGTCCCGCAGATTGGTCAGCGGCGAGATGAAGCTGGCGAGCAGATAGCCGTGCGCGGCATGCAGTTCGATCATGTCGAAACCGATCCGCGCCGCCCGTTCGGTCGTTGCAACAAAGTCGGCGACGATCCGGTCCATGTCGGCGCGGGTCGCCTGCCGCGGCACCTGGCTGACGGGCAGGTACGGCAAAGGCGATGCCGAAACCACCGGCCAGTTCCCTTCCGGCAGCGGGTGGACGTCCTGCTGCCACATGAACTGCGTCGAGGCCTTGCGGCCGGCATGGCCCACCTGCAGGCAGATCCTTGCAGCCGAGCGCTCGTGAACGAAGTCGACGATCCGCTTCCATGCCGCTTCCTGCGCGTCGTTCCAGAGGCCCGTGCAGCCGGGGCTGATGCGGCCCTCGGCCGACACGTCGGTCATCTCGGTGAAGAGAAGGCCCGCGCCGCCGACCGCCCGCGCGCCGTAATGCATCAGGTGCCAGTCGTCGGGCACCCCGTCCTTCGCCGAGTACATGCACATCGGCGAGACGACCACCCGGTTGGCGAGGACCATGTCGCGCAGCCGGAAGGGCTGGAACATCGGCGGCTTCGGCCGGACGGTGTCGACCCTCAACCCGTCGGCCGCAACGCCGGCGGCGAAGTGGCGGTCCACCTCCTCGACGAATCCCGGCGCCCGGAGCCGCAGGTTGTCGTACGTGATCGCCTTCGCCCGGGTCATCACCCCGAATGCGAACTGAACCGGGTCGAAATGCCAGAACCGCGACAGATGCTCGAAGAAGACCAGCGACACGTCGGCCGAATGCTGCGTCCGCTCGACCTCGTCGCGGCGCACCGACTCGAAGGCGTGCAGGCCGTGGCGCACCGAATTGTGGCGATGGAGCGCCTCGTGCAGCGCGATTGCATCCTCCATCGCGAGCTTGGTGCCGGCACCGATCGAGAAATGCGCGCTCGCCTTGGCATCGCCGAGGAGGACCATGTTGTCCTTCACCCAGCGGGCGTTGCGGATCATCGGGAAATTCCGCCACATCGACCGGTTGGTGAGCAGCGGCTGGCCGCCAAGGTAGCCGGCGAAGATCGCTTCCATGCGCCGCGCCGATTGGGCCTCGTCGAGCCCGGCGAGGCCGGCACGCTCGAAGGTCGCCGCGTCCGTCTCGAAGATCCAGGTCGAGGCGCCCTCCTCGTACTGGTAGGCGTGGGCGATGAAAATGCCGTGCTCGGTCTCCTCGAAGGCGAAGGTGAACGCATCCAGCCTGGCGGTGGAGCCCATCCAGGCGAACTTGTTGGGGCGAAGGTCGACGCGGGGCTGGAAGTGGTCGCGGAACTGCTCGCGGAAGCGCGAATTGATGCCGTCGGCGAGAACCACCAGGTCTGAATCGCGGGCGAGCGGGCCGATGTCCTCGACTTCCTTCTGGAAGAAGAAGCGCACGCCGAGCTGCCGCGCGCGCTCGTAGAGGATGAGGAGCAGCGTGCGGCGCGAACAGCCGCAGAAGCCGTTGCCGCCGATCCGGTATTTCGTTCCCTTGAAGTTGATCTCGATGTCGTCCCAGTAGGCGAAGGCGCGGGTGATGCTTTGATAGGTCTCGGGATCGTGCGCCTCGAAATTTTCGAGCGTCTGGTCCGAAAAGACGACGCCGAAGCCGAACGTGTCGTCGACCCGGTTGCGCTCGTAGACCGTGATCTCGGCCTTCGGGCTCGCCTTCTTCGTCAGGATCGCGAAGTAGAGGCCGGCGGGGCCGGCGCCGACGATGCTGATCTTCATCGGTTTGTCTCCGCCCGCTTCGGCGAGCCTGCGGCCCGTCCCGACTCGCACGAACGAGATACTTTAAGCTTAAAGTAATCCGCGGGTCCCGCCGAAGCAAGGATCGGCGGAGGCGGTCAGTCCGGAACGACCGCGATCGTCTCGATCTCGACTTGTGCCTTTGGCTCGACCAGCCGCACGACCTCGACCAGCGCCATTGCGGGAAAGGCGCGGCCGAGCGCCTCGCGGTAGGCGGCGCCCACTTCCTTCTGCGCGGCGAGGTAGGTTTCGATGTTGGTCACGTACCAGGTCATGCGGGCGATGTGCTCTGGTCCGGCGCCGCCGGTACGCAGCACCGTCAGCGTATTGTGGAGCGTCTGGCGGACCTGCCCGAGGAAATCGTCGGCCAATCCGCCTTTCGCGTCCCAGCCGATCAGCCCGCCGGTGTAGATCGTTCGCCCGCGGGCGGCCACGCCATTGGCGTAGCCGCGCGGCTGCGGCCAACCCTCGGGCTGCAGGACCTCGTGCACGAGCGCGTTCTTCGGTTCCCTCACGCGGTCTTCTCCAGATAGGCCGTGGCGGCGGCGCGGATATCGTCGGGAAGCGGGATCGAGCCGCCCCCGGCAATATCGGTCGATACGATGACGAGGCTCGCCGACAGGACCTCGTCCCTGCCGCGCCGCGCCTCGATGCGGAGCGGCAGCGACTTGTTGCCCACCCGCTCGACCCTGACCGTGTAGGTGAGTACATCGCCCATCCGGGCCGGCAGATGAAAGTCGGAAGAGGCGTGCGCGTAGCCGAGACCGATCTGCCGCCGGCCGACGAGATCGTAGTAGGGGAGCCCCAGCCCGTTAGTAAACCAGTCCTCGATGACACCGTTGATGATGTCGAAGTGGCTGGCGAAATAGACGATCCGCGCCGGGTCGCAATGGCCGAAGCGGATGAGCACATCGGTCGACCAGAGCTTCTCGTTCATTCCGCCTCCGCCGCGGCGAGCGTTGCCCGCGCAATGACGATCTTCTGGATCTCGGTCGAGCCCTCGTAGATGCGGAGCGCCCGCACCTCGCGATAGAGTCCCTCGACCCGGGCGCCGCGCACGATGCCGGCGCCTCCATGCAGTTGCACGGCCTGGTCGACGACGCGCTGCGCCGCTTCGGTTGCGACCAGCTTGGCGAGCGAAGCTTCCCGCGTGATCCGCTCGGCGCCGGCGTCGCGCTTCCAGGCGGCGCGATAGACCATCAGCGCCGCCGCTTCGACATCGGCGACCATGTCGGCAAGCGCCGCCTGGGTCATCTGCAGGTCGGCAAGCACGCCGCCGCCCTGCGCCTTGCGCGTCCGCACATGACGAAGCGTCTCGGCGAGGGCACGCCGGGCGAACCCCAGCGCGGCGGCTCCGACCGTCGCGCGGAACACGTCGAGCGTCGCCATCGCGACCTTGAACCCCTCGCCGGGTCTGCCGATCCGGCCGGCGGCGGGCACCCGCACGTCGGAGAAAGCGATCCGCGCCAGAGGGTGCGGCGCACTCGTCTCGATCCGCTCCAGGACGGAGAGGCCGGCGGCATCGGCCTCCACCATGAACGCCGTCAATCCGCGCGCCCCCGGCGCCTCCCCGGTCCGCGCGAACACGACATAATGGTCGGCGATGCCGCCGTTCGAGATGTACGTCTTCTCGCCGTTCAGCCGATAGTCGCTGCCATCGGGAGCGGCCGAAGTCGCGATCGAGGCGACATCGGAGCCGGAGGCCGGTTCGGTGAGCGCAAAGGCGGCGATCCGCGTGCCCGCAATGACGGGCGGCAACCAGCGCGTCCGCTGCTCGGTCG
The DNA here is from genome assembly GCA_035651055.1 of Bauldia sp. GTDB lineage: Bacteria > Pseudomonadota > Alphaproteobacteria > Rhizobiales > Kaistiaceae > JAFKKF01. The sequence goes on from DASRGK010000130.1 coordinate 5,003, forward strand.
TGCCGAAGAGCGAGACCGGGCCGGTGCCGAGCCCCTGCATGGCAAAGGCAAAATCCGCCAGCCCGTCATGCCAGGCGAGCGTCTCCCGCGCTATGCACAGGCTCCGCACGTCGAAGCGTGCTCCCGCATCGATCACCGCCACCGGGGCAAGCAGGCCGGCGGCGCCCATCGCCCTGACGAGCCGCCGGCACGTCGCGTCGACATCGGCATGATCGACAAGCCGCGGTAGTTCCTCGTCCGCGAACCGAGCCACCCGCTTCTGCCAGTCGCGGTGGCGCGCCTCGAAGAAGGGCCAGTCGAGATGCTCGGCCGCCGGCATCAATTGCCCTCGAAGGCGGGCTTCCGCTTGGCGGCGAAAGCCTCATAAGCGCGGCGGAAATCTGCGGTCGTCATCGCCAGCGCCTGCGCCACCGCCTCGGCCTCGATCGCATCGGTGACGCTCATTGCCCATTCCATTTCGAGCATCCGCTTCGTCATGGCATTGGCGAAAGCCGGCCCTGCCGCGAGCGATGACGCTAGGGCCCGCGCCTCGCCGAGCAAGGAGGCCGGCTCCGCCAGCCGGTTGAAGAAGCCGATCCGCTCGGCCTCCTCGCCGCCCATCGCGCGGCCGGTCAAAAGCAGCTCTGCCGCGCGCCCCTGCCCGACGATCCTCGGCAGCATCGCGCAGGCGCCCATGTCGCACCCGGCGAGCCCGACGCGGTTGAAGAGGAAGGCGACCCGGGCGCGCGCCGTGCCGATCCGCAGGTCGGAGGCCATCGCAAGGATCGCCCCCGCCCCGGCGCAGACCCCGTCGACTGCGGCGATCACCGGCTGCGGGCAGCCGCGCATGGCCTTGACCAGATTGCCGGTCATGCGCGTGAAGGCGAGCAGCCCCTTGGTGTCGCGATCAAGGAGCGGCCCGATGATCTCGAACACGTCTCCGCCGGACGAGAAGTCATCCCCCGCCCCGGTAACCACGATGGCGCGCACCTCGTCGTCCGCGGCGGCGGCCGTGAATATCCCGGCCAGCTCGGCATAGGATTCGAAGGTCAGCGGGTTCTTCTTCTCCGGCCGGTTGAGCGCGATCGTCGCAACCCGGTCCGCGACCGAGAGGAGGACATGCCGGGTGGCAAAGCGGGCGAGCGGAGCCCCGCTCATTGCCGCCCTCCGCGGAGCGCCCGGCGCACGGAGTGTTTGACCTTCTCGAGTTCGGCGAGAGCCGCGGCGATCTCCTTCGGCTTGAGGTCGGCGAGAAGCTCGGCGACCCATTCCTCGTGGCTCGCCGCCATCCGCCCGAAATGGGCCCGCCCGGCAGCGGTCAGCCGGATGCGCTGGGACCGCCGGTCCTTCGGGTCGGTGCGGCGCTCGAGGTGCCCGTTCTGGACGAGCCGCTCGACGAGGCTGGTCACGTTGCCGGCCGAGACCATCATCCGCTTTGAGATTTCCCCCAGCGTCATCCCGTCCTCGACCCGCTCGAGCTGGGCCATCAGGTCGAAGCGCGGCAGCGTCTCGCCGAACTGCGTCCGGAGGCGTTTGCGCACCTCCACCTCGATCAGCGTCGTGCAGGTGAAGAGCCGCAGCCACAGGCGAAGCTCGGCCTTGTGCGAGACCAGCGACTCCGCGACTTTCGTCTCGGCATCGAGCGGCGGACGCAGATTCGCCTGGCTCATCGCCTCACGCCTCCCCGCCGCTGACCAGAATCGCCTGGCCGTTGACCGCCGAGGCGCCGTCGCTCGCCAGCCACTCGACGGCGCTCGCGACCTCCGCGGCGCGGAGCAGCCGTCCCTGCGGATTGCCTCCGGTGAGCGCATCGAGAACATCCTTCGCGGTCCGTCCCGTCCGCTTTGCGACACGCGCGACGCTCGCCGTCACCAGGTCGCTATCGACGTAGCCGGGACAGACCGCGTTGACGGTCACGCCCGTCTTCGCCGTCTCCTGCGCCAGCGCGCGCGTCAGACCGACGACGGCGTGCTTGGAAGCGACATAGGCGGTGACGTAGGGATAACCCTTCACCCCGGCGATCGATGCGATCGAGACGATGCGTCCGAAACCGCGTTCGATCATGCCGGGAAGAACGGCGTGGATCGCGGTGACCACGCTTTCGAAGTTCACCGCCATGAGACGCCGGAAAAAGGCGAGGTCGGTCTTCGCGAACGGCGCGCTGTCCGCGATGCCGGCGTTGCCGACAAGGATGTCAACCGGGCCCGCCTCGCCGATCGCCTGGCGCAACCCGGCCTCGTCGGTCACGTCGACGCGCCGGCAGGCGGCGGCATCGCCCGCCGCCACGGTTTCCCGCAGCTTCGCCTCGTCGCGGCCGAGCACGGTCACCGAACAGCCGCGTGCTGTCAGCGCCGCCGCGACGGCCCGTCCGATGCCGCGTCCGCCCCCTGTCACCACCGCGCGCCGTCCCGTCACTCCGGCTTTCCCCCGAAAATCATTTAAGATTAAACTATCCTCCCGGATGCAGACGCGCAAAGCCGCCCGTCCCGCTGCCATTTTCGGGGTGTTTGACACGCCTCTGGCAGTGCTCAAGATTCGTCGCGGGGAGAACTGGAAAGTGATCTCGAATGGCTGAACGGTCCTTCGCCAAAGAAGTCGAGCAGCTGAAGATCGGCGCCGGGCAGGAGTTCCGCGGCGAAGGCATCCTTGCGGTCACCAAGGCCCTCCTCCAGTGCGGCGTCGGCTACGTGGCCGGCTACCAGGGTGCCCCGATCTCGCATCTCATGGACGTGCTCGCCGACGCGCAGGACATCATGGCCGAGCTCGGCATCCACTTCGAGGCGAGCGCCAGCGAGGCGACCGCCGCGGCCACCCTTGCCGCCAGCGTCCACTATCCGATCCGCGGCGCGGTCACCTGGAAATCGACCGTCGGCACCAATGTCGCTTCCGACGCGCTCGCCAACCTTGCCTCAAGCGGCGTCAAGGGCGGGGCGGTGATCATCGTCGGCGAGGATTACGGCGAAGGCTCCTCGATCATGCAGGAGCGCAGCCACGCCTTCGCAATGAAGTCGCAGATCTGGCTCCTCGATCCGCGCCCCAACCTCGAATCGATCGTGAAGTCGGTCGAGGACGCGTTCGAACTCTCCGAGGCCTCGAACACGCCGGTGATGCTGGAACTTCGCATCCGCGCCTGCCACCTGCACGGCCGTTTCATCGCCAAGGACAACAAGCGGCCGCCCTTCACGGTCGCCGATGCGCTCGAACATCCGCAGCGCGACACGGCGCGGATCGTCCTGCCGCCCGCCTCCTATGCCCACGAGCACGAGAAGATCGATTTCCGCCTGCCGGCGGCGCTGAAATTCATCCGCGAACGGAAGCTCAACGAGGTGTTCGGTCCGGCCGACGGCAAGGTCGGCATCATCCTCCAGGGCGGCATGTATAACGGCGTGATCCGCGCGCTCGGGCAGCTCGGCCTCGCCGACATCTGGGGCAATACCAGCCTGCCGCTCTATGTCCTCAACGTCACCTACCCGCTGGTCGACGACGAGGTCGCCGCGTTCTGCCGCGACAAGGACGCGGTCCTGGTCGTCGAGGAAGGCCAGCCCGACTATCTCGACCAGGCCCTGTCGAAGATCCTGCGGAATGCCGGACTGCCGACGCGCATCCTCGGCAAGGGCCCCTTCCCGATGGCCGGCGAATACACGGCCAAGGTCATGCTCGACGGGATCGGGGCGTTCCTCCGCCGCGAGGCCCCGGCCCTGCTCCCCGACCGCGTCCGAGCGCCCAACCTGCCGGCGGCCCAGCCCGACGAGGACGCGAAGATCCTGGCGAAGGAAGTGCCCTTCCGCCCGGCCGGCTTCTGCACCGGCTGTCCGGAACGCCCGATCTTCGCGGCGATGAAACTCGTCCAGAACGATGTCGGCGAGCACCAGGTGGCGAGCGACATAGGCTGCCACCTCTTCTCGATCCTGCCGCCGTTCAATATCGGCGGCACGACCATGGGCTACGGCCTCGGGCCGGCCTCCAACTCGGCCTTCAACGCCAAGGCCAGCAAGCGCTCCATCGCCGTGATGGGCGACGGCGGCTTCTGGCACAACGGCCTCACCAGCGGCATCGGCAACGCCGTCTTCAACCAGCATGACGGCGTCACCATCGTCGTCGACAACTACTACTCGGCCGCGACCGGCGGACAGGACATCCTCTCCTCGCGCGCCAGCAACAAGTCGCGGAGCACCCGGCATCCGATCGAGAAGGCCGTTCGCGGCGTCGGCGTCAACTGGGTGCGGACCATCGATCGCACCTACGACGTCGGCAAGATGCGCGACACACTGAAGGAAGCGCTGACCACCCCGGAGAAGGGCCCGAAGGTCATCGTCGCCTCGTCCGAATGCATGCTCAACAAGCAGCGGCGCGAGCGCCCGATCCGCCAGCAGGCGGTGAAGGACGGCAAGCGCGTCGTCCGTCCGCGCTTCGGCGTCGACGAGGACGTGTGTACCGGCGATCACGCCTGCATCCGCCTTTCCGGCTGCCCGTCGCTGTCGGTGAAGAAGCTTGACGATCCGCTCCGCGACGACCCGGTCGCGGCGATCGACAATTCCTGCGTCGGCTGCGGCAATTGCGGCGAGGTCGCCGATGCGGCGATCCTCTGCCCGTCCTTCTACCGCGCCGACATCATCTCCAATCCGAGCCGCCGGGACCGGCTCCTTGCCCGCCTGCGCGGAGCGGTGATCGGCTGGCTCCAGCGCCGGCGCGCCGCGCGCCAGCTCAGCTTCGCGGTTGCCGGCTAAGGCAACACCGTGAACGCGCTCGTCCGCGACCGGCCGATCACCATCGCGATCCTCGCCATCGGCGGCCAGGGCGGCGGCGTCCTCTCCGACTGGCTGATCGACCTCGCCGAGCGGAACGGCTGGTACGTCCAGGAAACCTCGGTGCCGGGCGTCGCGCAGCGCACCGGCGCCACGATCTACTACCTCGAAATGATCCCCTTTGCCGGCAAAATGCCGGTGCTGGCGATGATGCCGGCCCCCGGCGATGTCGATATCGTCATCGCGGCCGAACTGATGGAAGCCGGACGCGCCGTCCAGCGCGGGCTGGTCTCGCCGGACAGGACCACGGTCATCGCCTCGTCGCACCGGGCCCTCGGCATTCTGGAGAAGACCGCTCCCGGCGACGGCGTCGGCAACGCGGGCGCGGTCGAGGCCATCGTCCGGCGGAAGGCAAAGCGGACGATCGTCCACGATCTGCAGCGGCTGGCGGAGGCCAATAACAGCGTCATCTCGGCGAGCCTGTTCGGGGCGCTCGCCGCTTCGGGCGCGCTGCCCTTTCCGCGTGCCACCTTCGAGGAGACGATCAGATCGGGCGGCCGGGGCGCCGAGGCGAGCCTTGCCGCGTTTGCCGCCGGCGCCGAGGCCGTGGCGCTCGGCGACCGGCCGGCGGTCGAGCCGGAGCCGCGGCCAAGGCGCGAGCCGCGGATTGCCGGCGGCTCCGCCTGGCAGCGCCGCGAATTCGACCGTGCGGTGCAGCGGATCGCCGACGAACTCCCGGCCGAGATACGCGCAATCGCCACGGCCGGTCTTCGCCACGTCGCCGACTTCCAGGACGCCGCCTACGGCCATCTCTACCTCGACCGCCTCGCTGGTATGCTCACGCTCGACCGCGCCAACGGCGGAGCGGCGAAGGGCTTCGCCCTGACGATGGAGACTGCCAAGTATCTCGCCAATGCAATGGCCTATGACGACGTGATCCGGGTTGCCGACCTGAAGACCCGGCCGTCGCGCTTTGCCCGCATTTCCGGCGAGATCGGCATCACCGGGGATCAGGTCGTCCATCTCACCGAATTCATGCACCCGCGCGCCGAGGAAATCTGCGGAACGATGCCGGCCGGCCTCGGCCGCTGGATCGAGCGCCGCCCGCGGCTCGTCCGCGCCATCGACCGGGCGTTCAACAAGGGCCGCCACGTGCGGACGGACTCGGTGCGCTGGTTCCTCGTCCTCTACGGCCTGGCGGGCCTGAAACGCTTCCGCCGCCGGCTCCTCCGCCATGCCGTCGAGGAAGCCCATATCGCAACCTGGCTCGCCACCGCGGCGCGCCTGACGCCGCTCAATTACGACCTCGCCGTCGAGGTCATCCGCTGCCGCCGCCTGATCAAGGGCTATAGCGACACCCGCTCGCGCGGCGAGGCGAAGTTCGACCGGGTGCTGTCCGCCCTGCCCCTCCTCGAAGCGCGCGCCGACGGCGCCGACTGGCTGCGTCGCCTCCGCGAGGCGGCCCTCCTCGACGAGAAGGGCGTGCAGCTCGACGGCGCGCTGAAGACTGTCGCGACACTCTGACGGGAGGGAACATGGCGCGGGCTGTGGTGATCGGCGGCAGCGGGCATATCGGGACATACCTTGTGCCCCGCCTCGTCGAAGCGGGCTTCGAGGTCGTCAACGTCAGCCGCGGGCGCCGCGATCCATATCGGCCGCACGCGGCCTGGAGGGCGGTGGAGACCGTGGTTGCCGATCGCGAGGCGGAGGAGCGGGCGGGAACCTTCGGCAAGCGCATCCGCGACCTCAAGCCGGACATCGTCGCCGACATGATCTGCTTCACGCCGGCGAGCGCACGTCAGATCGTCGCGGCCCTTAAGGGCGAGGTTCAGCACTTCCTGCACACCGGGACGATCTGGGTCCACGGCCCGAGCGTGAGCGTGCCGACGGTCGAGACGCAGCCGCGGCGGCCTTTCGGCGACTACGGCATCCAGAAGGCGGCGATCGAGGCTTATCTGCTCGACGAGGCGCGGCGTTCCGGCTTCCCCGCAACCATCCTTCATCCCGGGCACATCGTCGGCCCGGGCTGGTCGCCGCTCAACCCGGCGGGACACTTCAATCCGTCGGTGTTCACGACCCTGGCGCGCGGCGAGGAATTGGCCCTCCCCAATTTCGGACTGGAGACGGTTCATCATGTGCACGCCGACGACGTGGCACAGATATTCATGAAGGCGATCGCCAACCGGAGCGCGGCGGTCGGGGAATCGTTCCATGCGGTTTCACCTGCCGCGGTGACGCTTCGCGGCTACGCCGAAGCGATGGCGGCCTGGTTCGGTCGTCCGGCGAAGCTCGTCTTCCGGCCCTTTACCGAATGGAAGGCCCAATGGACGGAGGAGGAAGCGACAGCCACCTTCGAGCACATCGCCAGGAGTCCGAGCTGCAGCATCGCCAAGGGACGACGCCTGCTCGGCTACACGCCCCGCTACACCTCGTTCGAGGCCGTAGAGGAGGCGGTATCCTGGCTGATCGAGGACGGGCAGGTGGAGCGGCCTGAAGGGCGGCGCTAGGTCAGCTCGACCTTTTCCCGCATGATCCAGCCGTCCTCGACATCCGGCAGCGGCACGCAGTCGAGCAGCTCTCGGGTATAGGCATTCTGCGGATTGTCGAAGACGGCGGCGATCGAGCCCTGCTCGACGATCCGTCCCTCCGACATGACCGCTACCTCGTCGCAGAGTACGCGCACCACCGACAGGTCATGGCTGATGAAGACCAGCGTCAGGCTGAACTCGGCCATCAGCCTGCGAAGCAGGAGCAGAATCTGCGCCTGCGTCGACACGTCCAGCCCCGACACGATCTCGTCGGCAACGATGAATTCCGGTTCCAGCGCCAGCGCCCGCGCGATCCCGATCCGCTGGCGCTGGCCGCCGGAAAGCTCGTGCGGATAGCGCTCGGCGAAGCCCGGCGGCAGCCCGACGATTTCGAGGAGTTCGCGGGCCCGCCTGGCGCGGCCGGCACGATCGAGCCGGCCGAAGGCCTGGAGCGGCCGCGACAGGATCGTGCCGATCCGGAGACGCGGATTGAGCGAGGATTGCGGGTCCTGGAAGATCATCTGGATGCGCGCGCGGAGCGGCCGGAACGCCGCCTCATTCATTCGCCCGATATCCTGTCCGTCGTAAACGATCTCGCCGGCGGTCGGACGGACGAGGCCGACCATCGCCCGCCCGAGCGTCGTCTTCCCGGAACCCGATTCGCCGACGACCGCCAAGGCGCGCCCGCGGGCGATTGCGAGGTCGACGCCCTTCACGATCTCGATCATCGGCGGGGTGCCGAACATCGGCTTGGCGGCGCGGTTCGGGAGCGCGATTCGCAGGCCGCGGAGGCTGAGGAGCACCGCGCTCATCGATAGGCCGCCGGGTTGGCCGCATCGTAGGCACGCGCCTCCGCCACGAGCGTGTCGGTCAGCGTGCGCGGGAGCGGCGCCAGCGCCTCGGCCGGGCGATCGAGCCGGGGCGTCGCTGCAAGCAGCGCCCGGGTATAGGCGGCGCGCGGTTCGGCAAGGAGCGCTGCGGTCGCCCCCTCCTCGACCACCCGCCCCGCATAGAGCACCGTCACCCGCTGGCAGAGCTTCGCCACCAGGCCGAAATTGTGCGTGACGAAGAGCACCGCCGAGCCCAGCCGGTGCTGCAGGTCGTGGATCAGCCTGAGGATCTGCCGCTGCACGGTGACATCGAGCGCCGTGGTCGGCTCGTCGGCGATCACCAGCCGGGGCGAGGCCGCGAAGGCCATCGCGATCAGGATGCGTTGCCGCATTCCCCCCGACAATTCGTGCGGGTAGAGCTCCACCACGCGCCGGGGGTCGCGGATCGCGACATCGGCGAGGAGTGCGACCGCGGTCTCGCGCCGGGCGGTGCGGTCGAGGCCGAGCTTCAGGCGGAGCAGCGTGCCGATCTGGTCGCCGATCCGCTTGACCGGGTTGAGCGAGGTCATCGGGTCCTGCGGGATCAGCGCGATCTGCGCGCCGAGGAGCGCCCGGCGTTCCGCGACGGGCATCGTCCCGAGGTCCCGTCCCGCGAAGGCGATCCGCCCCCGCGTGATCCGCGCGCCGCCCGGCAGCATCCCGAAGACCGCGCGCGCGATCATGGACTTGCCGGCACCGGATTCCCCGACCAGGCCCCGCACCTCGCCCGGCGCAATGGCGAGACTGACGCCGCGCAGAAGCGGGCGCGGCGAGCGCCCGCCGAGGGCAACGTGCAGGTCGCTGATGTCGAGGACCGGCCCGCTCATCGCCGCTGCACCGGGTCGAAGCTGGCGCGGAGCCCGTCGCCCAAGAGATTGAAGCCGAGCACGGTGGCGATGATCGCCCCGATCGGCAGCGCCAGCAGCCAGGGTATCTGGTAGATCGCCTGTCGCCCCTCCGCGATCATGCCGCCCCAGGTCGGCGTATCGGTCGAAACCGACAGGCCGACGAAGGAGAGGATCGCCTCGACGATGACCGCGATGCCCATTTCCGCCGTGAGCAACGTGCCGAGGAGCGGCAGGACGTTGGGCAGAATCTCGCGGAACAGCGTCGCCCCGCGCGACATCCCGGTCACCCGCGCCGCCGCGACGTAGTCTAACTGGCGCTGCAGCATCACCTCCGAGCGGACGACGCGCGCGAACCGCGTCCAGTCGACCACGACAATCGCGAGAATCACCGATCCGAGTCCGGCTCCCACCACCGCGGCAAGCACGATCGACAGAAGCACCGGCGGAAACGACATCCACACGTCGATCAGGCGCGAGACGAGCTGGTCGACCCAGCCGCGGAGGAAACCCGCGGCGAGCCCGAGCAGCGTCCCGATCAGGCAGGCGAGCGTCGCGGCGACGAGGGCGACGATCACCGCGATCTGCGCGGCGTAGATCAGCCGCGAAAGAATGTCGCGGCCGAGACTGTCGGTGCCGAAGAAGAACGTCGGGTCACCGCCATCGGTCCATGACGGTGGCAGCTGGGTGCTGAGCAGGTCCTGCTCGAGCGGATCGTGCGGCGCGAGCCATGGCGCGAGGAGCGCCGCCGCGAGCACGATGAAGACGATGACGCCCCCGGCAACGGCGCGCGCGTCGATGCGTACGCGCTCGCGGCGGCGCTCGTCCGGCCGGGTCGGCCCGCCTGCCCCTGCCGCGACGATTTCAGGCATGTTGCAGCCTCGGATCGAGCCAGCGCGTCACCAGGTCGATGGCGAGGTTGAGCGCGATGAACAGGACCGCGAAGGTCAGCACCAGACCCTGGATCAGCGGCAGGTCGCGATTGATCATCGCGTCGACCGCCATGTTGCCGATTCCCTCGTAGGAAAAGATGCGCTCGACCAGCACGGTCCCGCCGATGAGGAAGGTGAGCTGGACGCCGGCGAGGTTCACCGTCGCGATCGCGGCGTTGGGCATCGCCTCGCGGAAGAGCACGCGCCCACGGGTGTAGCCGCGGGCGCGGGCGATCTGGGCATAGTCCTGCAGTTCCGCCTCGCCGAGCGAGGCCTTGAAGACCCGCGTGACGATCGAGGCAAGCGGCAGCGCCAGCGCGATCGCCGGCAGGACGGCGTGCTGCAGCAGGTCGCCGACGACCGGCCACCGGCCGGTGAGGAGGCTCTCGATCAGATAGAAGCCGGTGCCGAACTGCGCGCCGAGGCCGGGGTCGATGCGCCCCGAGATCGGGAGGACTGGCCACAGGACCCCGAAAACCAGGATGAACAGGAGGCCCCAGAGGAAATCGGGGATCGCGATCGTCACCGCCACCCAACCGTCGACCAGCCATTCCGGCGCGCGCCGCCGGAAATAGGCACCGACCATGGCGAGCCCCATCCCGAGCAGGATGGCGACAAGGGTCGCAAGCAGCACCAGTTCCAGCGTCGCCGGCAGGCGGTTGAGGATGAGCGTGAGCACTTCCTGCCGGCGGCTGATCGAGATGCCGAAATCGCCGAGCACGGCCGCCTTCAGCCAGACGATGAACTGATCGAAGATCGACAGGTCGAGTCCGTAGAGCGCGCGCAGCCGGTCGATGTCGGCCTGGCTGGCGCCCGGCGGGATCATCATCGAAATCGGGTCGCCCGGCACCACCCGCAGGAGGACGAAGACGACGACGGCGACCCCGAAGAGTGTCGGGGGAACGAGAAGGAGACGGCGGATTACCGCGCCCTTCTCCATTCGCTCCCCCGTTCCGTCTGCGTCAGGACGGCTTTACCGTCTGCGGCAGGAGCATACCGTTGGCCTGCGGCGTCAGCGAGATGCCTTTCCGCGCGATGATCGGCTGCACGTACTGGAGGAGCGGGATGACCTCGCCCTCCTCGGCAATGTGCTTGGCCACCGCCTTGTAGCCGGCGATGCGCTTGGCCTCGTCCGGTTCGCCCCAGAGCGGGCCGATCATGTCGATGAGGTCCTTGCCGTCCCAGACCGAATGCGGCGACGGGCCGAACATGGCAAAGCCGGTCGAGGTGGACGGGTCGCCGATCGCGTTGCCCCAGTTGTAGAAGGCGGCCGGAGCCAGCTTGTCGGCGGCGCGCAGCTCGTAGTGCTTGGCGATCTCGTAGACCTCGATGGTCGCGTCGATGCCGACCTTCCGCCACATGCCGACGATCGCCTGGATCATCTCGTAGTCCTTCGGCTTGAAGCCGCGCGTCGTCTGGATGGTGAACTTGACCGGCTTCTTCGGCGAGTAGCCGCTCTTGGCCAGCAGCTCCGTCGCAAGCTTCGGATCGTACGGAATCTTGATCGACGGATCGTAGGCGGCGTAGCCGGGCGCCTCGAGGGTGTCGATCGGCACGCCGTAGCCGCGCAGCAGCTTGTCGACGATCGCCTTCTTGTCGATCGCGTAGTTCGCCGCCAGCCGGACGTTCTTGTCGAGCATCGGGTCGATGTCGTTGATGAAGATCATCCCGATGTCCGAGATCGGCGTGGCGTAGCCGGTAAAGCCCTTCTTCTTCAGCCGGTCGAATTCCTCATAGGGGATTTCCAGCGTGATGTCGGACTGGCCGGATTCGACTTCGGCGACGCGGCTGGTCGCGTCTGGCACGAACTTGAAGACGACGGTGTCGTAAGCCGGCTTGCCGCCCCAGTATTTGGGGTTGGCCTTGAGGCGCAGGAACGCGTCCTGCTGAAACTCGTCGACCATGTACGGGCCGGATCCCACCGGCTTCTTCTCGAAGCCTTCCGCGCCGACGCTCTCGTAGTATTTCTTCGGCAGGACGTAGCCGGTGAGGAACGCCATCCACTTGAAGAAGGTCGGCTCGAAGGAAAGTACGTCGCCGGTGATCTTGTTGCCGTCGATCTTGTAGTTGCCCGCCTTCGACCAGACGAACTGGATGGGATTGCCGGTCTTCTCGTTGCCGGCCCGCTCGAGCGACCAGACGACATCCTCCGCCGTGACCGGGTCGCCATTGTGCCAGGTCGCACCGTCGCGCACTTCCATCTCGATCTTGGTGCGGTCGCCGTTCCAGCCCCACTTGGTGAGCAGCCCGGGCTTGAACGACAGGTCGGGGTTCTGCGCGATATAGGGGTCGAAGATCGCCTGGTAGAGCGACTGGATCGTCGGGTTGACCGCCGAGGCGCCGACAGTCGGGTCGAAGGTCGGCAGGTTGACGTTGTAGGCAATGGTGAGCGTGCCGGCGTCGGCGGCGAAGGCCTCGCCGATGAGCGACCGGCCGGCGACCGGCCCGAGCAGCGGAACCGTGGCCGCGCCGCCGAGCAGTCCGAGGAGCGAGCGACGCGAGAAATGCAGCTTATCCATGTGACTGAGCCCTCCTGTTCGAGGCCGGCTCGCCGCACCTCACCGAGGTGAAGCCCTGCCGGCCGTTCGCGGGCGTCTCCTTCGTGGAGCTAGCGCCCGCCCCCTTTGTTTGCGCTTTCCCTCCACCGCCCCATCAGGGTGTTGGAAGGCAGGTTCTCGTCGAAAGCCTTCTTCGCCGTTTCGACGCCGGCGGTCGGATAGAGTTTCGGATCGAGCAGGCCGATCTGGACGAGGACCGAAGCCTGGTCCCAGTAGATGTGCTCGCCATAGACCTTGTCGCCCTGGAAGCGGACGATCGCGACCAGCGGAATCTGCACGTATTTGCCGGTCGGCCTGATGCCCGGCAGCATCCAGTCGATCTCGACGTCGTGGGTGAAGCAGAACAGCATCTCGTCGACGATGCGGTCCGCACCGGTGGTGCGGCTGATCGGAACGAGCGAGGAATCCTTCGGCGAGGTCGGGATGAAGTGGTGCTTGTAGAAGCGGAGCACCTCATTCCAGCCAGTGCCCCCGGTCATCATCGGGACGTGATTGACGTAAGGTTCGGCGGTCATCGTCCCCATCGTCTCTTCCGCGGCGCGCGCCGCGAATTCGAGCTCGGTATGGCGATCCCAGATCTTGTCCAGGTCGTAGCGGGGACCGAGATGCCGCCGGAGCAGTTCGAGGGTGCGCGTATAGGCGAGGCTGGCGGCCGACTTGTTGTAGGCCGTGCCGCCGGCGAACCCCCGAGCGACCCCACGATAGAAGAACGCCTCGACCTCCGGAAACCGGCCTTTCAGTTTGTCGATTGCATCGGCCTGATCGTCGGCGAGATGGAACATGACCGGGACGCCGTTCCGCCCCGCCGCATCCCGCAGATTGGCCGCCTCGTCGCCGTAGTAGCTGACCGCGCAGGCGACCGAACCGGCGCCGGCGGCCGCGACGGCCCGGGCCGCGCCGCTGCCGAAGCCGACGGCTGCGACCTTGCCGGAAAGTCCGGGCGCAGCGCGGAGTGCCGCCAGCCCCTCGTCCGTCCCCGCCGTGGTGTTGAGGACCACGTAGCCGTCGCCGGCCAGCCAATCGGCCAGCGCATCCGTGCCGTCGAAGAGGACGACGCCGGGACCGGCGCCGTTTTTCGGAACCGCAAGGTACGCGCTCGCACCGCCCGCGCTGACCGATCGCGACGGCATCAGGAAAGCACAGGCGTTGTGGCGAGGGAGCGCACGGCCAGGTCCAAGTTACTTGACACTTAAAATAATGTCCGAGCGCCCGGCGGCTGTCAAAGCGCAGCGCCCGCCCGCGGCAGGAATCGGTTCAGGCCTGAAGGTTCCCGTTGCCCAGCGGGAATTGGGCACTCGACGCCCGGCATCGCACGGACCGGAAACGGGGGTCGGCTAGAGCCATTCCCCGAACCGCCGGATGTAGAGGCGCTTCACGATCTGCGTCGCCACGCAGTAGCCGAGAAGGATCCCTGCGAGCCAGACGAAATAGGCCGGCGGCAACGGAACCAGGCCGAGGTGTTCGCCGAGAGGCGAGAACGGCAGGTAGAGCCCCACCGCCATGATCGCCGCCGTGAGGACAATCACCGGCGGCGCGGCGCGGCTCTGCACGAAGGGTATGTGCTCCGTGCGGATCATGTGCACGATCAGCGTCTGCGTCAGCAGGCCGACCACGAACCAACCCGTCTGGAAGAGCGACTGATGCTCGACCCTGTTGGCGCCGAAGACGTGCCACATCACGAGGAAGGTGATGACGTCGAAGACCGAGCTGATCGGTCCGATCCAGAACATGAACCGCGCGATGCCGCCGGCATCCCATTTGCGCGGCCGCCGCAGGTAGTCCCTGTCGACGTCGTCCCACGGGATCGAGATTTGCGACGTATCGTAGAGAAGGTTCTGCGTCAGGAGCTGGATCGGCATCATCGGCAGGAAGGGCAGGAAGATGCTGGCGATGAGCACGCTGAACACGTTCCCGAAATTCGAGCTCGCCGTCATCTTGATGTACTTGATGATGTTGGCGAAGGTCCTGCGCCCTTCGATCACCGCTTCTTCGAGGACCATCAGGCTCTTCTCGAGAAGAATGATGTCGGCGGCTTCCTTGGCGATATCGACGGCCGTGTCGACCGAAATGCCGACGTCGGCATCCTTGAGCGCCGCCGCATCGTTGATGCCGTCGCCAAGATAGCCGACCGTGTGGCCCCTGCCCTGCAGCGCCCTGATCACCCGCGACTTCTGCATCGGCGACATCTTGGCGAAGATGGTGGTCTCCTCCGCCGCAATCGCAAGCTCCGCGTCTTCCATTCGGTCGACCGCGGTGCCGAGCATGGCGCGACTGATCGGAAGCCCCACTTCCTTGCAGATCTTCCGGGTAACCAGTTCGTTGTCGCCGGTGATGATCTTGACTGCGACACCGTATTCGCCGAGCGCGGCGATGGCAGCGCGGGCCGATTCCTTCGGCGGGTCGAGGAAGGCGACGTACCCGGCGAGGACAAGGTCCTTCTCGTCGGCGACGGTGTAGGTGCGATCCTCCGGCGGGAACCAGCGGTAGGCAACGGCGAGCGCGCGCAGCCCATCCTCGTTAAGGTCGCGGGTGAGGCTGCGGACTTCGAGCCGCTCCGCATCGTTGATGGCGACCACGCCCTCCGGTTGCGCGCCGTTCTCGTCCGCGGCGGTGCAGAGCGGCAGCAGTTCCTCGATCGCGCCCTTGCAGATGAGGAGGTTGCGATTGCCGCCGTCCCGCACCACCACCGACATGCGCCGGCGGACGAAGTCGAACGGTATCTCGTCAACCTTCCGATAATGACCGAGCTTGTCGTCGACGTCGTGGGCGGCGGCGTATTCGAGGATGGCCACGTCGAGGAGGTTCTTCAGCCCCGTCTGATGGCTGCTGTTCAGCCAGGCATATTCCAGAACCTGGCTGTCCTCGTTGCCGTGGATGTCGAGGTGCTTCAGCAGGATGACCCGGTCCTGGGTGAGCGTTCCCGTCTTGTCGGTGCACAGGATGTCCATGGCGCCGAAGTTCTGGATCGAGTTGAGGCGCTTCACGATGGTCTTCCGCCGCGCCATCATCACCGCGCCCCTGGCGAGGTTGGCGGTGACCACCATCGGCAGCATTTCCGGCGTCAGACCGACTGCGACCGAAGCGGCGAAGAGAAGCGCCTCCAGCCAGTTGCCCTTGGTTAGGCCGTTGATCAGGAAGACCACCGGCGTCATCGCCAGGATGAAGCGGATGAGCAGCCAGCTGACCCGGCTGATGCCTTTGTCGAAACTGGTGAGCGGCCGGGCGCCGGCAATGTCGGTTGCGACGGCGCCGAGATAGGTCGCGTTGCCGGTCGCCGCGACGACCACGGTCGCCGCCCCGCTCACCACGTTCGAGCCCATGAAGCAGGCGGTGCTGAGGTCGAGGAGACTCCCCGGCGCGTTATCGTTCCCCGGCGGCTGCGGATATTTCTCGACCGGGATCGATTCGCCGGTGAGCACCGCCTGGCTGACGAAGAGATCCTTGGCCGCGAGCACGCGGACGTCGGCGGGGATCATGTCGCCGGCGGAAAGCTGGACAATGTCGCCCGGCACGAGTTCCGGGATCGGCATTTCCTCCGGTTTTGTCATTCCCGCCCGGAGAACGGCGGTGGTCGATCGCACCATCGCGCGCAACGATGCCGCCGCCGTGTTCGACCGGTATTCCTGCCAGAAGCGGAGGAGCGTGCTGAGCAACACCATCCCGCCGATGACGGTGATCGTCCGGTAAGACCGGTCTGCCGGATCGGCGAGGATCACGTCGGTGAACAGCGAGACGAGGCTGACGAAGAGCAGGACGCCGTTGAAGGGCGTGACAAACGACCCGGCAAGCTGCGCCGGCCACGACGGCGGGCGATCGTGCCGGATGGTATTCGGTCCGAACCGGAGGCCGCGTTCTTCCACTTCCGCGGCGGTGAGCCCCGTCCGGCGTGCATCCAGGCGTGCGAGCGCCTCGTCGGGCGTGCAGTCGGCAAGCGCCCGGAGGGGCGACGAAAGTTCCACGCGCGCAGGCAGGCGCCCGTCTGCGCGCCGGGTCACTCCGGTCTCGCTCATTTCCGTATGTCCTCGAGACTTGCACGACGGCACGTCATTCGTGCGTCGCCGGGTCGGCTCTGCGCCCGCCAAGCCGGCGCGTCAATGCCGGTCCGGCGCGACCTTCGCCCGCACTCTCCGCAGTCTGCGACCCGTCTGCACTCCGATCACCCTGGGGGCATCGCCGCGTGCCGATCCTCTGCCCGTCGGGGCCGGAATCGCTTCAAGCTTGAAGTTTCCCGTTGCATGGCGAGAATTGGCCGTCCGGGAACGTCGCGGCAGGGCTTTCCACCGCCAGGCGGATCGAGGAGAGGAACGGGGGAAATCGATGAGCAACGATGTGTTGATGCGGTTCGCGGCGGCGCTCGCCAGCGGTACGGTACGGGTCGTCGACCTCACCCAGACGCTGCGACCCTCCACGCCGGTGATCCAGCTGCCGCCCCAGTTCGCCCCGT
>DASRGK010000131.1:0-11940 GCA_035651055.1 Bauldia sp.
CGCATTGAACGGTCGGCAAGCAGCCACTCGATCGAAACGGACCCTGCGCCGGCACCGACGTCCCACAGCAGATCGCCGGGCTCCGGGGCCAACGCAGACAGGGTAATCGCTCGAGTGTCGCGCTTGGTGATTTGCCCGTCATGCTCGAACCAATCGTCTGGCAACCCCGCCGCCCGGGGGATCGGGCGGGCTTCCGGCGCCGATTCAGTCTCAAGCGCCAGGAGATTGAGCGGATTGAACTCTTTGGCCCCGAAATTCGCTGCATTCGAGGTCGAGGTTCGCTCGTTCGGTCCGCCCAAGGCCTCGAGCACCGTCACGCGAGATCGACCGAATCCGAGTTCCGTCAGCAGGGCAGCGATCTTGCCGGGCGCCGCTCCGTCGGACGTCAAGGCAAGGATATGTGCCGCCTGGTGAAGGTGGGGACGCAGGAGTTCCATGGGGCGGCCGTGCAGCGACAGGAGCGTCGTATCGGCGAGCGACCATCCGAGCCGCGCGGCGGCGAGGCTGAAGGCGGAAGGTGCGGGGAGCGCGATCATGTCGTCGACGGGAATCGCTTGTGCGAGCAGGGGGCCGACCCCGTAGTGAAACGGGTCTCCGCTCGCCAGAACGCAGACCTGCCTCCCCCGGTTCGCCAGTACTTCCTCGACCGCGCGGTCGAAGGGACTCGGCCACGGCCGCACAGCGCCACGGATGATCGACTTCGCGAGCGCGAGATGGCGCTGCCCGCCGAAGACGATCTCGGCGTCGGCGACGAGGCGACGGGCGGCAGCGGACAGCCCGTCGACGCCATCCTCGCCGATGCCGACAATTGCCAGCCAGCGGCGGGATGCGGCAGTGTCCGGCGCGACCGGTTCAGGGCGAGACATGGTGAAGAAGGTCCTCATCCTCGGAGGCACGACGGAGGCGCGGCTGCTTGCCGGGCGGCTGGCGAGGCGTGCCGACCTCAGCGTGACGGTATCGCTGGCCGGCCGCGTATCGGAGATCGTCCCGCATCCGGTACCGGTGCGGATCGGCGGCTTCGGCGGTTTGGGGGGACTGGTCCGGCATCTCGCCGAGGAAAAGATCGACGTGCTGATCGACGCGACCCACCCCTATGCCGACACCATCTCGCAGAGCGCCGTGCTTGCCGCCGGACGAGCCGGTGTCGCGTTCGTCGCGTTGCGCCGATTGCCGTGGGTGAGGCAGGACGGCGACCAATGGCGCGAGGTGGAGAGCGTGGCGGCCGCTATCGAGGCGCTCGGAACCATGCCACGACGCGTCTTCCTGACTCTCGGCCGGCAGGAGATTGCCGCGGTTACCGCCGGGCAGCATTTCTATCTTGTGCGCAGCATCGAACCGATCGAACCACCCTTGCCGCTGCCGCACGTCCGTTACCTCGTCGCGCGAGGTCCATTTGCCGAGGCCGATGAAACTTGGCTCCTCCGGCACGAACGGATCGACGCGGTGGTCTGCCGGAACAGCGGCGGCGCCGGCGCCTATGCCAAGATCGCGGCCGCGCGTGCCCTCGGCATCGAGGTGCTGATGATCCGACGACCCGAACTCGCCGAAGCGCCGAGCGTCGGCAGCGTCGCGGAAGCGGAGGCCTGGCTCGATCATGTTGTCACCGCGACCGCAGAGCGCGGCGTGTAGACGAGCGGCGGCAGACCGGGGCGCAGAACCAGCCGTGTCTCCGGCGAGCCGACAATGACCAGCGTCGCCATGTCGGCCGGCTCGGCGGCGGCAGCCTTCAGCGGCACGATCCGCGTGCTGGCATCGGCGCGGCCGGCCGCCCGGCCGAAGATCACCGGTGTTTCCGGCGAGAGCGCGCGCAGGAGAATCGCGAAGGCTTCGCGGAGTTGCCACGGCCGGGCGCGCGAGACGGGGTTGTAGAGGGCAATCGCAAAGCCGGCAGACGACGCGGCGGCGAGACGCCGCTCAATCGTCGCCCAGGGCTTCAGATTGTCCGACAGCGACATGGCGCAGAAATCGTGTCCGAGCGGCGCGCCTGCCGATGCGGCGACCGCGAGCATCGCGGTGACACCGGGCACGATGACGAGGTCGACCCGCCGCCATGCTTCCGGTCCAGACTCGATGGCCTCGCAAACGGCCGCCGCCATCGCGAAGACGCCGGGGTCGCCGCCCGAAACGACGGCGACGGAACCGCCCTCGGCGGCGGCTTCGAGCGCCTCGCTGGCGCGCCGCAACTCTGCGCGATTGTCGGAGGCCCTGCGCTCCTGACCGGGCAGCACCGGCACGCGGTCGAGGTAGGGTGCATAACCAAAGACGATCGCCGCTGCAGCCAGCGCCGCGCTCGCTTCTGGGGTGACGTAGCGCGCGTCGCCGGGGCCAAGCCCGATCACCGCCAAACGGCCGGTCATGCCTGCGGCTCCCAGCCGGGCACGAGGATCACGGCGAAATAGGGCGCATGGTCGTCGGCCTTCTCGGCCAGCCGGCGGACGACGCTCCCCGCCATGGTGCCGCGCTCGACATAGACCGCCGAGGCCAGGCGGCCCGCCGACTGCAACGCGCGGCGCACCTTGGCGAGGTTGCGCCCGACCTTGATGACGGCAGCCGCTTCGTTCTCGCCGAAGCGGCGGGCAAGCTCGGCCTCGGCGAGTGTCCCGGGCAGGACACTGAGCGGCCCGTCGCCCTGCGCGAGCGGCAGGCCGGCGGCGGACCAGCAGCCGGAAATGCTGGTGACGCCCGGCACGATCTCGGCCGGGTAGCGGTGCGCCAGCCGGACGTGAAGATGCATGTACGAGCCGTAGAAGAGCGGATCGCCCTCGGAGAGGACGGCCACGTTCCTCCCGGCGTCGAGGTGCCGGGCGACGGCGGCGGCGGATTCATCGAAGAACGCATCGATCGCCCGCCCGTATTCGGGATCGGCGCGTTCGATCTCGGTCGTGACCGGGTATAGGAGCGGCAGTTCCGCCGCGCCGGCGGCGACGTGAGGCCGCGCCGTCGCCAGCGCGTTGCTCGGGTTGCCCGCCTTGGCAAAGAAGGCGACCACCTCGGCATGGGCGAGGACGCGCGCCGCCTTGAGGGTGAGGAGCTCCGGATCGCCCGGGCCGACGCCGACGCCGGTGAGATGCCCGGTGCTCATCGCGCCGCCAGGATAGCCAAAGCGTTGACGGCCGCAGCCGTGACGGCGCTGCCGCCGAGACGGCCGTGCAGGGTCAGGAACGGGACACCGCGCGAGTCTTTTGCGAGCGCCGCCTTCGACTCGGCGGCGCCGACGAAGCCGACGGGCATGCCGAGTATCGCAGCCGGACGCGGAGCGCCGGCATCGAGCAGTTCGAGCAGCCGGAACAGCGCCGTCGGCGCATTGCCGATCGCAACGACCGCGCCGCGCATCCGGTCGCCCCAGAGGTCGAGCGCCGCCGCAGACCGCGTGTTGGCGATGCTGGCGGCCAATGCCGGCACGGCGGGATCGCCAAGGGTGCAGACGACCTCGTTGCCGGCAGGGAGTCGCGAGCGCGTGATGCCGCGGGCGACCATCTCGGCATCGCAAAGGATCGGCGCGCCGCGACGGATGGCCGCCGTCGCCGCTTCGACGAGGCCGGCGCCGAATTCGATCGCGCTTGCGATCTCGACCATGCCCGAGGCGTGGATCATCCGGACAGCCACGGTCGCCTCCGCCGGCGAGAAGCGGGCGAGGTCGGCCTCGGCGCGGATGATGGCAAAGGACCTGGCATAGATCGCCTCGCCGTCGCGGATGTAGTCGAGTGTCTCAGGCATCGGCGAGATCCGCCGTGAGAATCCGGCGCGCGGCAATCGCCGCGGCGAGTTCGCCGACGGGCACCACCGCGGCCGGCTCGCCATCGGCGCGGGCGCCGAAGGCAATGCCGCAGCCGTCCGGCCGGCCGACGACAACGACGGCGGCCGGGCGGGGATGGGCGCAGCCCTTGGCGCAGCCCGAGACATGAAGGGTCTCGCGAGGGCTGATCCTTGCGGCCAGCGCGGCGGCGATCTCGCGGGTTGCAATCCAACCCAACGCGCAGGCGGGTGCGCCCGGGCAGGCGGCAATGCGGTTGCGGGCATCCGCCGCGTCAACGACGAATCCGAGCGCCGCGGCGGCGTCGCGGAAAGCGGGAACCGCCCTGGACGGAAGCCCGGTCGCCAAAAGCGTGCGCGGGGCCAAAGCAAGACTTTCGGCGCCGGCCGAAAGCGCAGCATCCAGAATCGCTTGGAGACTCCGGCTCGTGCAACTTCCGAAGGCGAGACCGATGCCGATGGCGGCCTTTCCATTGCGGCACTCATGCATGCCCACTGGCTCGGAAGCGGGGCGGGCCGGCGGCGGCCGCATCTTCTCAAAGCGGACCGGCAGGTCGGCTGCGAAGGCGGCAGCGCCCTGATGCAGCAGGTCCCGCGCGCGTGCGGACCTTCCCGCCGCGGCGATCCGCCGAAGAGGATGCGCGGCGGCAGCGACCGCCTCCGCGACGGGAGCGGCGCCAAGCTCGAAGGCTTCCCCTGCGGTCCCGCCAGCCGACAGACGGCAGACCACCCCCTCGCCCGCCCGCTCGGCGGCAATACGGACATCCGCCGACAGCGCGTCGAGATGGACGGCGGCGCCGCCGCCGTCGAAAAGGACCGAGACCTTCGGCGAGAGAACCAGACCCTCCGCCGCGATCAACCTGCGGAGCGAGGCGGCGAGCGGGCGCATGTCGAGCAGCTCGCCGGGATCGATGCCGGATAGCGGCGAGACATGCACCGGCACGGTGCCGGTGACTGCAATGCCGAGGTCTTCGATGGCGGCGGCGAAGTCCTCGACCGTGCCGGCTCGAAGCCCGCGTACCTGAAGCGCGCCGCGCTGGGTGATCTCGACGATTCCGTTGCCGCACCGTTCCGCCGCCTCGGCAATGCCGCGCAGCATCGCCGGGGTCAGAGCCGGATCGTCGGGCAGGAAGCGGGCAAGGAGACCGTCGCCGGTCGCCATCGGCGCGCGCAGCGCCGGGCACGCGCCGCGGCGAAGCGGTGCGCGCATATCGACCGAACCTGGAATACCCTGCGGCACCAAGCGACCCTCGCAACCGAAAAAGCCGCCGCGAGCGAGGGCGGGAACCGGGCCATCACGCCCTGTCCCTGCGTCCGCACCGGTACACCTCGCCCGATGCTTCGTCGCGCCGACCAGCTGCGACGGCCGGTCTCCTGGCTTGCGACTTCCGCCCTCTGCCGCCTTCCCGGTCCCTATGGTCCCGGTGGCCTATGGCAGGGGCCTGTCGCCCACAGTTGCGAGGGCAGCCGCGGTTTCGCACCGCGTTCCCGTTTCACCCGTAAGGGCACCGTCGCGTGCCGGTGAAGGTGCGCCGGGCAGGCGGTGAGGTCAAGGGAGGGATAGGGATCGGGTGCGCCCATGCTTCGGCGTTGGCCCACCTTCCCCGGTAGGGAGTTGATGCGGCGGACCGCTCTTCCGAGCGCCTACCAACGCGTCAGCCCGAGGAGCTTTTCACCATGCGGGGTGAGACGTGCCGGCCCGCCATTGTGCCGGCGCTCCCATTCGCGCGGGTCGCCCGGGAAAGCCGGCCCGTGCGGATGATCGACCTCGCGCCACTGGCGTATGCGCTCCTCACGCATCGCGGTGTTCGACCACCAGGCCGGAAACATCGTGATGTACTGCGCCATGCGGACGGCAGCGGCGGAGCGGTTCGGGCGGACGCCGTGGGCAAGGAGCGAATTGAAGATGAGCAGGTCGCCCGGATTGAGGTCGACATTGACGACTTCGAGGCCGCTGACATCGGGATGAAACGGATCGCGGTCGGCAGGCTGGGTCAGCACCCATTTGTCGAAGTCGCGGAACAGGCCGGGCACGCACTGGAAGCCGCCGAGATCGCCGCCCTGCGGGGTGAGGCTGAGTACGCCCTGCGTGCCGCGCGGCAAGGGACGGAGCGAAGTATCGACGTCCCAGTGGATGAAGCCGTTCGAGCCGAACGGAGCCCGCTTCGGCGGGTTGAGGTTGGCGCGGTCGATCGAGACCCACAGATCCTCCCGGTCCCAGATGTCGACAAAGGCGTCGTAAATCCGCCGCTCCATTCGGTTGTCCCAGAGGAACTGGTGATTGTAGATCTCGACGAGGCCGATATTGTTGTTCTCGGCAACCTCATGTTGTCGCCGCTGCGGCGCGTGCCATGTCGAGGGATCGGCGGGGTCCTTCTCGTCGAAGCGCCAGAGCAGGTCGACGAGGCGCGCGACGTTTTCCCTTGGCACCGCATTCCGGACCACGACATAGCCGTCGGTGGTCCATTGCCGCCAGTCGGCGTCCGAGAGGATGCGGAGCGGCAGGCGCTTCTGAATGTCCCTGAGCTGCGGCGGCGAGGACGGCGCGGCCGCGTGAGGCGGAAGAACATCGGTCGCCGGCTGCATGGAAGGCAC
This sequence comes from Bauldia sp., assembly GCA_035651055.1. Lineage (GTDB taxonomy): Bacteria > Pseudomonadota > Alphaproteobacteria > Rhizobiales > Kaistiaceae > JAFKKF01. The sequence continues at coordinate 6,349 of DASRGK010000131.1, forward strand.
CTGTCAACGCGCAGAAAACCGCCCAGTCGCTACCATACCGTGTGGTACGGCGGAAGCGATCCGGCCGCAGCGCGCCTGCCCGCAGGAGTCGCGCCGGGCTTGATTTTCCTCGGCCGGCACTGCAAGCGGAACCGAAGCGGGGCGGTTGCCGCCTCCCTCTGTTGCCGGAGACGACGCCATGCCGCTTGTCCTGACGCTCGCCCTCAACCCGGCGATCGACGTCTCCAGCGAGGCGGACACCGTGCGGACCGAGCACAAGGTCCGCACCAAGAACGAGACCTTCGACCCGGGCGGCGGCGGCATCAACGTGGCGCGCGTCGTCACCGAACTGGGCGGCGACGTCGAGGTGCTCTGCCTCGCCGGCGGGGTCACCGGAGAGGTGCTGAAGGAGCTGCTCGCGCGCGACCGCGTCCATCACCGGCTGATCCGCATCGAGGGGAACACGCGGATCAGCTTCACCGTGCATGAACGCTCGACGGGCCGCGAATACCGGTTCGTGGCCAGTGGGCCGACGCTGCAGCCGAGCGAGCTGGAAGCGTGCCTGAAGGCCGTGCGGACTACCGAGTTCCGCTATTTCGTGGCAAGCGGCAGCCTGCCGGCGGGCGCGCCGGACGACTATCTCGCGGAAATCGCGCGGATCGTGGCGGAGAAGGGCGCGCGTTTCGTCCTGGACAGTTCCGGCAAGGGCCTCGGCGCAACGCTCGGGCATGCGCCGGTCTATCTCGTGAAGCCCAGCCACAGCGAGTTGCAGGCCTTCGTCGGACGGAGCCTTTCCGGGAGGGAGGTCGAGACGGAGGCACGGGCACTTGTCAAGCAGGGCTTCGCGGAGATGGCGGCCGTTTCGCTCGGCAGCGAGGGCGCCATCCTGGCGACCAGGGACGGAGTCTGGCGGGTGCCGGCCCTGAAGGTCGAGGCGCGTTCGACCGTCGGCGCCGGCGACAGTTTCGTGGCGGCGCTGACGCTGGGACTCGCTGAAGGGCGCGCACCGCTCGATGCGCTCCGCCTCGGGATCGCGGCGGGCGCTGCCGCGGTGCTTCGGCCCGGGACCAAGCTCTGCAGCCGCGAAAACGTCATGCGGTACTATGAGGATGCCGCCGGCCTGATGCCTGCGGGCTGAGCCGGGCGGCAGCGGGAACGCCCCGCCGGGTTCACCCATTTACCTCGCATTCGGATAGACTGGCCTATAGAGGCCGGCCGGGGGTTCGGCGGCCTGGGACAGGCTGGGAAATGCGGGTTTCCCCCGCGGTTCCGCGGCCCGATGACGGGATCGACGACGTATTTTGCGTACCAGCGCCGCCCGCCGCGCGTTCGCCGCGCTCCTGATCCTGATCGCCGCCGCGGGCTTTCCGCAGCCGTCGGGCGCACTCGACCTGTCCAGACTCTGGCCGTTCGGAGCAAAGGAATCGCGCCAGGCGGTTCCCGACGCGACCCCGTACAAGCTGAGCTTCGTGGTGACCGGCGCCGACCGGGGTCTGGAGCGGAAGCTCCGCTCCGCCTCGGTCCTCTACGGGCAGCGAAAGACGCCGCCCTCCGGCCTCGTCGGGCTGCTCGCGCGCGCCCGGCAGGAGACGACCCGGCTGACCGCGGTGCTCTATGAAAACGCGCGCTACGGCGGCGAGGTTGAAATCACGATCGCCGGAAGGCCGCTCGCCGAGATCGGGCCGTTCGACCCGATCGGTGCGCGGCCGGTGCCGGTGACGGTCCGGGTCACCGTCGGGCCGGCATTCGTCCTCGGCGCGATCCACGTCGCGACGCTGCCGCCGGGCATGGATGTCGCCGACGACCTCGGCCTCGTCAGCGGCGAGCCGGCGGGCTCGGCGAAGATACTCGCGGCAGAGGCGAAGGTGGCCGACGCCTGGCGCGACCTCGGCCACCCGCTCGTCCGGGTAAACCCGCGCGACATCGCCGCCGACCACAATGCGCACACGGTCGATGTGACGCTCTCGATCGAGCCGGGGCCGGTCGCCGATTTCGGCCGGGTCGAGGTGAAGGGGACGAGCCGGGTCAACCCGAACCTCGTCGCGGCGCGCGCCGGGCTCGACGGCAAGCTCTATCGCCTGAAGACCACGCGCGCGGCCGAAACGCGGCTCCGCGACCTCGGCGTCTTCGACAGCGTGCGGGTGACGCCGGCCGATCATCTCGACGCCGACGGGACCATCCCGATGCTGATCGAGGTGAGCGAGCGGAAGCCGCGCGTCTTCGGCGCCGGCGTCAGCTACTCCAATACCGAGGGCCTCGGCGTCAATGTGTTCTGGGCGCATCGCAATCTCTTCGGCAATGCCGAGCAGCTCCGCATCGACCTCGAAGTGTCGCGCATCTTCGACACCGGCCTCGCCGATTCCGACTACCGGCTCGCCGGCAAGTTCCAGAAGCCGGCGGTCTTCGGCCCAATGACCGACCTCGCGCTCTCCGCGGAGACGTTCCGCAAGACTTCGAGCAGCTACCGCACGACAGCGATCGCCGGCGAAGCGGGTCTGACCCGGCATTTCTCCGACACGCTCACCGGCGGAGTCAGTCTCGGCATCGAGCGTTCGTGGATCCGCGATGCGATCGTCGACGAAGACCATCTCCTGACGACGCTGACCGGTACGCTCGAATGGGACCGGCGCGACAACCGGCTCGACCCGACCGAGGGTTTCCGGGCATTGCTGACGGGTACGGCGAACTACGATTTCCTGACCCGGAACCCATTCGCCACCTTCCGCGCCGATTATTCGACCTATCGTGCGCTCGACCGGGCGCGGCGCTTCGTGCTGGCGGCGCGCGTCTCCGGCGCGGTGATCGCGGCCGGCGACATCATGGATGTGCCGGCCGACCGGCGGCTCTATGCCGGCGGCGCCGGTTCGGTGCGCGGCTACGCCTACCAGAACATCGGACCGCGGGTAGGCGACAAGGTGATCGGCGGGAAGAGCTTGTTCGAGGCCTCGGTCGAACTTCGCTACCGCATCAACGACCAGTTCGGCGTCGCGGCTTTCGTCGATGCCGGGAACGCCTATGCCTCGACCCTGCCCCATTTAGGCGACCTGAAGTTTGGGGCCGGCGTCGGTCTGCGCTATCTGACGCCGGTGGGGCCACTCCGACTCGACGTCGCCGTTCCGCTGAAGCGCGAAGCGGGCGACCCGCGATTCGGGCTTTATGTCGGGCTGGGCCAGTCGTTCTAGGCCAGACCCGGCGAGGAAGGGTCATTGCGGCGGTTATTTCGGGTCGTCCTCTATTCGCTGGCCGGGCTTCTCCTCCTCGTCGCGCTTGCCGTCGCGGGCCTGGCGACGCCGCCCGGACGGGCGCTGTTCGCCTCGCTGGTTGAGGGCCTCGCCTCCGGCAACGGCCTGCGCGTGTCGATCGGCACTCTGTCCGGCTGGCCGCCGTTCCAGTTCGGCGCCGACCGGGTCGTACTGGCCGATGGCAAGGGACCCTTCGCGGAGATAAGCGGCCTCCACGCCGACATCGACCGGCGCGCACTGCTCGGCCTCAAGGTTACCGTGCAGGAACTCTCGGCCGAGCGCATCAACTTCCTGCGTGCCCCGGAGCTACCCGCGGGGAGCGGCGCGGCGAGCGGCGCCCTCCTCCCGTTCGCGGTCGAGCGGCTGCAGATATCGCGCCTCGACCTCGGGCCGGCTCTCCTCGGCAATGCCGCCAGCGTCTCGGTGGCAGGCGGGCTGATCTCGGTTGGTGACGGATCGATCAACTCGGCCCTCGAGGTCAAACGCCTCGACGGCAAGCTCGGGACGCTCAGTGCGCGGATCGCCCGCGCCGGGACGGACAAGCCGCTGTCCGTCGATGTCACGGCCGAGGAAGCGGCGAACGGCATCCTCACCTCGGCGCTCGGCCGGCCGGAAGGCCCCGCCTACAAACTAACCGCGAAAACCGGCTATGCCGGCGGCACGCTTACCGGCAGGCTCACGCTCGCGACTTCGGGCAATGCCGGCTTCGACGGAACCTTCAGCCTCGGCCCGACGCGACTGACGCTGGCCGGGAAAGGCAACCTCGCGGACCTCGTGCCGCCCGCCTACCTCGACATCGCCGGCGGACCGCTCGAGATCAACCTCGACGCAAGCTGGCAGGAGAAGGGCGGGACGATCGCCCTGCCGATCAACATCGACGGCCGCGTCGCCGCGGCGGCGCTCGGCATCACGGCGCGCGGCGTCTTTGGGGGACCGGCGACGGACCTCGGCCTGCGTCTCACCGCCCACAAGCCGGATGGCGGCGCTCTGAACCTTCCCCTCCCAGGCGCCACGCCGGTTGCGCTGACCGCGCTCGATCTCACGGGCCGGGTCCTGCCCAGGGGCGACGGCCTTCGCCTCGACCTCGGCGGCAAGGCGGAGGCGCTCCGTATCGGCGATATCGCGACACCGCAGGTCAACCTGACTCTGGCAATCGAGGCCGCCGGGCGCGATCCGCTCGCCGCCGACGCGCTTCCCTTTGCACTGAAGGCCGCCGCCTCCGCCATCACCGTCAACGGAACCACCATCGACGCGACGGCCGAGGCGCCGATCGCGGCAAGCGCCACCGGCTCCTTCCGCCGGCAAGACGATGCCGCCGACTTCACCGCCGCGAAACTGACGTTCGCCGGAACCAGCGCCGGCTTCAGGGGGACCGTCGCCGCCGGCAAGGTCGACGGCGAGATGACTCTTGCCGCGGCCGACCTCCGGGCGCTCGCGCCGCTCGCCAAACTCGACCTCTCCGGGGCGATATCGGTGAGTGCGGCAGGGACCCTCGCCGGTCCGGCCGGACCGAAGCTCGACGTCAAAGCCAATGCGCGCGACCTCGTCCTCGGCGACCTGCTGCCGCCGCGCTTCCTCACCGGCGAGGTGAAACTCGCCGGAACCGTTGCCGAGCCGGGCGCCGGCACCGTCACGATCACCGGCCTTACCGTTTCCAGCGCGGCGCTGTCGGCGAAGGGCGAGCTGACGCTCGCGCCGGAGACGCTCACGGGAAGCTTCAGCGGCGATATCGCCGACCTCGCCATCGTTGCGGCCCAGTCGAGCGGCGCGGCAACCTTCTCGGCGGCCGTCTCGGGCAACCGGAGGACCCCGACGATCGACGCAACGATCGCGGTCGCCAAAGGCACGCTCCTCGGCGAGACTGTTGAGAATGCGAGCGTGAAAATGACCGGGGCGCCCGGCGCAGGCGGCTGGAGCGGCGCCTTCTCGCTCGCCGGCCAGTTTGCCGGCCGGCCGCTCTCCGGCAGTGCCAGCGCCGCGCTCGACGCCCTCGGCAGCCTCGCCTTTCCGACTGTCGATCTGACCATCGCGGAAAACCGGGTGACCGGGACGCTCGCCCGTTCGCCCGACGGGTTGTTCACCGGCGACCTCGCCGTCGACGCGCCGAACCTGAAGCCGCTCGCCGCCTTCGCGCTCCTGGAGGCCGCGGGGACGGTGCGGGCGAACGTCAAGCTGACGCCGTCCGGCGGCAAGCAGGCTATCTCGGTTGCGTTCAACGGCGCCAACCTCGTCACCGAGGACGTCACGCTTGCCCGCGCCGAAGGCTCGTTTCAGATCGGCGACGCCTTCGGCAAGGCGCAGATCAAGGGAACCGCGTCGGGAAGCGGATTCGTCACCGGCTCCGTGCGCTTCGACACCATGCAGGTGAATG
>DASRGK010000132.1:0-3816 GCA_035651055.1 Bauldia sp.
CTTTGATGACGCGAGCAAGGAGTTTTCGTTGCAGGAATCTGTCCTTACTGCGGCGGTCAGGGAACCATGAATCGCGAGCCGCGTTCGCGCGCCTGAAGGGAGCTTCGCCAAGCCCGGAGGAAGATCATGCCGCGTGGTGACAAGTCGGCCTACACCGACAAGCAGAAGCGGAAGGCAGAACATATCGAGGAAGGCTACGAGCGCCGCGGCGTGCCGGAGGAGGAAGCCGAGCGCCGCGCCTGGGCGACGGTCAACAAGGAGGACGGCGGCGGCAACCGGAGCGGCTCGGGCCGCGGCGTGCCGGACACGAACGTCTCGGCAAAGAAAGGCGGCCGCCTCGGCGGCGCTGCCTCCGCGGCGCGTCCGGCTGCCGCGCGTTCGGCCTCGGCGAAGAAGGCTGCCGCAACCAGGAAGCGCCGCGCCGGCTGACCGGAGGCGCATTGCGCCCGGCCGCGGGCGAGCCATCGGGCCGGCTATCGACCGCGCCGTTTCAGGGCGCCCGGGTCCGCGCGCCCCGTTCCCTTAGGCGGGCAAGATCGCGACGCCGCCAGTGCGAGCGCGTCAGCCGTCGCTCTTGAGCCGGCCGCGGGCCCGCGCCGGCACGCAATAGATCCCGTAGAGCGTCTTCAGGACCTGCGCCACGCCGTCCGAAGCGAGGCGGTAGAGGATCATCTGACCTTCCCGGCGGGTCGCGACCAGCTTCAGGGCGCGGAGCTTGCCGAGGTGCTGGCTGAGCGGCGACTGGGCGAGGTCCACCCGCTCGGCCAGCTGGCCAACGCTCAGCTCCTCGTCGAGCAGGTTGCACAGGATGAGCAGCCGCTTCTCGTTTGCCATCGCGGCAAGCAGCTCGGCGGCCTCGCCGGCCCGCGGGGTCAGTTCTGTGATATTCATTCTTGACATATTAGAATATTCGAATATATAGGTCAACAACGAGCAATGGAGCCTCCCATGTCCAACCTCGGAAACCCCGAACGCCTCGTCCGTGCCGTCGCCGGCCTTCTCCTCATCCTAGCATCGCTCATGCTCGGCGGCAGCCTCGGCACGGCCCTGGCGATTGCCGGCTTCGCCGTCGGGGCGGTGCTCGTCTTGACCGCGCTCGCCAGCTTCTGCCCGATCTACGCGCTGCTCGGCTTCGGCGGCAAGCACCGCCACGTCCACTGAGGCTGCGACGGCGGCGTAATCCGCGCGGGCGCCTCGGCAATCTCGGCCGGCGCTGCACGGCGGCATGTCTGGCGCCTTTGCGGCAGGTCAATTCCCGGCATCGCTCGAACTGCTAACGCGCTACTGGCCAGGCTCATTCTCGTGCGCCGCCCGCCTGCTGCTCTGACGGAACGCGGTGGCCTTCAGCCCGGCCCCAGGAGGGAACCATGTCGCATGTCGTCGTCCTCGGTGCCGGTCTCGGCGGCACGATCATGGCCTACGAGCTCCGCGACCTCCTGGGCGCGGAACACAAGGTCTCCGTCGTCAACAAGGGCGCGGAATATTCGTTCGTCCCGTCCAATCCCTGGGTCGCGGTCGGCTGGCGCGACCGCCGGCAGGTCACGGTCGACCTCGATGACGTCATGCGGCGGCGCTCGATCGCGCTCTATCCGCAGGGCGCCAAGCGCCTGCATCCGCAGGAGAAGCGGATCGAACTCGGCGACGGCTCCTCGGTCGCCTACGACTACCTGGTCATCGCCACCGGCCCCGAACTCGCCTTCGACGAGATCGAGGGCTTCGGGCCTGAGCACAATACCCAGTCGGTCTGCCACATCGACCACGCCCTCAAGGCGAAGCCCGCCTTCGACGCGCTCGTCGCCAGTCCCGGGCCGGTCGTGATCGGCGCCGTTCAGGGCGCCTCCTGCTTCGGCCCGGCCTATGAATTCGCCTTCATCCTCGAGAAGGCGCTCCGCGATGCGCGCGTCCGCGATCGCGTGCCGATGACCTTCGTCACCTCAGAGCCCTATATCGGCCACCTCGGTCTCGACGGCGTCGGCGACACCAAAGGGCTCCTCGAAAGCGCGATGCGCGACAAGCACATCAAGTGGATCACCAATGCCCGGGTCGACAAGTTCGCGAAGGACAGGCTCTTCGTCAGCGAGATCGCCGAGGACGGCAGCGTCGCCAGGACGCACGAGCTGCCTTTCGCCTATTCGATGATGCTCCCGGCCTTCCGCGGCGTCGAGGCCGTGCGCGGCATCGACGGCCTCACCAACCCGCGCGGCTTCATCCTGGCCGACAAGTACCAGCGCAATCCTGCCTTCAAGGATGTCTTCTCGGTCGGCGTCTGCGTCGCCATCCCGCCGCTCGCCAAGACGCCGGTTCCGGTCGGCGTGCCGAAGACCGGCTTCATGATCGAGTCGATGGTGACCGCGACGGCAGAGAATATCGCCAGTCTCATCGCCGGCAGGGAGCCGACGGCGATCCCGACCTGGAACGCCGTCTGTCTTGCGGATTTCGGCGATACCGGCATCGCCTTCGTCGCCCAGCCGCAGCTCCCGCCGCGCAACGTCAACTGGTCCTCGAAGGGCAGGTGGGTGCATGTGGCGAAGGTCGCCTTCGAGAAGTACTTCCTCCACAAGATCCGCTCCGGCCGCTCCGAGCCGTTCTACGAGAACCTTGCCATGCGGGCGCTGGGCATCGCCAAGCTGAAGGAAGTTGTGACCTCGCTTTAGGGTCCCGTCCGGCCGCCGCATTCAGCATCGGCGAGGAAGGCCGCGGCAACGCGGAAGCCTCGGATCGCATGCGACCGGGGGTCGCTCCGGTTGAGGAAAGCTTGCGGATCGGTGGACCAGCATCCTTCCCCGTTTCGCAGTGCCGGGTTGCCTCGCCTTCGCCCCTCCTTTAACCACCACATCGCTGGGGAGCGACCCGCCGGTCAACGATTCGTTGACCATGGCGGGCGGACGATAGGCGCGTCCAGGAGCTGCATGGATGCTGAAGACCCTCGCCAAAGGCGCGCTCGCCGGATTCCTCGGCCTGGCGCTGGTTGCCGCCGCGCCGGCGCCGGACATGGAGACGCCGGCCAAGACCCTCTTCGGCGGCGTCAAGAAGCCCTCCGACCAGAAGGAGGCGCCGATCGGCTTCTATGCCAAGGGGTGTCTGGCGGGAGCGGTCGCGCTCCCCATCGACGGACCCGCCTGGCAGGTCATGCGCCTTTCGCGGAACCGCAACTGGGGCACGCCCGAACTCGTCTCCTACCTAGAGAAATTCGCCACCGACGCCCGCCGCTATGACGGCTGGCCCGGCCTCCTCATCGGCGACATGTCGCAGCCGCGCGGCGGCCCGATGGCGAGCGGCCATGCCAGCCACCAGATCGGGCTCGACGTCGATATCTGGTACGACAAAATGCCCGACCGGACGCTCACTGCGGAGGAGCGCGAGAAGAAGAGCGCGACCTCGCTTACCAAGCCGAAGACGCATTTCGACCTCGAGCCGGCCAACTGGCCGGCGGGGATCGAGAAGCTCCTGAAGCGCGCCGCCTCCTACCCGGAAGTCGAGCGCATCTTCGTCAATCCGGGCATCAAGAAACGCCTTTGCGACACCGCTGGGCCGGATCGTGCCTGGCTCGCCAAGCTTCGCCCCTTCTACCTCCACAACGACCACTTCCATGTCCGGCTGCGCTGCCCGGCCGGCGCAAAGGACTGCATCGCCCAGACCCCGCCGGCATCCGACGATGGCTGCGGCAAGGACCTCGAATACTGGCTGAGCGGCAAGCCGTGGGAGCCGCCGCCGAAGCCGGTGAAACCGGTGAAGCCGAAACCGCCCCTGACGCTCGCCGGCCTTCCCAAAGCCTGCACCGGCGTTCTCTACGCCAGGGACGCAGCCGAAAAGACG
>DASRGK010000133.1:0-10942 GCA_035651055.1 Bauldia sp.
GACCCGGCGATCACGATCGCGACGCTGCCAGAATACGCCAGTGTCGAAGCCGGGCGGATGGTGGCGACCGTGAAAATCATCCCCTTCGCCGTGGCCGACGAAAGCCTCGCCCGTGCCGCCGCGGTCGGACGCTCGATCCGCGTGGCGCCGTTCCGCCCGATGAAAGTCGGGCTGGTGGCGACGATGCTGCCGTCGCTGAAGCAGTCCGTCCTCGACAAGACGCGCCGCCTCCTCGAGGCCCGGCTGGCGCCGGCCGGGGCAAGGCTGATCGGCGAGGAGCGCGTCGGCCACACCGCCGAAGCGGTGGCGCAGGCGCTCGCGCGATTGCGCAAGGCGGGCGCCGAGTTGTTCATCGTCTTCGGCGCATCGGCGGTGGTCGACACGGCGGATGTCGTACCGGCCGGGATCGTCGCCGCCGGCGGCGAGGTCCGGCATCTCGGCATGCCGGTCGATCCGGGCAACCTCCTCGTCCTCGGCGCCCTCGGCGATCTGCCGGTGATCGGCGCGCCGGGATGCGCGCGAAGCCCGAAGGAGAACGGCTTCGACTGGGTGCTCAACCGCCTGCTTGCCGGACTCGCCGTCACCCCCGGCGACATCAGCGGCCTCGGGGTAGGCGGGCTGCTCATGGAGATCGTTTCGCGGCCGCAGCCCCGCGAGGGCGGCGCGCCGGTCGAGGAAACCACACCCGGCAGGAAGGTCGCCGCGATCGTGCTCGCCGCAGGGCGGTCGAGCCGCATGGCCGGACCGCAGAAGCTGCTGGCGACGATCGGCGGTAAGCCGCTCGTCCGGATCGCGGCCGAGGCGGCGGTGATGAGCAATGCTTCGCCGGTGATCGTGGTCACCGGCGACCGCGCCGAGGAGGTCGGGCATGCGCTTGCCGGGCTGCCGGTGCGGCTGGCGCATAACCCGGCCTATGCCGGGGGACTGTCGACCTCGCTCCGGGCGGGTCTGGCGGCGTTGCCGAAGGACGCCGACGGCGCCGTCGTGCTGCTCGCCGACATGCCGGGGATCGATGCCGGCATGATCGATCGGGTGATTGCCGCCTTCGATCCGGCGGGCGGCGCGGGCATCGTCGTCTCGACGGTCGCCGGCAGGCGCGGGAACCCGGTACTGTGGTCGTCGCGCTACTTCCCCGAGCTTGCGGCCGTGGAGGGCGATGTCGGCGGGCGGAGCCTGATCGCCGCCCATGCCGATGCCGTGGCCGAGGTGGAGCTTGGCGAGGCGGCCGCCCGGGATATCGATACCGCCGCCGACCTCGCGGCCGCGGGCGGCGTGGTCGGCGGGACCTGACGTCACGCCACCCTTTCCCGACGGCGGCTCCGGACCCGCCGGGCTCGGCCTCCATCTCTCCGGCCGGTAGAGGCGATGCCAATGCGCTCGCCCGTGAGGTGACCCTGTCGCGAACGCTTCGCCGGCCCGTGCTATCAATTCCGGCGCCATAGCGGCTTGGAGATTCGATGCCGACCTGGATCGATGAACTGGTGGCGCCGGAGGCTCTTCTTCGGCACGTCTCGCTGCTCCTTCTCGTCGTCGGCATGGCGATGCCGACGGTGGCGCTCATCCGCGTGCTTACGCTCGCGTCCGGGGTCGTGACGATCATCTCGGCGACGCTGGTCGCGCACGACCCGGTCGGGCTGATCTGGTCGATGATTCTCGTCGGCGTGGTTGCGGCGCGCATCCTCATCCATAGCCTGCGTGTCTCGGATGAATCGCTGACGCCCGACGAACGCCTGTTCCAGACGCGCGTGGTGCCGTCGCTGACCGGCGGGCAGGTGCGCCGCCTGATGAGGGCCGGGCAGTGGCGCGAAGTGGCGGCGGGCACGACGCTGACCCGGCAGGGCGAGTTGATCCGCGAGCTCTGCTTCGTCGCGCGCGGGCTGATCGACATCATGGTCGACGGCGAGAAGATCGCGGAGGTCGCCTCGGGCTCGCTCCTCGGGGAACTGGGCCTCTCGACCGGCGACGCCGCGACGGCAACGGCGGTCTGCGCGTCGCCGGTCCGCTACCTCGCCTTCGATACCGACGAGCTGCGCGACCTGCTCGACCGCAACGCCGACCTCCAGGACGCGATGGACCTCGCCATCCATCGCAGCCTCCGGGCGAAACTGGTGCGGCAGAATCTCGATGCCGCACGGATGCGGGCGGCCCAGCCGTAGCTGTCAGCAGCCGCTTGGCTATGCTGCTAATCTATTGAATCCATGCTGCTTTTTCGTCGCAGCCGGTTGCACGCGGTGCCGGGAATCGGGAACCTCGGGCGGTGCGTCGCTGTTTAGCCTGTCGAAACGGCGATCGAGCTGAGGAGATGGCAAATGAGCCCGTCCGAGTTCAGATTGCAGCTCGAAGGTTATGGCCTGACGACTGCGAATATCCTCTACCGTCTGCCCGATCATCCCTCGTTCCTGCAGACCTATGTCTGGCAGGCCTACGACCTCGCCCCGCGCTTTCCAGGGCTGCACAAGTTCCTCGACTTCTGGGAGCGGGAACTGGAGGGGGCCCTCCATTCGGTGACCGTTGCGCACCGCAGGCTGATCGGGCCGGCGGAGATCGCCGCCGTCGGGACCGAGTTCCGCCTGCACTGATCCGGGTGCGTCAGCCACGCCCGACGAAGGGCATTTGCGTCGCCATCACGGTGATGGTGAGCACGTTAATGTCGAGCGGCAGGCCCGCCATATAGGCGATCGCCTCGGCGACCAATCGCTCTGCCGCGCAGGCTCGCGCTAAAGTTGCGTTTGTGAACCTTCGGCGCTTAGCATGTGGGCATGATTCAACCACGCCTGCCAAAGCGCCTCATAGTTTGCCTCGATGGGACCTGGAACGATGCCCGCGGTGCAACGCAGGTAACAAATGTCGTCCGTATCCGGGACGCATTGGTGTCCGGGGCCGACACGAACGGAGATATTCAGCAGCGCATCTACTACGACGAGGGCGTCGGCACCGGCGACGGACCGATCGACAAGGTCTTTGGCGGCGCGTTCGGCTCAGGCCTCTCCCGCAATATCCGGCAAGCGTACAAGTATCTCTGCCGGCACTACAACCCCGGCGATGACATTCACATCATCGGGTTTTCGCGCGGCTCATTCACAGCCCGAAGCCTGGCGGGAATGATCGGCGTATGCGGGCTTCTGCGCAAGGAAAGCTGCACGACCGAGAACGAGCACCTGGTTTGGTCCTACTATCACACCGATCGAAAGGACCGGTCGCCTGGCGACGAAAGCAAGTGGCGCGACGTAAGCTATAGTGACGTACCGATCAGAAGCGTTGCCGTATTCGATACGGTCGGCTCCCTCGGCATTCCCGACCGCTACTTGAACCAGATTCTTCACAGCCGTTTCGCGTTCCACGACACGCGCATCGGAACGGCGATCAAGAATGCGTTCCATGCCATCGCGATCGACGAGCGCCGGCGGCCATTCTCGCCAACGCTGTGGGAGCGGCCGTTCAACACACCGAAATACGGCAACGTTCAGCAGGTCTGGTTCCCCGGCGTCCATGCCGATGTCGGCGGTGGATATCCGGAAGCCGCCCTCAGCAGCATCGCGCTCGACTGGATCGTGAAGAAGCTGAAGAGCGTCGGCGTGGAGTTTGAGGAGGAGGAGTTAAAAAGCGCCGGCCTTGGTTCGGTGAGGGACGCCCCGGCAGGCACAATCCACGAATCGCGGTCGTGGTTATATCTGGCGGACCGCATGCGTCTGTATTTTCGCCGGATCACGCGCGATGGCGGCTTCGAGGCGGCGCGGGGCGACGACGAGCAGTTGCGCTATGATCCGCTGGACGAATCCATTCATTGTTCGGCACTCGAGAGGGCCGTGCGCGTGCCCGAGTACCGGCCGTTGAACCTCGGGGCGGTTCTCCACTTGATCGAAAAGGGCTGTCTCGGTGTCATCGACTGGGACGGCGGGCCGCTCAAGCCCGAGGATGCGAAAGGTCGACTGGAAGCGATATCGGACTGGAAGGCATGGTCTAGCCACGCCCGACGAATGGCATTTGCGTCGCCATCACCGTTATGGTGAGCACGTTCATGTCGAGCGGCAGGCCCGCCATATAGGCGATCGCCTCGGCGACCTTGTCGGTGTCGATCACCGGTTCGGGCGCGGTCGTGCCGTTCGCCTGGAGGACGCCCGCCGACATGCGCGCGGTCATGTCGGTGCGCGCGTTGCCGATGTCGATCTGGCCGCAGGCGATGTTGAACGGGCGCCCGTCGAGCGCGGTCGATTTGGTGAGGCCGGTGATGGCGTGCTTGGTCGCGGTATAGGCGACCGAATTGGGCCGCGGCGTATGCGCCGAGATCGAGCCGTTGTTGACGATGCGGCCGCCCTGCGGCGTCTGCGCCTTGAACATGCGCACCGCCTGCTGGGTGCAGAGAAAGGCGCCGGTGAGGTTGGTGTCGACCACGGCCTGCCATTGCGCCACGGTGAGGTCCTCCATCGGGACCGGCGGCGCCCCGGTGCCGGCATTGTTGAACAGGAAGTCGAGCCGGCCGAACTCCTCCCTGATCCGCGCGAAGAGGCCCGCGACGGAACGGGCGTCGGCGACGTCGGCCTGAACCCCGAGGCCCCTCGATCCGGCTGCCGCGATCGCCTTCACCGTCTCGTCGAGCATCGCCTGGCGGCGGCCGGTGACCACCACGGCGTAGCCGATCCGCGCCAGCGCCAGCGCCGCCGCCCTGCCGACGCCGCTGCCGCCGCCCGTGACGAGCGCAACCTTCCCCGCCATCTTCTTGTTCTCCGTTTTCTCTGAGGCGCGCGAGCCTAGCTCATTTTGGAGCGGTAGGGGGGCGTCGGAATCGCCAGGTGCGCGGCCCGCAGCGCCGCCGACCAGCGTTCGCGAAGGTCGTGGAAATAGGGCTCGGCGGCGTCGATGCGGTAGTTGACCTCGACCGAAAGTGCGTTGCGCCGGATGACGCAGAGGTCGATCGGCATGCCCACCGACAGGTTCGAGCGCATGGTCGAATCCATCGAGATGAGACCGAGCTTGAGCGCGTCGTAGATGTCGGACTGCTCGGTGATCGAGCGGTCTAGGATCGGCTTGCCGTATTTATGCTCGCCGATCTGCAGGTAGGGCGTATCGGCGGTCGCCTCGATGAAATTGCCGGCTGAGTAGAGCATGAACAGGCGCATGCCGCTGTTCCGGACCTGGCCGCCGAGCAGGATCGACACGTCGAAGCTGCCCTGCGCCTGTTCGAGGGCCGGCCCGTCGACGCGGTGGACCTCGCGGATCGCGCGGCCGACCAGATGCGCCGCCGCGAACATCGAGGGGACCGTCATGATGGTCTCCTTCTCGCCGGTTTCCGGATTGTCGCAGCCTTCGGTGATGAGCGAGACGACCGACTGGCTGACGGCGAGGTTGCCCGCGGTCGCGATGCCGATCGCCCGGTCGCCGGGCTTCTCGAAGACCTTCAGCTTGCGGAAGGTGGCGATGTTGTCGAGCCCGGCATTGGTGCGGGTATCGGCAATCATCACGAGGCCGTCGCGGACCAGGATTCCTACGCAATACGTCACGTCGCCAACCGCTCCCCCGGCCCCGCCCGGCGGCGGATTTCAGGCCAAAGCGGTACGAGTCGCAACCTAAAAAGACTCATCGCCCGGCGCGGCCTTCCTGTTTGACGACGACACGGACGGAAAGCGACTCGCCGGCGCCGCCATAGCGGGTGCCGCGGATCGGGGCCGCGCCGAGGTAGTCGAGGCCGGCCGCGACCCGGATATAGGCGTCGGTCGGGCAGACGACATTGGCGGGATCGAAGCCGACCCAGCCGACATTGTCGATGAGCGCCTCCGCCCAGGCGTGGCCGGCGCCCTGGTCGTCCTTGCGGAGCGGCATGTAGAGATAGCCGCCGACATAGCGCGCGGGACTGCCGAGATAACGGGCCGCGGCGATGAAGATATGGGCGAAGTCCTGGCAGACGCCGTGGCCGAGTTCGAAGGCCTCGCGGGCGCTGGTGCCGGTATTGGTGGCGTCGATGGTGAACTGGAGCCGGGCGTTGATCGCCCGCATCAGGGCGTGGCAGCGGGCGAGGCCGTCGCTCGAGGAAGCGGTCACCTCGTCGGTGAAGGCGCGGATCGCCGGCCCGGCGGCGGTCAGCGGCGTCTCGCGGAGGAACACCGCGGCGGGGAGGGGTTCGACCTGGCCGGTGACGATGCCCTTGGTGTCCTGCGTCTCGATTTCGCCGGTGGCGGTGACGGTAAGGCCGTCGAACGGGCCGTCGACGGTGAAATTGTGCATCGCGTTGCCGAACGGATCGGTGCCGGCGGAAAGACGGCAGTCGCGGTCGACCTCGATCCGCCAGTTGACGACGAACTGGCCGTCGTGCCCGCGCGGCGTCAGGCGCAGGACCTCGATCGCGCGATGCGCGGGCGCGTCGTAGCGGTAGGAAGATTCGTGGAGGATGCGGAGACGCATGCCGGCCGGCTCAGGTCAGATACTGCTCGGCGATCGCCGAGCCAAGGCGTGCATTCTCGGAGATGAAGTCCTCGAGGAATTCGTGGAGCCCGGTCTTCTGGAAGATGTCGGTGATCGTCGAGTTCTGCAGGCGCGTGCGGACCGAGCGGGCGGTCCGCTGCGCCGGACCCTGGCGGCCGTAAGCGAGGGACAGCTCGTCGAGGTAGGCGGTGAGGTTCTCATAGCAGCTCGCCAGCGAGCGCGGCATCTGCTCGTTGAGGACGAGGAGGTCGGCGATCAGCCACGGCTTCAGGCTCTCGCGATAGACCCAGCGATAGGCGGTGAGCGCGGAGACCGAGCGCAGGATCGACGACCACTGGAAGTAGTCGAGGCCGCCGCCGACATTGGCCTGCGCCGGCAGGAGCACGTGGTACTTCACGTCGAGGATGCGGGCGGTATTGTCGGCGCGCTCGATGAAGACGCCGATCCGCGAGAAGAAATAGACGTCGTTGCGGAGCATCGTCCGATAGGCCGAGCCGTCGAAGCGCAGGCATGCCTCCTTCACGCGCGCGAGAAACTCGGCGAGCGTCGGCCTGTCCATGTGGGCGCCGTCGAAGCGGCGCAGCTCGAGCCAGCCGGCATTGATCGCCTCCCACATCTCGGCGGTCAGCGCCGTGCGGACGGCGCGGGCGTTGTGACGCGCCGTTTCGAGGCAGGCGCGGATGCTCGACGGGTTCTGCTGCGAGAAGGCGAGAAAATCGATGACCGCCTCGCGCGTCGCCTCGTCATGGTGCTCGTAGAATCCACGCAGCGCCCCCGCGGCGGCCAGCGCCGACTCCCACTCGTTGGACGTGCCGGCGTAGGAGATCGGCATCGCCGCCAGCCGGCTCGCGGCATCGATGATGCGCGCGGTATTGTCGGCGCGTTCGACGTAGCGCGACAGCCAGAAGAGGGAATCGGCGGTCCGGCTCAGCATGACGGCGGACTCATTCGTCGAGCACCCAGGTGTCCTTGGTGCCGCCGCCCTGGCTCGAATTGACGACCAGCGAGCCTTCCTTCAGCGCGACGCGGGTGAGGCCGCCCGGGACGATGCGGACGCGGTCGGCGCCGGAGAGGACGAAAGGCCGCAGGTCGACATGGCGGGGCGCGATGCCGGCGCCGACCAGCGTCGGCGAGGTGGAGAGCGCCAGCGTCGGCTGGGCGATGTAATTCTCCGGATTGGCGGTGATCTTGGCGGCGAAAGTGTCGCGCATCTCCCTGGTCGCGGCCGGGCCGATCAGCATGCCGTAGCCGCCCGAGCCGGAGACTTCCTTGACGACCAGTTCGTCGAGGCGGGCCAGCACGTAGTCGCGCGCGTTCGGCTCGCGGCACCGGTAGGTCGGCACGTTCTTCAGGATCGGCTCTTCGGAAAGGTAGAAGCGCACGATGTCGGGGACGTAGGAATAGACGGCCTTGTCGTCGGCGACGCCGGTGCCGACCGCATTGGCGAGCGTGATCGTGCCGGCGCGGTAGGCGTGCATCAGGCCGGGGACGCCGAGGGCCGAATCGGGCCGGAAGGTGAGCGGGTCGAGGAAATCGTCGTCGATGCGGCGGTAGAGCACGTCGACGCGTTTCAGCCCCTCGGTGGTGCGCATCAGCACCTCGTCGTCGCGGACGAGCAGGTCGCGGCCCTCGACCAGTTCGATGCCGAGCTTGTCGGCGAGGAACGAGTGCTCGTAGTAGGCGCTGTTGAAGGGGCCGGGGGTGAGGAGCGCCACGTTCGGGTCCTCCGGCGCCCCCTGCGGCGCGACCGACTTCAGCGTGGCGAGGAGTTCCTCCGGATAGTTCTCGACCGGGGCGATGCGGTGCTCCGAAAAGAGGTCGGGGAAGATGCGCATCATCACCTCCCGGTTCTCCAGCATGTAGGAGACGCCGGAGGGCGTGCGCGCATTGTCCTCGAGCACATAGAAATCATCTTCGTCGACGCGGACGATGTCGATGCCGGCGATATGGACGTAGATATCGTGCGGCAGCTTCACGCCGACCATCTCCGGGCGGAAATAGGGGTTGCGATAGACGAGGTCGGCCGGGATCTTCCCTTCCTTGAGGATGCGGGCCGGACCGTAGAGGTCGGTGAGAAACAGGTTGAGCGCGCGGGCGCGCTGTTCGAGGCCGCTGGCAAGGCGCGCCCATTCCTTCTTGGTCAGGATGCGCGGGATGATGTCGAACGGAATGATCCGCTCCTCGCCCTCGGTCTCGCCATAGACCGCAAAGGTGATGCCGATCCGCCGGAAAAGCAGCTCCGCTTCGGCCCGGCGATGCGCCAGGAGATCGGGCGGGGTTTCGTCCAGCCAGCGCTTCAGGATTTCGTATCCGGCCCGGCTTCTGCCGTCCGCCAGGACCATTTCGTCAAACGCGCCGGCCATCTTACTTTTCGCGCAGCCTCCCGCTTGGCGGCCATCCTAGACTGCCTTGCAAGATCGACGCCAATCCCGGCGGATTGCCGCCCGGCGATTGGCCGAATCCGGCCATTCCTGTTCCTCCAGACTGACGCAAAGCAAGGCGACAATGCCCGATCCAAATCCAGTCCGCTGGGGCATCATCGGTCCCGGCTCCATTGCCCGTACCTTTGCCTCCAACCTGCCGCATTCCGAGACCGGGAAACTGGTCGCCATCGCCTCGCGCAATCCCGCGCGGCCGGGGCTCGCCGAGGCCTTCCCGGGGGCGCGCATCCTCGCGGGTTATGAGGCCCTGCTCGACGATCCGGACGTCGAGGCGATCTACATCGCCACGCCGCACCCGGCGCACGGCGAATGGGCGATCAAGGCGGCGCGGGCCGGCAAGGCCGTGCTCGCCGAAAAGCCGATCGCGGTGAGCGCGCACGAGGCGGAGGCGATGTTCCACGCCGCCCGCCGGGAAGGCACTTTCCTCGGCGAAGGCTTCATGTACCGGTCGCACCCGCAGACGACGCGCCTCCTGCAACTGGTCGCCGAAGGCGCGGTCGGCGAGGTGCGGATGATCAAGGCATCGTTCGGCTTCAGGATGGGCAACCCGGACCCGAAGCACCGGCTGCTCGCCAACGACACCGCCGGCGGCGCCATCCTCGACATCTGCTGCTATCCGGTCTCGATGGCGCGGCTCCTCGCCGGCGCGGCGGCCGGCCGTCCTTTCCTCGATCCAGTGAGCGTGGCCGGCGTCGGGCACCTCGGCACGGCGACCGGCGTCGACGAATGGGCCTCGGCGGTGCTCAAGTTCCCGAACGAGATCGTGGCGGAGGTCTCGGGAAGCATTGCCGTCGCGCAGGACAACAAGGTCCGCATCTACGGCACGACCGGCTGGATCGAGGTGCAGTCGCCGTGGTTCTGCACCGGCCGGCAGGGCGGCAGCGCGGAAATCCTGATCCATCGCCCGGAAGGGCCGGTGGAGACGATCCGGATCGAGGAACCGCGCTGGCTCTACACGTTCGAGATCGACGCGGTGGCGAAGGCCATCCGCGCCGGCAGGACGGTGTTCGATCCGCCGGCAATGACGCCGGAGGACACGCTCGGCAACATGCGCGTCCTCGACAGGTGGCGGACCAATATCGGGCTCGTCTACGAGTTCGAGACGCCGCGGCGGCGGAAGAAGACGATCGCCGGTGCGCGCCTGAAACGCCCGAAAGTGATGATGGCGCAGAAGGCCATTCCCGGCCTCAGGCAGCCGGTCTCGGTGGTCGCCCTCGGCGGTGCCAATTTCGAGAACTACACGCAGGCGGCGATCCTGCTCGACGCCTACTACGAGCGCGGCGGCAATCTCGTCGATACGGCCTGGATGTACGGCATGGGCCGGATCGACCGGCTGCTCGGCGAATGGATGGCGAACCGCGGGGTGCGCGAGGAAACGGTGATCATCGGCAAGGGGGCGCATTCGCCGCTCGTCTATCCCGACGTGATCGGGCGGCAGCTCAGCGAGTCGCTCGACCGGCTGAAGACCGACCGGATCGACATCTACTTCATGCACCGCGACAATCCGGATGTGCCGGTCGGCGAATTCGTCGACGCGATGGATGCCGAGGCGCGGAAGGGCCGGATCGGCATCTACGGCGGCTCCAACTGGACGCGCCAGCGCATGGATGCGGCGATCGCCTATGCGCGGCGCAAGCGCCGCAGGCTGCCGATGGCGCTTTCCAACAATTTCTCGCTGGCCGAAATGGTCAACCCGGTATGGGGCGGCGTGCTGGCGGCTTCCGACGACGAATGGAAGGCGTGGCTGCGGCGGCGGAAGATCCCCGACTTCGCCTGGTCGGCGCAGGCGCGCGGCTTCTTCACCGACCGCGCCGGCGAGGACAAGCGCGACGACCCGGAAATGGTCAACGCCTGGTACAGCGCCAAGAACTTCGCGCGGCGCAGGCGCGCCTATGAAATGGCGGGACGGATCGGCAAGACCGCGCAGCAGGTCGCGCTCGCCTATTGCCTGGCCCAGGACTTCATCGTCATCCCGCTGATCGGGCCCCTGGCGATGAGCGAACTCGACGATTCGCTGGGCGCGCTCGACATCGCCCTCACCCCCGAGGACGTGCGCTGGCTGGAGACCGGGAAGGGAAGGCCCA
>DASRGK010000134.1:0-27579 GCA_035651055.1 Bauldia sp.
CAACGCTGTCGTCATTCTCGACGAGGCGCAGAACACGAGTTCGATGCAGATGAAGATGTTCCTCACCCGGCTCGGCGAGAACTCGCGCATGATCGTGACCGGCGACCCGACCCAGATCGACCTGCCGAGCGGTCAGGTGTCGGGCCTCGTCGAGGCGACCAATCTGCTCCGCGGCGTGCAGGGCATCGCGCAGATTCGCTTCACGGCGGCAGACGTGGTTCGCCATCCGCTGGTTGCCCGCATTGTCGAGGCCTATGACAGGCAGACGCCGAACCCGCCCGGCTAGACCGGCGCCGGTTGCCGTCGAGATCGTGGTCGAAGCCGGCGACTGGACCGGCCTCACCCGGTTGCGTCCGAGATTGCGGAAAGCGGTCCTGGCCGCCGCTTCGGCAAGCGGACGGGCGATCGCCGCCGGAGGCGAGACGGCGATCGTCCTTTCCAGCAACCGCAGGGTCCGCGCCCTCAATCGGCGCTACCGCGGCAAGGACAGGCCTACCAACGTTCTCTCCTTCCCCGCGTCTCCGCCCGGCAAGGAATATGGGCCGCTCCTCGGCGATATCGTGCTCGCGCAGGAGACCGTGGCAGCCGAAGCGAGCGAGCAGGAGATCCCACTCTCTCACCACATTATCCATTTGGTAATACACGGCTTTTTGCATCTGCTCGGCTACGACCACGAAATCGAAAGCGAAGCTGTTGCGATGGAGCGGCTGGAAACCACTATATTGCGGGGGCTGGGCGTACCGGATCCGTATGCCGGCCAGGGCAACAGGGGGAGCGGCGCCCCGGAGAAGCGATGAGCCAGGCGGAGTCCCAGAAACCACTGCCCGATGGCGAGGCCGGTCAATCCGGTGCCGAGCGCAGCCCGGAGGGCTGGCTCGACCGGCTGAAGGCCGCGGTCAGCCGCCTCAAGGCCCCGGCATCGTTCCGGGAGGATCTGGCCGAGGCCCTCGCCAATGACGATGTTGCCGACAGCTTCACCGCCGAAGAGCGGGCGATGCTCGGCAACATCCTGCGGCTGCGCGACGTGCGGGTCGCCGATGCGATGGTGCCGCGCGCCGATATTGAAGCGGTCGAGGTCGGCACGACGCTCGGCCAGCTTTTCCTCCTCTTCGAGAAGTCCGGCCACTCGCGCATGCCGGTCTACCGGGAGACGCTCGACGATCCGGTCGGCTTCGTCCACATCAAGGACCTCGTTCACTACGCCACCAAGGCGGCGGCCACGCCCGCGGCTCCCGGCAAGCGGGTCCGCAAGAAGGCCGGCGGCGGCCCCGACCTTGGCAAGGTCGACCTGACCAGGACGATCGGCGACGCGGCGCTGGTGCGGAACATTCTTTTCGTCCCGCCGTCGATGCCGGTCACCGCGCTGCTCGCCAAGATGCAGGCGACGCGGATGCAGATTGCCCTCGTCATCGACGAATATGGCGGCACCGACGGGCTCGTCTCCCTGGAGGACGTCGTCGAGATGGTTGTCGGCGATATCGAGGACGAGCACGACGACGAGGAAGGTCCGATGATCGTGCCGGACGGTGACGGCTTCATCGCCGACGCCCGCGCCGATTTGGCCGAGGTCTCCAAGGCCGTCGGCATGGACCTCGCCGCGGGCGAGGATAACGACGAGATCGACACCGTCGGAGGCCTCGCCGTCAGCATTGCCGGGCGCGTCCCGGTCCGCGGCGAGCTCATCGCCGTGAAGGACGGCCTCGAGTTCGAAATCCTCGACGCCGACCCGCGCCGGATCAAGCGCCTGCGCATCTATCGCCGCGACGACGGGCCCAAGCCCGAGCCGCGGCGCCGCAAGACCGGGACCGGCGAGACCGCTCCCGAGGCTTGACCCGGGAATCGCGCCACCGGACCTTGGCCCTGCCACGATTCGCGCCGAGACATCGCTCGGGCGCGAGTCTCGGGGAAGGCCGACGGGATGCCGAAAATCGCTGACCGGATCGTCGTCCTGTGGGGATGGCGGCGCTTCCTTTTGTCCCTCGTCGCGGGCGG
This sequence comes from Bauldia sp., assembly GCA_035651055.1. Taxonomy (GTDB): domain Bacteria; phylum Pseudomonadota; class Alphaproteobacteria; order Rhizobiales; family Kaistiaceae; genus JAFKKF01. Next base: position 1,993 of record DASRGK010000134.1, read on the forward strand.
TGCATCCGCGCTTGCTCTGCCGCCATTCGGCGCTTTTCCGCTCCTCTTCCTGACCTTTCCGGTGCTGATCTGGCTCCTCGACGGCGCAACGCCGGCGCGCTCGGGCCGCTTCTTGGCGCGCGTCCTTCCGCCCTTCTTGGTCGGCTGGAGCTTCGGCTTCGGCTATTTCCTCGCCGGCCTCTGGTGGATCGGCGCCGCCTTCCTCGTCGATGCCGACCAGTTCGCCTGGGCCATGCCGCTCGCCGTCATCGCGCTCCCCGCCGGCCTGGCCCTGCTCTGGGGCCTCGGCGCCGCCGTGGCGCGGCTTGTCTGGCCTGAGGGCTGGGTTCGCATCGTCATCTTCGCCGTCTGCCTTTCCGGCGTCGAATGGCTGCGCGGCCACCTCCTCAGCGGTTTCCCGTGGAATGCGGTCGGCTACGCGCTCACTCCGGCGCCGCTCTTCATGCAGTCGGCCTCACTCATCGGCATCTGGGGTCTGACGCTTGCCGCGTGTCTCATCTTCGCGGCGCCGGCCCTCCTCGCCGATGCCGGTCGGCCGGGCCGCGGCAGGTGGGTCTTCATCGGCGTCGCGATTCTCCTTCTCGCCGCCCACGTCGGTTACGGCGCCTGGCGTCTGTCTTCGGCGAGCGATGCGACGGTGCCCGATATCCATCTCCGCATCGTCCAGCCGGCGATCCCGCAGGACGACAAATGGCGGCCCGAAAAGGGCGACGAGATTCTCAAGCGCTACCTCGACCTGAGCGATGGCGCGACCGCGCCCGGGCGCACCGGCATAGCCAGCGTCACCCACCTGATCTGGCCCGAATCGGCGTTCCCCTTCCTGCTGACCGAGCGGCCGGAAGCCCTGGCCGCGATTGCCGCGCTCCTGCCGGACGGGACGACGCTCATCACCGGCGCCGCGCGCAGGGACCCGTCGGCGGGAGACGCGCGCGGCGCGCCGGTCTTCAACAGCGTCTATGTCATCGACGACAAGGGCGAGATCCGCGGCGCCTACGACAAGGTCGACCTCGTCCCCTTCGGCGAGTTCCTGCCGTTCCGCTCGCTGTTCGAATCGCTCGGCCTGCGCCAGCTCATCGCGCTGCCGGGCGGCTTCGCCGCCGGGACGGCGCGCCGCACGCTGGAAGTGCCCGGCGCGCCGCTGATGCAGCCGCTCGTCTGCTACGAGATCATCTTCCCTGGCGCGGTCATTGCTCCCGGCCCGCGTCCGGGCTGGCTGGTCAATGTCACCAACGATGCCTGGTACGGCAATACGCCGGGTCCGCGGCAACACCTCCTCCAGGCCCAGGTCCGCGCGGTTGAGGAAGGCCTGCCCATCGCCCGCGCCGCCAATTCCGGCATCTCGGCCATCATCGATGCGTACGGGCGAATCACGAGGAGTCTGCCGCTCGGCGACGTGGGTATTCTCGACGGCGACTTGCCGCAGGCGCTTGTGCCGCCGCTCTACGCGCGGTTCGGCGACCTAGTGTTTCTGGCGCTGTTGGGGCTCAGTTTATTGTCGGCAGCTTGTGGACAATTAACCTCGATTTTGCGGCGCAATTGACACAAATCGCATCTAAGCGTCATTTTCCCCTGTCCGCTATGTCAGACAAGATGCGGCCCACTCGTTTGGGTGACCGCATCTGGCCGTTTCGGGTGGCAATGGATTAGAATGATCGCGCAACCCGAGCGCAGCTGGCAGGCGAGGGGTCCAACAACGCGTCGCTTGACGAAGTCGAGTGGCAGCCAAGAAGAGAGCCAGATGGCCACAAAGAAACAACCAAATCCGATTGATATTCATGTCGGTAGCCGGGTAAGACTTCGTAGAATGATGCTAAGCATGAGCCAGGAAAAGCTTGGCGAGAATCTTGGTATCACTTTCCAGCAGATTCAGAAATACGAAAAGGGCACGAACCGGATTGGCGCGAGCCGCCTGCAGCACATTGCGCGCGTCCTCCAGGTCCCGGTATCGTTCTTCTTTGAGGACGCACCGGGCGGCGCGGCGGAACAGTCGGGTGCCGGTATGGGCGAGCCGAAATCGGCAAGCTACGTGGTTGACTTCCTCTCCAGCTCCGAGGGCCTGCAGCTCAACCGCGCTTTCCTGCGGGTGAAGGACGCCAAGGTGCGGCGGAAGATCATCGATCTCGTCCGCTCGCTGGCGGGTGAGGACGCCGAGGCCTGATCGCCTTCGGTCGCGCGAATCCTCCGCATTTCTGACAGGGGCAGGGGTGCGGCGGCATTGCTTTGGGTAGCCGGCGCATCGCTGGTTGACCCGTTTGGCGTTCAGTGAAAGAAAACGGCGCGAGGCTGGGCGCGATGACTGCCCGGCCCTTTTCGGCGTAGGACGGGGCGAAACCGGTGGCACGAACCACATACCTTTTCACCAGCGAATCCGTCTCCGAGGGCCATCCGGACAAGGTCTGCGATCGCATCTCGGATACCGTGGTCGATGCCTATCTCGGTGCGATGCCGGAAGCCCGCGTCGCCTGCGAGGCGCTGGCCACTACCAACCGCGTTGTCGTCGCCGGCGAGGTCCGCGGGCCCGCTTCGATCACGCCGGCCTCGATCGAGGCGATGGTGCGCAAGGCGATCCGCGACATCGGCTACGCCCAGGACGGCTTCCATTGGGAGAAGGCGCAGATCGAGATTCTGCTCCATGCGCAGTCCGCCGACATCGCACAGGGCGTCGACGCCAGCGGCAACAAGGATGAGGGCGCCGGCGACCAGGGCATCATGTTCGGCTATGCCTGCCGCGAGACCCCGGAATACATGCCGGCACCGATCTACTACGCGCACCGAATCCTGAGGCTGATGAACGAGGCGCGGAAGTCGGGCGATGCTCCGACGCTCGGGCCGGACGCCAAAAGCCAGGTCACCGTCGAGTACCACTACGGCAAGCCGGTGCGCGCCGCCTCGATCGTCGTCTCGACGCAGCATCTCGACGAGACGATGTCCTCCGAGGACGTGCGCCGGGTCATCGAACCGATCGTGCGCACCGCCCTCCCCGAGGAATGGATCGGGTCCGACACCGTCTGGCACGTCAACCCGACCGGCAAGTTCGTCATCGGCGGTCCCGACGGCGATTGCGGCCTCACCGGCCGCAAGATCATCGTCGATACCTATGGCGGTGCGGCGCCGCATGGTGGCGGCGCTTTTTCCGGCAAGGACCCGACCAAGGTCGACCGCTCCGCAGCCTATGCCGCGCGCTACCTCGCCAAGAACGTGGTGGCCGCCGAACTCGCCGACCGCTGCACCATCCAGTTGTCCTACGCCATCGGCGTCGCCCAACCGCTCTCGATCTACGTCGACCTGCACGGCACCGGGAAGGTCGAGGACGCGCGTCTCGAAAAGGCGATCGGCCAGGTCATGGACCTGTCGCCGCGCGGCATCCGCCAGCACCTCGGCCTCAACCGGCCGATCTACGCGCGGACCGCCGCCTACGGCCATTTCGGCCGCGCGCCGGAGGCGGACGGCGGATTCTCGTGGGAGCGCACCGACCTCGTCAACGCGCTCCACGACGCCGTCGCCTGACGCCGGACAAACGGGCGCCGCCGTTGCTACGGCGCGACCGGCTCTGGGGCCGCCGCAAGGGCAAGAAACTCTCCGCGCGGCGCACGGGGCTGATGGAAACGGTCTACCGTCGGCTGGCGCTCGACCTCGATCGCCCCGCTCCCGGCGAACTCGGTTCGCTTTTCGCCGCGCCGGTCGCCGATATCCATCTCGAGATCGGCTTCGGCGGCGGCGAGCGGCTGCTTGCGGCGGCGCGCGCTCATCCCGAAGACGGCTTCATCGGCGTCGAGCCGTTCCTCAACGGCCTCGCCAAGGCGGTTGCTTCCATAGCCGATGACGGCGACCGCAATGTCCGGCTCTTCGGCGGCGACGCCGCGGACCTGCTCGCCTGGCTTCCCGCTCGCTCGCTGGTCGAGGTCGGGCTGTTCTATCCCGACCCCTGGCCGAAACGGCGGCACTGGAAACGCCGTTTCGTCCGGCCCGAGAATCTCGACCTCATCGCGCGCGCGCTTCGCCCGGGCGGGCGGTTCCGCTTTGCCAGCGACGTGCCGTCCTATGTCGAGTGGACGCTGATGCACATGCTCCCGCGCCCGGACTTCGAATGGACGGCCGGGGGCCCGGACGACTGGCGGCTGCCCTTCGCGGACTGGATTGAGACCCGCTACGAGGCCAAGGCGCGCCGGGCGGGCCGGATATCCACCTATCTCGCATACCGGCGCACGGAAGTTCCGGCTAAGCCGTTGAGTTGAGGAAAGGTTCGCTCTATACACGACTCCGGTAGTCGCGTTTAAGCTCGCCCTCAACTGATGATTTCCCAAAAGGCCAAATACGCCTTCAAGGCGCTGCTCCACTTGGCACAGCAGCCGGAAGCGGCGTCCCTGCAGATCGAAGGGATCGCGGCCGCCGCCGAGGTGCCGCGGAAATTCCTTGAGCACATTCTTCTCGATCTGAAGCGGAAAGGGATCGTCGCCAGCCGGCGCGGGCGGAGCGGCGGCTATATGCTGATCAAGCGCCCGCGCGATGTCACCATCGGCAGTATCCTTCGCGCGATCGACGGACCGATCGCACCGCTTCCCTGCATCTCGCAGACCGCCTATCGGCGCTGTTCGGACTGCAAGGACGAGAAGACCTGCGCCGTGCGGCGGCTGTTCAAGGACACCTACGCCGCGACGCTTCTCCTCCTCGACGGCACGACCCTCGCCGACGTTGCCGAGCGCGGCGGCGAAATCCCCGTGAGACCGGCCGCCGACCGTTCCGCCCCGGCGTCCGTCGCCCGCGGCGAACAAACCGTTCCCGCGATCTAGTCAATTTTGGAACTGCATTTCCCGGCCGCGCATTTTGCGCGGAACGGGCGGCTTTGCTATACCCGATCAACTATGTCGAGATTAGGGAGTTAGACCGCCTCGCTTGCTCGCCTCACCCAAGGGAGAACGGCAAATGGTCCGCTCGCGATACCGACGCTTCGTCATCGCTGCCTTTGTTGCCGGCTTGGCCATCCCCGCCATCGCGCAGGCTGCCGATACGACCCTTCTCAACGTCTCCTACGACCCCACCCGCGAATTCTACAAAGCCTACGACGAAGTATTCGCCGCCTACTGGAAGGCGAAGACCGGCGACACGGTCACCATCCAGCAGTCGCACGGCGGCTCCGGCGCCCAGGCTCGCGCCGTCATCGACGGACTTGCCGCCGACGTCGTGACGCTCGCCCTCGAGGCCGATATCGACGCAATCGCGAAGAAGAGCGGCAAGATTCCCGCCGACTGGAAGAAGCGCCTGCCCGACGACAGCGCGCCCTACACCTCGACCATCGTCTTCCTCGTCCGCGCCGGCAACCCGAAGGGGATCAAGGACTGGGACGATCTTGCGAGGCCGGGCATCCAGGTGATCACGCCCAATCCCAAGACCTCGGGCGGCGCCCGCTGGAACTATCTCGCCGCCTGGGCCTACGCCAATTCGAAGGACGGCAACGACGAGCAGAAGACCCGCGACTTCGTCGCCGCCATCTACCGCAACGTGCCGGTTCTCGATACCGGCGCCCGCGGCTCGACCACCACATTCGCCCAGCGCGGCATCGGCGACGTCCTCATCTCGTGGGAGAACGAAGCCTACCTCGCGCTGAAGGAACTCGGCGCCGATCAGTTCGAGATCGTCGTCCCGTCGGTCTCGATCAAGGCCGTCCCTCCGGTCGCCGTGGTTGACGCCAATGTCGACCAGAAGGGCACCCGGGCGGTCGCCGAGGAATACCTAAGGTATCTCTACAGCGACGAGGCACAGAAGCTGATCGCGAAGAACTTCTATCGTCCGGTCAATCCGAAGGCCGCCGACCCCGCCGACCTCAAGAAATTCGCCGACGTCAAGCTCGTCACCGTCGACGACCCGCAGTTCGGCGGCTGGGCGAAGGTCCAGGCCGCGCACTTCGCCGACGGCGGCATCTTCGACCAGATCTACAAGCCGACGAACTGACATCCGAATGGCGCGGGCTTCCCCCCAGACGCTGCGCACGCCGAGCGTCATCCCGGGTTTCGGGATCACGCTCGGTTTCACGCTTTTCTATCTCTCGCTGATCGTCCTCATCCCGCTCGCCGCGCTCGTCATCCGGACCGGCGAGCTCGGCTTCGCCGGTTTCTGGAAGATCGCCGGCGACCCGCGCACGCTGGCGGCGCTTGAGATCAGCTTCGGCCTCTCGATCCTCGCCGCCGCCATCAACGCGGTGTTCGGCCTCCTGATCGCCTGGGTCCTCGTCCGCTATGATTTCCCCGGCAAGCGCCTGGTCGACGCTTTCATCGACCTGCCCTTCGCCCTGCCGACCGCCGTCGCCGGAATCTCGCTCACCGCCATCTACGCGCCGAAGGGCTGGATCGGGCAGTTCCTCGCCCCGCTCGGCATCAAGATCGCCTATACGCCCGCCGGCATCCTGATTGCGCTCGTCTTCATCGGACTGCCCTTCGTCGTCCGCACCGTCCAGCCCGTCCTCGAAGACCTCGACCGCGAGGTCGAGGAGGCCGCCGCGACCCTCGGCGCCGAGCGCTGGCAGACGGTCTTCCGCGTTCTCATGCCGGCCGTGCTGCCGGCGCTGATGACCGGCTTCGCCCTCGCCCTCGCCCGCGCCGTCGGCGAGTACGGCTCGGTCGTCTTCATCGCCGGCAACATCCCTTACGTCTCGGAGATCGCCCCGCTCCTCATCATCATCCGCCTCAACGAATACGACTACGCCGGAGCCACCACGATCGCGACGATCATGCTGGCGATCTCGTTCGTTCTGTTGCTGGCGATCAACCTCCTGCAGACCTGGCACCGGAAGAGGCTGGGCAATGTCTGACGCCACCTTGCCTCGCGCGGAGGCCAACTGGCCGCCGCTCCGCCGCCGGCCGGTGACCACCGAGGCCTTCGGCGTCCGCGTCGCGCTCATCGCGATTGCCGTCGTCTTCCTCGGCTTCTTCCTGCTCCTGCCGCTGGTAACGGTTTTCGTCGAGGCTTTCCGCGCCGGCGTCGGCCCCTACCTCGCCGCGCTTGCCGACAAGGACGCCCTGTCGGCGATCAAGTTGACCCTGCTCATCGCCGCGATCTCGGTCCCTGCCAACCTCGTCTTCGGGGTTGCCGCGGCGTGGGCGATCGCGAAGTTCGAGTTCAAGGGAAAGAGCTTCCTCACCACCCTCATCGATCTGCCCTTCTCGGTCTCGCCGGTGACCTCGGGCCTGATCTACGTCCTCATCTTCGGCGCCCAGGGCTATCTCGGTCCGTGGCTCACCGGCCACGGCGTCCACGTCATCTTCGCGGTGCCGGGCATCGTGCTCGCGACGATCTTCGTCACTTTCCCCTTCGTCGCCCGCGAACTGATCCCGACCATGCAGGCCCAGGGCACGCTCGACGAGGAGGCCGCGGTTTCCCTCGGCGCCGGCGGCCTCCGCACCTTCTTCCGCGTGACGCTGCCCAACATCAAATGGGCGCTCCTCTACGGCGTGCTCCTCTGCAATGCCCGCGCGATGGGCGAATTCGGAGCGGTTTCGGTGGTCTCCGGCAAGATCCGCGGCGAGACCAATACGATGCCGCTGCAGGTCGAGATTCTCTACAACGAGTACGAATATGGCGCCGCTTTCGCGGTCGCCTCGCTCCTCGCGCTCCTCGCCCTGGTCACGCTGGCGGTGAAGACTTTCCTCGAATGGCGCTACTCCGACGAGATTGCCGCCAACGTCCGGCACTAGGGGGATGAAGATGGCGATGGACGCACTGGTACGATCTGATGTGAACTACGCCCTCTTCCGGGCGGCGGCGGTCGGGCCGGCCGTGGCGGTGACGAGGGGCTTGCCGGTGGACGTATCGGTTGAAAACGTCATCAAGGCGTTCGGCGTCACGCCGGCGCTGCATGGCGTTTCGCTGGACATCCGTTCCGGTGAGCTGGTCGCGCTGCTCGGCCCTTCCGGTTCCGGCAAGACGACGCTGCTCCGCATCCTTGCCGGCCTCGACCTGCCCACCGAGGGCCGCGTCATGTTCGGCGGCGAGGACGCTCTCCGCCTGTCGGTGCAGCAGCGGAACGTCGGCTTCGTCTTCCAGAACTACGCCCTCTTCCGGCATATGAAGGTCTTCGATAACATCGCGTTTGGCCTGACCGTGCGCCCCGGCCGCACGCGTCCGTCGCGCGCCGAGATCAGGAAACGCGTCCTCGAACTCCTCGACCTCGTCCAGTTGACCGGCCTCGGCGAGCGCTATCCGTCGCAATTGTCGGGCGGCCAGCGCCAGCGCGTCGCGCTCGCCCGCGCCATGGCGATCGAGCCCCGCATCCTCCTTCTCGACGAGCCGTTCGGAGCGCTCGACGCCAAGGTGCGGCGCGAGCTCCGCCGGTGGCTGCGCGAGATCCACGACCAGACCGGGCACACCACCGTCTTCGTCACCCACGACCAGGAGGAGGCGATCGAACTCGCCGACCGTATCGTCATCCTCAACCAGGGCAAGATCGAGCAGGTCGGCACGCCGGACGAAATCTACGACCGCCCGGCGACCCCCTTCGTCGCCGGCTTCATCGGCGAGACCAACCTCCTGCCGGTCAACTACGAGTCCGGCAAGCTCTTCCTCGACGACCGTCCGATCGAGATTGCCACCCCCGCCGGCCCTGATGGCCCGCGTCTTCTCGTGTTCCGTCCGCACGACATCGAACTGCTCGGCAACCGGCCGGGCGGCATCGCCGGCGTCATCTCCTCGGAGCGCCGCCACGGTGCCGTCCGCCGCCTCGAAGTCGAAATCGGCATGCGCCGCCATCGCCTCGAGATCGACGTGCCCTCCGATCACCCGAAGTCCCGGAAGGGCGACCGGGTGAGCGTCCTCCCCAGCCGCTGGTGGCTCTTCGACGGGCCGCCCGGCGACAAGGCCGAGGCCCCGAAGGCGTAGTCAGGTCGGACGACTCCCACGCTGGGCGTAGGGTGCGGCCGGGCATCCGCACAGATGCGCCGCCGGGACGGTACTCCGCGTTTCCGGTTGCGTCCGCCCCCATTCGCGCCTATATCGGCCGGCGTCACCCTCAAAACGATCCGATCGTTTGAGAGTGGGTCCGCCCGGGCCCGCTCCTTTCGGGCTTAGCCGATCGGGTCAGGGAAAACGCCGTTGCAGCCGTCGCAGGACGAGGAAGACCGCATCATTACCGAAACCGGCCTCGAGGCCCGGGTCGCGCATGTCGTCGAGCCGGTGATCGAAGGGCTCGGCTTCCGCCTGGTGCGCGTCAAGATTTCGGCGATGAACGGCACCACGGTGCAGATCATGGCCGAGCGCCCGGACGGCACCATGACCGTCGGCGATTGCGAGACGCTGTCGCGCGATCTTTCGCCGGCCCTCGATGTCGAGGACCCGATGGACCGCGCCTATCACCTCGAAGTCTCCTCGCCCGGCATCGACCGTCCGCTCGTCCGCCGCGGCGATTTCGTCCGCTGGCAGGGCCACGTGGCGAAGGTAGAACTGGAACGCGCCGCCGAGGGCGGCCGCAAGCGCTTCAAGGGCGTGCTCGGTGGCCTCGACGGCGATCGCGTCGCCCTCGCTATGGAAGACGGCGCCACCGTTTCGCTGCCGCTTGCCGATATCGGCGAGGCCCGTCTCGTGCTTACCGACGAACTGATCCGCGAGACGCTCGCACGCGAGAAACGCAAAGCCCGCGAACGACAGCAATTGACCGGTGCCCATGAGGCTCCGGCCGCAAGGGAGAACTGAAATGGCCGTCAGTGCCAACCGACTTGAACTCCTCCAGATCGCCGATGCGGTCGCCCGCGAAAAGGCGATCGACCGGATGATCGTCGTCGCCGCGATGGAGGACGCGATCCAGAAGGCCGCCCGCTCGCGCTACGGCTCGGAAACCGACGTGCGCGCCGAGATCAACCCGAAGACCGGCGAGATCAAGCTGCAGCGCCTTCTCAAGGTCTCCGAGCAGATCGAGAACCCGGCTACCGATATCCTGGTCGAGGATGCCCGCCGCCGGAACCCGGCCGCCCAGGTCGGCGATTTCATTGCCGAGCCGCTGCCGCCCATGGATTACGGCCGCATAGCCGCCCAGTCGGCGAAGCAGGTCATCGTCCAGAAGGTCCGCGAGGCCGAGCGCGACCGCCAGTACGAGGAGTTCAAGGATCGCATCGGCGAGATCGTCAACGGCCAGGTGAAGCGGGTCGAATACGGCAACGTCATCGTCGATCTCGGCCGCGGCGAGGCGATCGTGCGCCGCGACGAGCTGATCCCGCGCGAGACCTTCCGCTACGGCGACCGCATTCGCGCCTACATCTACGATGTCCGCCGCGAGCAGCGCGGACCGCAGATATTCCTGTCGCGCACCCATCCCCAGTTCATGGCCAAGCTCTTCGCCCAGGAAGTCCCCGAGATCTACGACGGCATCATCGAGGTGAAATCGGTCGCCCGCGATCCCGGCAGCCGCGCCAAGATCGCCGTCATCTCGCGCGATTCCTCCATCGATCCGGTCGGCGCCTGCGTCGGCATGCGCGGCAGCCGCGTCCAGGCAGTGGTGAACGAGCTGCAGGGCGAGAAGATCGACATCATTCCGTGGTCGCAGGACCCCGCCACTTTCATCGTCAATGCGCTCCAGCCGGCCGAAGTCGCCAAGGTGGTGCTTGACGAGGACGCCGAGCGCATTGAGGTGGTCGTGCCGGACGAGCAGCTTTCCCTCGCCATCGGCCGCCGCGGTCAGAACGTCCGCCTCGCCTCGCAGCTGACCGGCTGGGACATCGACATCCTCACCGAGCAGGAAGAGTCGGAGCGGCGCCAGAAGGAGTTCCAGGAGCGCAGCCAGCTCTTCATCACCGCGCTCGATGTCGATGAGGTGGTCGGCCAGCTGCTTGCCTCGGAAGGCTTCGCCTCGATCGAGGAGATCGCCTTCGTCGAGCTGGACGAGCTTGCCGGCATCGAAGGCTTCGACGAGGACACGGCGGTCGAGCTGCAGACCCGCGCCCGCGACTATCTGGCCAAGCTCGAGGCCGAGCAGGACGAGGAGCGCAAGGCGCTCGGCGTCGAGGATGCGCTGAAGGAAGTGCCCGGCGTCAGCACTGCCATGCTGGTCGCCCTCGGCAAGGGCGACGTCAAGACGGTCGAGGATTTCGCCGGCCTGGTCCCGGACGACGTTGTCGGCTGGAGCGAGCGCAAGGACGGCGAGACCGTCCGCCACGCCGGCATCCTCGACGGCTTCAACCTGTCGCGGGCCGACGCCGAGGCGATGATCATGCAGGCCCGCCTCAAGGCCGGCTGGGTCACCGAGGCCGATCTCAATCCGCCGGAGCCGGAAGTGGCCGAAGCGGAAGCGCCGAGCATCGTGGCCGGATAGGGAGCAGCCATTTGGAGCACGCCGGAAAAGCGACCGAGCGGACCTGCATCGTGACCAGGCAGACCATGCCCGAGGCGCGGCTGATCCGTTTTGTCGCCGGGCCCGATGGCGAGGTCGTCCCCGACCTCCGTCGCCGGCTTCCCGGGCGCGGTGCCTGGGTGACCGCGAGCGCCGATGCCGTGCGGACTGCCGAGAAGAAGAAGCTCTTCGGGCGGGCTCTGCAGGCTCAGGTCAGCGTCACGCCGGGCCTCGCCGACCGGATCGAAACCCAGCTTGAGGCGGCCGTCGGCTCGGCCCTGTCGCTGGCGCGGAAAGCCGGCAACGTGGTTAGCGGCTTCGCCAAGGTCGAGGCGGCGCTCGCCAAGGGCGGGGTTGTCGCCCTTGTTCATGCGGCGGACGCTGCCGGGGATGGGGTGCGGAAACTCACGGCTCTCGCCCGCCGGCGGGGCGAAACCGTCCCGGCGCTACGCCTGAAGCGCGAGCAATTGGATTTGGCATTTGGCGAGGCTAATGTGGTACATGCTGCACTGCTCGCCGGGCCGGCGAGCGATAATGTGCTCTCGCGCGCCGTAGCCCTTGCCGCCTTTCGCGGCGGGGGAGACACCCTTGAGGGCGCCGCTGACACGCCCGAAGCACTGACGCGAGACGCAGGACCGTAGGAACGCATGACGGATAAGACCACTTCGGGCGACAAGACAATCGTCGTTGCCCCCAAGAAAACTCTGGGCCTGAAGCCGCGCGGCGTCGAGCGCGACACGGTGCGCCAGAGCTTCTCGCATGGCCGCACCAACATGGTGCAGGTCGAGCGCAAGAAGCGCCGGATTCCCCTGCCCGGCGAGAAGCCGGAGGTCGCCGCCCCCGTTGCCCGCGCCGCCGCGCCCGCCGTCGAGCCCGCGCCCGCGCCTGCGGTTCACCGGCCCGAGCCGCCGGCGTCGAACCGCGCCGGCCTGGTTCTTCGCCAGCTTTCCACCGACGAGCTCGATGCCCGCGCCCGTGCGCTCGCCGACGCCAAGGTCCATGAGGCCGAAGAGCGTCGCGAGGCCGAGGCCGCCGCCAGCCGCCGCGCCCAGGAACAGGCCCGTCTCACCCGCGAGCGCGAGGAGGCCGAGCGCCGCCAGGCCGAGGAGGAGCATCGCCGGAAGGCCGAGGAGGCGACCCGCCAGCGCGCCGAGGAAGCCGCTCGCAAGCGTTTCGGCGAAGAGGAGCGCAAGGCCGAGGCCGCCCGTCCCGGCAAGGCGGTGGTGCCCGAGCCCGAGGACGACGAGCGTCCGTCAGGTCTGCGCGGCCGGGTCAAGGTTGCCCGTCCCGCCGAACCCAAGCCCGTCAAGCGCACGGTCGACGACCGCCGCCGCGGCAAGCTCACGCTCGGCAACGCGCTCGACGACAGCGAACGCGAGCGTTCGCTTGCCTCCGTCCGCCGCCGCCGCGAGCGCGAGCGGGCGCGGGCGCTCGAACAGGGTCCGCGCGAGAAGATCGTCCATGAGGTCGTGGTTCCCGAGACCATCACCATCCAGGAACTCGCCAACCGCATGGCTGAGCGCGCCGTCGAGGTCATCAAGTACCTGATGAAGCAGGGCCAGCTGCTGAAGGCCAACGACATCATCGATGCCGACCTCGCCGAGATCATCGCGGCCGAGTTCGGTCATTCGGTGCGCCGCGTCGCCGAGTCCGACGTCGAGGAAGGCCTGTTCGCCAAGCCCGACGCCGAGGCCGACCTGGTGCCGCGCGCGCCGGTCGTGACCATCATGGGCCACGTCGACCACGGCAAGACCTCGCTCCTCGACGCCATCCGCAAGACCAATGTCGTCGCTGGCGAGGCGGGTGGCATCACCCAGCATATCGGCGCCTACCAGGTCGAGCATAACGGCCACAAGATCACCTTCATCGATACGCCCGGCCACGCCGCGTTCACCGCCATGCGCGCCCGCGGCGCCAAGGTGACCGACATCGTCGTTCTGGTGGTTGCCGCCGATGACGGCGTCATGCCGCAGACGGTCGAGGCCATCAATCACGCCCGCGCCGCCCAGGTTCCGATCATCGTGGCGATCAACAAGATCGACAAGCCGAACGTCGATCCGCAGCGCGTCCGCACCGAGCTTCTCCAGCACGAGGTGTTCGTCGAGACGATGGGCGGCGAGGTCCTCGATGTCGAAGTCTCGGCGGTAAAGGGCACCAATCTCGACAGGCTGCTCGACACCATCCTCCTCCAGTCGGAAGTCCTCGAGCTGCGCGCCAACCCGAACCGCGATGCCGAAGGCACCGTTATCGAGGCCAAGCTCGACCGCGGGCGCGGCGCGGTGGCGACCGTGCTGGTCCAGCGCGGCACGCTCCATGTCGGCGAAATCCTTGTCGCCGGCGCCGACTGGGGCCGCGTCCGCGCGCTCGTCGATGATCGCGGCCGTCCGATCGAATCGGCCGGCCCCTCGACCCCGGTAGAGGTGCTCGGCTTCCAGGGCGCGCCGGACGCCGGCGACCGTTTTGCCGTCGTCGAATCGGAGGCGCGCGCCCGCGAGGTCACCGATTACCGCGCCCGCCAGAAGCGCGAAAAGGCCCAGGCCCGCCTCACCGGCGCCCGCGGCTCGCTCGAGCAGATGATGACCCAGCTTCAGGCGAGCGGGCAGAAGGTGTTTCCGCTCGTCATCAAGGGCGACGTGCAGGGCTCGGTCGAGGCGATCACCCAGGCGCTTGAGAGCCTCGGCACCAACGAAGTCACCGCCCGCATCATTCACGCCGGCGTCGGCGGCGTCACTGAGTCCGATGTGACGCTGGCGGCCTCCTCGGGCGCCGCCATCATCGGCTTCAACGTCCGCGCCAACGGTCAGGCCCGCACCCTTGCCGAGCAGGAAGGCGTCGAGATCCGCTACTACAACATCATCTACAACCTGGTGGATGACGTGAAGGCGGCTATGTCGGGCCTGCTTTCGCCGGAACGGCGGGAGACCATGCTGGGCAATGCCGAAATTCTGGAGATCTTCAACATCTCCAAGGTTGGCAAGATCGCCGGCTGCCGCGTCACCGACGGCGTCGTCCAGCGCGGCGCCAACGTCCGCCTCATCCGCGACAACGTCGTCATCCACGAAGGCAAGCTCGCCACGCTCAAGCGTTTCAAGGACGAGGTGCGCGAGGTGCCCGCCGGCCAGGAATGCGGCATGGCCTTCGAGAAATACGAGGACATGCGGGTCGGCGACGTGATCGAGTGCTACCGGGTCGAGGAGGTCGCGCGCACGCTCTGAGCGCGGCTTCGTTCATCCCTTGGGAGCTCTGCCCATGACGGCAGCGATCGAGGTGCGCCGTCTCACCGAGGCGGATCCCGATCTCCTGCGAGAGATCGTCGCGATGTTGCCGGCGCCCGAGTGGCGCGGCGACAGCGTCCCGTCGCAGGCGCACCTTGCCCGCGTTCTGCACGAGGGCACCTACATCGTCGCCGCACTGGCCGGCCGCAAGCCCGCCGGGTTCGCCTCCGCCTATCGCTTCCCCGCGGTCACCGCGCAATCCGATCTCGCCTGCATTTACGACGTGTTCGTCGCCGAGCAATGGCGCGGCCAGGGCATCGGGCGGCGCATGCTGGATCGCCTGCTTGCCGATTTGAAGGCGGACGGAGTCTCGGAGGCCTGGGTTGGCACCGACCCGGATAACCGTGCGGCCCGCCGCCTTTACGCCGCGGCCGGTGCCTGCGCCGCGGAGGAATACGTCCAGTTCGAATTCGTCTTTGAGGCCCCGAAGGCGGCCCGCCGCGCCGAGGGAGTGAGGCCGTGAAACGTCCCCTGACCGGCAAGGGCGCCAGCCAGCGCCAGCTTCGCGTTGGCGAACTGATCCGGCATGCCTTCGCCGAAATTCTCCAGCGCGGCGATGTCCACGACCCGGACCTGGAAGGAACGGTGGTCACCGTGCCCGAGGTGCGGATGACGCCGGACCTGCGCGTCGCCACCGTCTTCGTCATGCCGCTCGGCGGTGTCGGCGCGGACAAGGTGGTTGCCGCGTTCGAGCGGAACGTCCGCTACCTGCGCGGCGAGATCGCGCATCGCGTCAACCTCCGCTACGCCCCCGAATTCCGCTTCCGGCTCGACAGGTCCTTCGAGGAAGGCGAGCACGTCGATGCGCTTCTCCGTTCGCCCGCGGTCAAACGCGACCTCGGCGGGAACGACTGATCGCAGATGGCGAACCGCCGCAGGAAGGGCCGCGAAATCTCCGGCTGGCTGGGCCTCGACAAGCGCGTCGGCGAAACCTCGACCTCGGCGGTCGCGGCCGTGAAGCGCCTGTTCGATGCCGCCAAGGCCGGCCACGCCGGCACGCTCGACCCGTTGGCCTCCGGCTGCCTGCCGATCGCGCTCGGCGAAGCGACCAAGACCGTTCCCTTCGTCCAGGACGGCGAGAAAGCCTACCGCTTCACCGTCCGCTGGGGCGCGGCGACCGACACCGACGATTCCGACGGCACGGTCGTTGCGACCAGCGACGCGCGCCCGTCGCGCGAGGCGATTGTCGCCGCCCTGCCTGCGTTCTGCGGCGAGATCATGCAGCGCCCGCCGGTCTATTCGGCGCTGAAGATCGCCGGCGAGCGCGCCTATGACCTTGCCCGCGAGGGCGCAAGCGTCGACCTGGCCGAGCGCCCCGTCACCGTTCGCGCTTTCCGTCTCCTCGACCTCCCCGACGCCGACCATGCCGTCTTCGAGGCCGAGTGCGGCAAGGGCACCTATGTTCGGGCGCTCGCCCGCGACCTCGCCGAGCGCCTCGCAACCCGCGGCCACATCGTCGCGCTCCGCCGCATGTCGGTCGGCCCGTTCCGCGAGGACATGCTTGTCACGCTCGACCGGCTGATCGACGCCCGCGAGGCCGGTCCGGTCCAGTCGCTCGACGCGTTCCTGAAGCCGGTTTCGTTCGGCCTCGCCTCGCTGCCCGAGGTTGCGCTTGCCGCCGGCGATGCCGCGCGGGTGAGGCGCGGCCAGTCCGTGCTGATCCGCGGCCGCGACGCCCCGCTCCTCTCCGGCATGGTGCATGCGACGGTGGCCGGCGAAAGCATCGCCATCGGCGAGATCGCCGAGGGTGCGTTTCATCCCAAGCGGGTCTTCAGCCCCTGACCGGAATGGCCGGCGCCTCGCGTTAACCGCCGGTTAACCACAGGAATCGCGGAAAGCCGGGATTTTTTGCCTCTGGCTTTCCGGCGTTCCTTCCATCATATTCCCGGCGCGTTCGGATGGCTGTGGCCTCCGGGCAGATTTTCCCGCCTTCGACCCTGCTGGACGACATCCCGGCATTGGCCAGGTGGCGGGAGTTCCTCGAACTGTAAGGAAACTCCGATGTCGATCACGGCTGCTCGCAAGCAGGAACTGATCAAGGAATATGCTACCGGGGCCGCTGATACCGGCTCGCCGGAAGTGCAGGTTGCGATCCTCTCCGAGCGCATCGCCAACCTGACCGAGCACTTCAAGAGCCACGTCAAGGATAATCACTCCCGCCGTGGCCTTCTGAAGCTGGTGAGCCAGCGCCGGAGTCTGCTCGATTATCTCGAGCGCTCCGATGCCGAGCGTTATCGCTCGCTCATCGACCGCCTCGGCCTCCGCCGCTAAGGCGGGGGCGAGGTTCGCGCGCGGCGGCATGGGGCCGCCGCGCTGTAAGCGGCGCAGAAAGGGCCATGGCAGGATCGCCAGACGCTTTTCCCGACGGTGCCCACCGGGGAGAGCTTCTTGCCGTCTTGTCCATGGCTCCTCCCATGCGCTGTCCACGCATTGAAAGGATGAACCATGTTCGACATGCAACGTGTCGAGATCGATTGGGGCGGCCGCCGCCTCGTTCTTGAGACCGGCCGCATCGCCCGCCAGGCCGATGGCGCCGTTCTCGCCACGATGGGCGACACGACCGTGCTCGCCACGGTGGTTGCCGCCAAGACCGAGAAGCCGGGCGTCGACTTCTTCCCGCTCACCGTCAACTACCAGGAAAAGACCTTCGCCGCCGGCAAGATCCCGGGCGGATATTTCAAGCGCGAAGGCCGTCCGACCGAGAAGGAGACGCTGGTCTCCCGCCTGATCGACCGTCCGATCCGCCCGCTCTTCCCGGAAGGCTTCCGCTGCGAGACCCAGGTCATCGCGACCGTTCTCTCGCACGACCTCGAGAACGATCCTGATATCGTGGCGATCGTCGCCGCTTCGGCGGCGCTGACCCTCTCCGGCGTGCCCTTCATGGGCCCGGTCGGCGGCGCCCGCGTCGGCTATATCAACGGCGAGTACATCCTCAACCCGCAGATCGACGAACGGGCCGAATCGAAGCTCGACCTCGTCGTCGCCGGCACGTCCGACGCCGTCCTCATGGTCGAGTCGGAGGCGCACGAGCTCTCCGAAGACGTGATGCTCGGCGCCGTCATGTTCGGCCACCGCCACTTCCAGCCTGTGATCGACGCGATCATCCGGCTGGCCGAGCGCGCCGCGCGCGAGCCGCGCGCCTTCGCGGTCGCCGACTACTCCGCCATCCAGGCCCGCGTCCGCGACATCGCCGAGAACGACCTGCGGGTCGCCTATGCGCTGCGCGGCAAGGCCGAGCGCCACAACGCCATCGACGCGGTCAAGCTGAAGCTCGCCGAGGCCTTCCCGTCGGGCGCCGAGAGCGAGGGCCCCTCGCCGCAGCTTCTCGCCGACCTGTTCAAGAAGCTCGAGAAGGACATCGTCCGCGGCGACATTCTCGACCGCGCCATCCGCATCGACGGCCGCGACCTGAAGACGGTCCGCCAGATCGTCGCCGAAGTCGGCTTGCTGCCGCGCACCCACGGCTCGGCGCTCTTCACCCGCGGCGAGACGCAGGCGCTGGTCGTGGCCACCCTCGGCACCGGCGATGACGAGCAGTACGTCGATGCCCTCGAAGGGACCTACAAGGAGACCTTCCTCCTCCACTACAACTTCCCGCCCTATTCGGTCGGCGAGACCGGCCGCATGGGCTCGCCCGGCCGCCGCGAGATCGGCCACGGCAAGCTGGCCTGGCGGGCGATCCGGCCGGTGCTGCCGCCGCATCACGAGTTCCCCTATACGCTGCGCCTCGTCTCGGAGATCACCGAGTCGAACGGCTCCTCGTCGATGGCGACCGTCTGCGGTTCGTCGCTGGCGCTGATGGATGCCGGCGTGCCGATGAAACGGCCGGTGGCCGGCATCGCCATGGGCCTCATCAAGGAGGCCGAACGTTTCGCCGTCCTTTCCGACATCCTCGGCGACGAGGATCACCTCGGCGACATGGACTTCAAGGTCGCCGGCACCGAGACGGGCGTCACCTCGCTGCAGATGGACATCAAGATCCAGGGCATCACCGAGGAGATCATGCGGGTCGCGCTCGACCAGGCCAAGGCCGGGCGTCTCCATATCCTCGGCGAGATGGCCAAGGCGATTTCGCAGGCCCGCGGCCAGCTCGGCGAGTTCGCGCCGCGCATCGAGGTGATCAAGATCCCGACCGACAAGATCCGCGAAGTGATCGGCACCGGCGGCAAGGTCATCCGCGAGATCGTCGAGAAGACCGGTGCCAAGATCAACGTCGAGGACGACGGCACGGTCAAGGTCGCCTCCAGCGACGGCAAGGCGATCACCGCCGCGCTCAACTGGATCAAGTCGATCACCCAGGAGCCGGAGGTCGGCCAGATCTACCAGGGCACCGTGGTCAAGGCCGTCGATTTCGGCGCCTTCGTCAACTTCTTCGGCGCCAAGGACGGCCTCGTCCACATCTCCCAGCTCGCGCCCGGCCGCGTCGCCAAGACCACCGATGTGGTCAAGGAAGGCGACAAGGTCTGGGTGAAGCTCCTCGGCTTCGACGAGCGCGGCAAGGTCCGCCTGTCGATGAAGGTCGTTGACCAGAAGACCGGCGAGGAGCTGAAGCAGCCCGAGAAGCAGGAGCGTCAGCCGGAAGAAGCGGCCGGCTAGTCTCTCCCCGCGCCCCAGGAAGAACGAAAAGGCCCGGCTTGAAGCCGGGCCTTTTTCATTTCCTCGCGAGACTGGCGGAAGGCGTCAGGCGTTGCTGACCATCGGCAAGGACGGGGGATGCCCTGCCATGTGCGGACTGCGTTGCGCCCGCTCGCCTTTGCCGCATAGAGCGCTTCGTCGGCGCGGCGCAGAAGGTTGGCGCCGGCCTGCGGCCCCTTCAGGCCGCGTGAGCAGGCAACGCCGACGCTGGCGGTGACGATTCCCTTCTCGCTCGCCTCGTGGCGGATGCCGAGTTCGCGCAGCGCTCCGACGAATGTTTCGGCGATGCGGACGGCTCCTGCCTCGTCGGTATCGGGCAGCAGCGCCGCCATTTCCTCCCCGCCGTAGCGCGCCACGAGGTCGGTCGGCCGCCGCGTCGCCGCCTTGAGGCAAAAGGCGACCGCGCGCAGGCATTCGTCGCCCGCCGGGTGGCCGTAAGTATCGTTGAACGATTTGAAGCGGTCGACGTCGATGAGAATGACGCTGAGCTCGTGGTTGGCGCGGGCGCTCCGCGAGATTTCCCGCATGAGCGCCGCATCGAAGGCGCGGCGATTGGCAAGCCCCGTCAATCCGTCCGTGCTGGCGAGAAGGGAGAGCTTCTGGTTCGCTTCCGTCAGTTCCAGGGAAGTCCGCTTGATGCGGGTGATATCGGAAATGACGGTGAGCGATCCGCCGTCGGCGGTCGGCCTGACGCGGGCATTCAGCCAACGGCCGTCGGCAAGCTGGATTTCGCTTTCGCTGGCCTGGCGGAGCGAGGCGATGCGACCGGCCACCCATTGTTCGACTTCCACCGGCGACCTGTCCGCCTTCTCGTCGGACGCCGCCGAGGCACGCAGGATGTCGGCGAAGTTGGCGCCCGGCACCCGCAGGCGCGCCGTCTGGGGAAACAGCGCGCGGTACTGTTCGTTGCAGAACACCAGCCGGTCGTGCTTGTCGAAGACGACCAGGCCGTCCGCCATCGTCGCCATTGCATCGGCGAGCCGCTGGCGGCTCTCCTCCAGGTCCGCCCGCAGGCGATTGCGTTCGGTGATGTCGCGATTGTGGGTAATCATGCCGATCAGGCGCCCCGTCCGGTCGCGGAGCGGCGCTTTCATCGTGAGCAGCCATTTCGGCTCGCCGAAAGCCTCCGACAGGTCCTGCTCGATTTCGATGGGCCCATCCCGCTGCAGCGCCAGGAATTCCTCCTCGCGAAACTGCCGGGCGACCTGGTCGGGATAGAAATCGAAGTCGGTCCGACCGATCAGGGCTTCCGCCGAGTCGGCGCCCATCAGCTTCGCCGTCGCCGGATTGGCGGCGAGGAATCGGCCGTCGAGATCTTTGGCGTTGAGCGGGTCGGGGAGTGCCTCGATCACCGCCCGGTGGAGACGGTTGCTCCTCTCCGCCTCGAAGCGAGAGGTCTCATTGAGCAGCGAAAGGCCGGCGAGGATCATCGTCGTGAAGCCGACGAGCGCCATCGGCGCGCCCGCTTTTCCCAGCGTCGGCCAGAGGACGTCCGGTGAAAGCAGGAAGAAGCCGGTGAAGCTGACCAGCGTGCCGGCTGCCGCCATCGCGATGACGCTGCGCGCGCTGGAGGGATGGCCGCCGACCAGAATATTTCCGACGATGCCGGCGGCGCAGACGCTGGCGATCCCGGCGAGACCCGGAATCGCGCCCGCACCGCCGAGCAGCAGGCGGTAGATCGCCGCCGTCGCGGCCGCGGCAAGACCGACGACCGCACCGCCGAAGAACCCGCCGATGACGATGACCGAGGCGCGCAGATCGACGATGATGCCGTCGCTTACCTCGAACGGTAACGACATGGTCGCGACAATCGCGGCGCTGATCAGAAGCGCGGCGATCGTGATCTCGATCGCCCTCGGCTTCTCCCGGGCCCGCTGCCTGAACGCGGCCCACAGGGCAATGAAGATTGCGATCACGCCGAGATTGCCTAAAAGGCCATCCCAGATAGCAATCATGGGGCTCCTGACCCCTCCCGGACCTTGTCTAGGCCGGCACCTGTGACCAATCCCTTACCCGCCGGCCCCGGGTTCCCGGCTACCGCCCCGCGCTGCCGGCAGAAACCCACCGCGTCGTGCCCTCTCAGGTCACCGGCATTCCTGAGCCTGTGCCCATGCCGGCGCGACCGGCAGGTGCTAGACTGCTGCCGCCGTCGCCGCGCCTGGCGGCGGGAGGGAGGCATCCATGGCCATTTACATCACGCGTGGCAATTACTCCGACCATGCCTTCAAGGGCATGCTGCATCATCCGGAAGACCGGCACGATGCCGTCGCCAAGATGTTCGAGGCGGCCGGCGGCAAGCTCGTCGACTACTACATCACCATGGGCGAGTACGACTTCATGGTCGTGTCGGAATTCCCGAACGGGGTCGATGCGCTGACCGCTCTGGTCGTTGCCGCCGGGACCGGCGGCGTCCGCACGCTGAATACGGTCGCCGCCTACACCACCGCGGACGCGAAGAAGGCCGAGAGCAAGGCGCGCAAGATCGCGGCCGGCTTCAAGCCTGCCGGCGGCTGACGCGGGCGGAACGCCTGACGGAACGCCGGTGAGCGGGGACGCTTCGCCCAGCCGGGCCGGGCGGAGCGTCGCGCTACTCGATGAATTCGACCGGCACGCCGAAGTGGACGAGGTTCGCCAGTTCCTCGACGTCCCAGTTCGTCAGCCGGACGCAGCCATGCGAATTCGTCTTGTCGATCCGCGAGGGCTCCGGCGTACCGTGGATTCCGTAGGTCGGCTCGCTGAGGTCGATCCAGGTCGTGCCGATCGGGTTGTTCGGTCCCGGCGGGATGGTCAGCCGCTCCGTGTTGTTGCCCTGCTGGAAGTTGACCTTCGGCCGGTAGTAGTAGGCGGCGTTCCGGGCAACGCCGTTGACCAGATGCGTGCCGGAGGGTGAGGGCAGCTCGCTGCTCCCGATCGTCGCCGGATAGGCGGCGACCAGCGTGCCGTCGGCGGCATAGGCGAGAAGTTGCGCGTTCCGCTTGTCGGCGACGATCCGGGCGACCTTGGTAAGGACGGCATAGGTGTTGGCCGCGGCGACCACGATCTGCGAGCCCGCCACGCCGAAATCGACGCCGGGGTTGAGCGCCTTCAGGAGGTCCACATCCATGTGGAAGCGCTCTCCGAACATTTCGAGCGGGTTGGCGTAGGCGAGGCTGTCGAGCTTCGCCATCTCGGCATAGTCGGTCGGCACCGTGCCGAGGAACGGGCCGGCGACGTCCGCGTCGGTGATCGTGTAGCCGACGAGGATCGGCGTATCCTTCGGCAGGCGCCGCCAGACTTCGGCGTCGAGGATTCCGTCGACCGGCAGGCCCATCATCACCTCGGCCGCGCCGATCGCCTTGGCGACATTCCGGCCGTTGATGCCGTCGATCACGCCCGGCGAAGCGCCTATCTCGTCCAGCAGAATCTGCAGCTTCATGGTGAGCGCGCTGAGCCCCTCGGGCAGCGGCTCGCCGGTGAACTCCGCCGCGTTGACAGCGTCGGGCGCGGGCGGCTTCGCGAAAGCGTCGACCGGGGCAGCCGGATTCGTCGCCGGCTCCGCCGCCGGCGCCGGCTGCAGCGTTGGGTCGGTTGCCGCCGGATCGAGAACCAGCGGCGCGGTCGCTCCGGCGTCCGGGATCGGCTCCGGCGGCACCGGCGCGTCTTCGGCGCACGCGATCGCGGGCGGGAGGAGAAGGAGGAGGATCGGCAGGATGTGCCGGAGGGATGCGCTCATCGGGCATGGGAACGCGCCGGTCGCGGAAAAGGTCCGCCTGGCGTGCGCCCGACGCTAAATGGTCGCGGCCGTTCCGCGGCTTCGCGCCTTCCGCGCCAACTCCGCCAGGACCTGCCGCAGGCCTTCCGGCGACGTCACCGGCTCCGGAAACGCCAGTCTCGCCCGCCGCTCGCCGGCGCGAAGGTCGATGCCCTCGGGGTCGGCGCCGGTCACAGTCCAGTCGCCGTCCGGCTCGCCGAGGAGGCGCGTCGCACAGAGGCGGATGGCGTCGCGGCGGTCCGCGTTGAGGCGCGTGACCGTGTCTTCCTCGGCGGCCACGACCCCGCCTCTGCCGGCGAGGTCGGTGAGGAACTCGGCCGGCGCGAGTTCCACGATCCGCCCGAATCCGGCGACCAGATGCGCTGCCTCGGGGACGACCCGGCGGAACGAGAAGTCGGCAAAGCCGGCATACCCGGCCGCTTCGGGGTGCCGCGCGAGGAACCGCCGACGGAGCATCGGGTCGGCGTCCGGCCCGGTCACCGCGCCGGTCAGCGTCAGCCGCGCCCCGGCGAGCGGATCGCCGCCTTCGCCGCCCGGCGCGACGAGAAGCAGCGCGGCGCGCGCGT
This sequence comes from Bauldia sp., assembly GCA_035651055.1. GTDB lineage: Bacteria > Pseudomonadota > Alphaproteobacteria > Rhizobiales > Kaistiaceae > JAFKKF01. The sequence goes on from DASRGK010000134.1 coordinate 25,528, forward strand.
CGGCGTCGAGGTTCTTGGTGTGCACCGCGAGTTTCGAGAGGAGCAGGATCGGCTCGCCGGAGGGCGTCGTGGCCACCGTGACGAGCGAGGCGAACGGCGCCCCGTTCCGGAGCGTCGCCAGGGTGCCGGTCGCCGCGATCCGGAGCACGCGCTTGGCGGCGCGGCCCGGATTGAAGGCGTCCTGGTTCATGCGATCCGTTCCTATCCTGCCCGCAATGCTCCCCGCGACGCGTCGTTACAGCGTCACAACTGTCACTGAGATCCTCATGGTGAGGTGCGAGGCGAAGCCGAGCCTCGAACCACGCACCATCGGAACAGGTCGAGGTGACTTTCTGGCAACCTCACCGAGGTGGCATCGGCCCGTGGTTCGAGGCTCGACGCTATCGCGTCGAGCACCTCACCATGAGGCACGCGGTGCTCGGTCCGCTTCGCGGAACCTCCTACGGCGCGACCAGTTCGACCCGGCGGTTGAGCGCCCGCCCCGCGTCGCCGGCGTTGCTCCCGACCGGCGCGAGGTAGCCGACGCCCGCCGTGCGCATCCGCGCCGCCGCCACGCCGTAAGACGAAGCCAGCGCCGCCGCGACCGAAGCGGCGCGCTTCTTCGAGAGGTCCATGTTGTAGTCGTAGCCGCCCTGGCTGTCGGTGTGCCCGACGATGATCACCTTGAGTTCGGGCTGGGCTTTCATCAGCGCCGCGATCTGTTGGAGCGTCGGCGCGCTTTCCGGTTTGAGTGTCGCCTTGTCGGTGTCGAAATAGATGCCGTAGAGCGCGATGTGGCCGCTCTCGCCGAGGCCCTTCGCCATCGCGGCGGCATCGACCATCTTGTTCTCGATTGCGCCGACTTCGGTCACCACAAGTTGGGCCGTGATCTCGTCGTTGTTCTGGCTGACGAGGACCGCGGCGTAGGTCTCGGCCCCGCCTTCGCCCGCCTTGTGGCCGGCGAAGTAGCGGAAGTTGAACCCGTCGACCCACATCTGCGGCACCGGGAGCACGTCGATCGCCTCGCTGAAGGGGATGCCGCCGCACTCGTCGGTATTGCAGGCGAGGAGCGTCTCGAAGCCGGCCTTGGCGAGCTGCGTCTCGAAATTGCGCGAGACTTCGAGGATCGAGGGGCCGGCCGGCGTCCGGTAGGCGATGCGCGTCACACGCCCCTCGGGCTTCCGCTCGTCCTCTGGCCGTCCGTCCTTGAAGAGCGCGGCCTGCAGCCGCGTCGCATCGAAGTCCTTCGCGTCGTAGCCGGTGATGACGCTCCCCTTGAAGCGGCCTATGCCGGGATAATCCTTCGACCCTTCGACGTCACCCTCAGCCGCGAGAACTGCGCCCGCAGCAAGCGTGACGATGAACGATGCAACGAGCGCAAAGCTTCTGATAGGTGCCATCGCCGCCTCTCCTCCGAGCCCGTGGCCATTGTCTCCGCCCCTCGGCGAAGGGCAAGCCCGCGCCGCGCAGCCTGAGATTCCGCCAGGCAGCCCCCGATTGTAGCGTGGGCTACGGCGCGCAGGCGCCGAGCCCACCGACATCCGAGACGGGAACGGGCTTTGTTCAACAGTGGGCACGCGCCGCTGGCGCTTTGCCCACCTTACGAACTCTTTCTATCTTGGCCCGGCGACCTTCGCACAATGATCCCGCGTCATCGGGCGATGGGAAGAAAAGGCGAGCGGGTTGGGCGCCTCGGGCGAATGTCACCATGCCCCTCATGGCGAGGAGCCCGCGCCTCGGCGCGGGCCTCGAAGGACGCACCACAGGAACGGGTCGAGGTGACTCGTTGGCAACCTCGTCGAGGTGGCATCGGCTCGTGGTTCGAGGCTCGACGCTGTCGCGTCGCGCGCCTCACCATGAGGAACGCGGGTGGAGTTGGCATGGTTGGTTGCACCGTGCATCGCGGCCTGATCGCCACGTCACCAACCTCGCCATCCTGAGGTGTGCGACCGAAGGTCGGGCCTCGAAGGACGCGCCTCGGTCGGCCTTGGCCTTCGGACAGGGGATTTGCCGCAACGCATATGGAGGGCGCCATCCCTCCCCGGAACGGGGAGGGGACCCCGTCATCCTCTG
>DASRGK010000135.1:0-34975 GCA_035651055.1 Bauldia sp.
ACAGGGCCCTTGAACCGGTGTCGTCATCCTCCGGGAAGGAGCCGATGGAGCGCCGCCCCTCTCCGCCGGTCATTGTTCCTGCGCGGTCCTCCGGTCGAGCCGGGGTGACTCGGGAACGTCATCGAAGCAAGGGAACCCGGCCTCCCGCCACCTAGCGCAGCTTTACCTTCCGCGCCCACCCGCCGGGGCTGCGCCGGTAGAGGCGGGCGCCGATCGCGAAGGCCTCCTTCTCCAGCCGCCGCCGCTCCTGCGCGATCAGCGCGAGCTGCCGCATCAGCGCCGGGTCGGCTGAGGGCGACAGCGCCAGCCGCTCGGCGAGCATCGCGTGGTCGTGGTCGAGCCCGAGCGCTTCGGCCAGCCGCGCGAGGTCGGCGGCGTCCCGCTCGGCGCGCCTGGGCAGGTGCTTGCGCGCCAGCCGCAACAGATGCCACAGGTCCTTCACCGATTTCCGCCAGCGGTGAAGGTCGGGCGTGGCCAGACTGGTCTCCGCCCGCCGCATTGCCTTCCGCCCCTTGCGATAGGAGCGGCCGAGCGCGTGGGTGAGCAGCCGCGTGCCGTTGCCGCCGTCGCGGGCGGCGTCGCGGAGCATCGTCCGCGCCCGGCCGAGGCGCTTTTCGACCTCCCGGATCGGCGTCGACTGGCTGTGGGCTTCGTTTGCCCGACGGTCGAACTCCTCCACCACCTTGTCGAGGCCGATCGCGCGGCTGTCGGGGGCGGCCGAAAGCAGCCCGCGAGCGCTCGCCGCGGCCGCGTCGGCGTCGCGGGCGCGCGCCAGAAGCCGCGCCGCCCCGGACAGCATCTCCTTGGCAATACTGGCCTTTTCGCCGATCGCCGGCTTCAGCACGCGGACCAGCGAGCGCACCCGTTTGAGCTTCTGCCGGGCGCGGTGAATCCGCTCTTCCCTCCCGCCATTGCCCGAGAGTTCTGCAAAGGCCTCCTCGATGTCGCGGTCAAGGAGACGCCACAGACCGCGCTCGATCGGCTCCCGCCGCCTGATCTTGTCGCCCAACGCAGCAAAGCTCCTCGTGCCGCCGTACCCAATCAGACCTGACCCGCCGCCCGCAAGGGGTTGCGATCACGGCCGTTTCGCCGCCCCGGTCGCAGAGAGTTGACCGCCGCGGCGGTTGCGGCCAAATGGGCCCATCGCCACTTATTGCAGGCCGGAAGAAAAGACAGCCCGGCACCCCGGACAGATGCTCCGCTTCCTCCTCAGATTCGTTGGACTTTGGCTGATCGCCGGGAGCCTCGTTGCGGTCGTCGTCGACGGCGCCCGCTCGATCGCCGCCTCCGAGGTGCTGGTCACCCCGCTCGGCCGGACCTGGCTCGATCTCGACCCGGCTTCGCTCGCCGCGACCCAGGCCTTCGTCGAACAGAACCTCGAGGCCCGGATCGGCAGCTGGCTCTGGGATCCCGCGATGCTGGCGCTGCTGGCGGTCCCGACCTTTGCCTTCCTCGCCGTGCTCGGCGGGCTGCTCGCATGGCTCGGCCGCAAGCGGCGGCTGGCACCGGCCTTCGCGTGAGACCGGCGCCCGGCGGATTTGGTATGATGACCGGCCAAGGCGGCCGGAGTTGGAGAACCCGATGAACATTCTCGGCATGTTGAGCAAGAAGGCGACGATGCCCCAGCCGGGCCAGGCGCTGCCCGGCCGCGCTGAGGCAATCCCCACCGCGGAAAAGCACTTCGTCAATCATCGGCCGCTGAAGGGGCCGTATCCCGAGGGCATGGAGATCGCGCTCTTCGGACTCGGCTGTTTCTGGGGCGCCGAGAAGGCCTTCTGGAAGATCGACGGCGTCTATGTCACCGCGGTCGGCTATGCCGGCGGCACCACGCCCAATCCGACCTATCGCGAGGTCTGCACCGGCCTCACCGGACAGAACGAGGTGGTCCAGGTCGTCTTCGACCCGAAGAAGGTCAGCTACGAGCAGCTGGTGAAGGCCTTCTTCGAGGCCCATGACCCGACCCAGGGCATGCGCCAGGGGAACGACATCGGCACGCAGTACCGGTCCGGCATCTATGTGAGCGGGCCCGAACAGCGGAAGGTGGCCGAGGCGGTGAAGGCGAGCTACCAGAAGTCGCTCTCGGCGCATGGCTACGGCCCGATCACGACGGAGATCATCGACCGGCCCGTCTTCTACTTCGCCGAGGACTACCACCAGCAGTACCTGGCCAAAAACCCGAACGGCTACTGCGGACACGGCGGCACCGGCGTCTCCTGCCAGATCGGCACCGGCGTCGGAGCGGGCAGCGCCGCCACGCGCTGAGCGAGGGTGGCGGACCCGGCCCCCGTTCCTTGTTTGGGCGTCTCTGCCTAGAACGATGTTCAAACGGGAACAAAGGCTGGGGGCGGGCGTTGAGAGCCGTTCAGCCGGGGCTCCGCGTACGGGTTTGGAGTTCCCTGAGGGGGTTTGAATGAAGCCGGCCGCCACAAATGCCGACGCCCCGTCGCTCCTGCGGCGAATGGACGAGCTTGCGGCGCTCTACCAGCTCACCGACAGCCTCTACCGGGCAAAGACCCGGGCCGAAATCTTCGACGCCGGCCTCAACGCCATCACCGCTGCACTGGGCAGTCGCGCCTCGATCCTTCTCTTCGACGAGAAGGGCGTCATGCAGTTCGTCGCCTGGCGGGGCCTTTCGGACGCCTATCGCACGCGCCTCGCCGGGCACTCGCCGTGGAAGCCGGGCGACCGCGACCCCGAGCCGCTTCTGGTCAGCGACATCGACCGGACCGGCGAGGCGGACTGGGTGAAGGAGACGATCAGGGCGGAAGGCATCCGCGCGCTCGCCTTCATCCCGCTTCTCATCGACGGCTCCGTCGCCGGCAAGTTCATGGCCTACTATCCGGAGGTCCACGACTTCGACCGGCACGAGATCAACCTTGCCGTTTCGATCGCCCGCCAGCTCGGCTTCAGCCTCGAAAAGGCGCGCGCCGAGGAGGCCCGCCAGAGCGCGGTCGATGAACTGCGCGAGTCGGAGGAACGCTTCCGCCTGCTCTCCGAGCAGGCTCCGGTGATGATCTGGACGAGCGACGCCACCGGCCACTGCCTTCACCTCAACCGGATGCTGCGGACCTTCTGGGGCGTCTCGGAGGAGGACATCCCGACCTTTGACTGGGCGACGACGATCCATCCCGAGGATGCGCCCCGCATCGGCAAGGCGATGCTCGAAGCGACCCTCCGCCGCGAGCCGGTCGTCGTCGATGGCCGCTATCGCCGGATCGACGGCGAGCTGCGGATACTGCGGACCGATGCCCGTCCGCGTTTCGCCACCAACGGCGAGTTCCTCGGGATGATCGGCGTCAACGTCGACATCAGCGAGATGAAGCGGGCGGAGGCGCAGCGCGAATTGCTCGTCGCCGAACTCAATCATCGCGTCAAGAACACGCTGGCGGTCGTCCAGGGGATCGCGCACCAGACCTTCCGTGCCGACAATGCCACGCCGGAGGCGCGGCGCGCCTTCGAGGGCCGGCTCGTCGCCCTCGCCAATGCGCACAATCTCCTCACCCAGTCGAACTGGGAGAACGCCTCGCTCCAGAGGCTAGCCGCGGATGCGGTGCGCTCGCAAGGCGTCGCGGAAGGCAGGATTTCGATGGCCGGGCCGGACGTCAATCTGTCGGCCCGTCATGCGGTCGCGATTTCCATGGCGCTGCACGAATTGTGCACCAACGCGGTGAAGTACGGGTCGCTCTCCCGCGACGCCGGCCGCATTAGCCTCGACTGGCGCCGCGAGGGGGACGCGGAGCCGAAACTGTTCTTGACCTGGCGCGAGCTTGACGGGCCGCCGGTGGCGCCGCCTTCGCGCCGGGGCTTCGGCTCCCGCCTCATCGAGGATGCGCTGGCCCGCGATCTGGACGGCGAGGTGACGATGCAGTTCAATCCCGACGGGCTGGTCTGCGCCATTATCGCACCGCTCGCCACAACGACGGGTCTGCAATGAAAGAGCTTGCCGGAAAGCGCATCTTCGTCGTCGAGGACGAGGCCCTGGTAGCCGCGATGATCGAGGACATGCTCACCGATGCGGGGGCCGCCGTCATCGGTCCGGCGGCCACGATCGCCCGCAGTCTCGACCTTGCCGCCTGCGAGGCGATCGACGTCGCCATCCTCGACGTGAACGTGCGCGGCGAGCGCATCGACCCGGTGGTGGAGGTCCTCAGGGGCCGCGGCGTGCCGGTCGTCTTCGCGACCGGTTACGGCCAGGCCGCCGGCGCGGCCACCGCCGGTGCCCCGGTCCTCGACAAGCCCTACACGCCGGAACGCCTCATCGCCGCGCTTCGCCTCGCGCTTGCCACGGCTGCCTCGTAGGGACGCCGGGGCGACGCCGTCGGAGGGCTCTCGCTTGCGCCGTGAGAGCGCGTGATTATAGTGCCGGCCCTTCAGGAGAGGTGGCCGAGTGGCTGAAGGCGCACGCTTGGAAAGCGTGTTTACGGGAAACCGTAACGCGGGTTCGAATCCCGCTCTCTCCGCCAACATCGTTGAATAAACCGGAATCCGGCGTCCGCCACCGGCGAAATTCCTTTTGCTTTCCGAAGGTTTTGCAGAAGACCGTCCGAACCTCGAAGACGGTGATAGCGGCAAAATCCAGTCTCTGAAGCGCGTCCGTCTCTGTTTGCCCGAACCTGCTCGCTTCCGGTTCGATTCGAAACAGATTCGTGCTTTCAACGAGTTACACGATCAGATCGTCCGAACTGTTCGCCCGCGTCTTCTCGGTCGTGGAGATAGCACGCATACTGGCGGTGGGCGTAGTCGAGCGAAGCGCCGAATGCGCGAAGGAGTAGGCAAAAAAGGCGAACGGAAACGTTCGGACTAGACAGAGGGAAATGGTTACGGAAGCCGCGGCCTGAATCGCCGATCGAGCCGCTCGAATGGTATTATTGGCATCAGCGACAGTGATTCCGGCTGCCTAACCAGCTGATGAGAGAGCTTCTATGGCCAAGTTGAAGCGCTCGGAAATGCGGTTCATCGATGAAGTTTTCGATATGGGCAGCGGCTACGTCCTCGACTTCTCGAATCGGACGTTCGCTGAGTTCTTCGAGGATGAATTCGGCATCGACATCTTCCAGCAGAAATACCAGGGCCGCGGCACGTCTAAAGCCAACCACCTGCGCGGCTTCATCGAGACGGAAGACGGGTACACGGTGGGCAAGGTACTGCGGCGGCTCTGGGCTTACCGCAGCGAAACGATCGTCGTCGCCGACCCGCAACGCGCCTTCCCAGCTAGCGTCCAAGTAAGGTTCTTCGATCTGGTAAGCAGTATCGAGGCGGGCTTCGCACCGCCGGTCTTGGCTGCCTTGTCGGACACGGCCGGCGTCCTGAATCTCGACACGGTCTCGCGCGATCTCGACCGTGCGCTCGGCAACGCGCGGGAAGACCCCGAAGATGCTGTGACCGCCGCCTGCTCAACGGTCGAAAGCGTGTGCCGGTCCATCCTGATCGAGCTGGGGCAACCTTTGCCGAATAAGAAGGACATCAAGGACCTCTTTAATGCGGTTAAAAAGCCGCTCGGCCTATCGCCCGACCGCACCGACCTCGATACGCTGATCGCCGAAGACGTCCGCCGCATTCTCGGCGGGCTTGGCACCGTGGTCGAGGGTATCGGCGCGTTGCGGACCCACGGCGGCGACGCGCATGGGCGCGAGCGCGGATACGCCCGGATCGATCACCGCATCGCGAACCTTGCCATTCACGCCGCCAGCTCCGTGGCGCTGTTCCTGATCGAGACGTGGCAACGCAAATTTCCAAGCCGGGAATTGCCGCTGCATCCGCGCTTGGCCCGGCCGAAGCCGGTCCAAGCCGCGGGGCGGTGAAAAGGACGCGGCGGCAGGACTTGAACCTGCGGCCTCCCTGCCCATACTGTGCGATTGCGACATCTACACCGTATGCAGACAGCTGGGCGCTCTGTCCGGCTGAGCTACGCCGCGAAACCTCCTATCCGGCAGGGGCCTGTGCCGCCCTGCGCAGGCGTGCGCCGGGCCGGGCGACCTCGCGGCGGCTCTCTTTTGCCGCGTCCTCCGCTTTCCTGAACTCAGGTTCAAGCGCCTTGAGCTTCAAGACGAGGCCGGACAAGTCGTATTCGTTGCTGAGCTGGCCGCGGTATTTGTTGTGCCGCTTTACCCGGTGCACAAGGCCTGCTGTCTCAAGCTCGGCGATGATGGTCTGCACCCGGCGCGGTTTGAGGTTCATCCTCTCGCCGAGCGATTTCTTCGAAGGCCAGGGCTTGCGGTCCACGTCCCACCAGTAATCGGCAAGGTGCATCAGCACCGCGAGCTGCGAGGCATTAAGCCCAAGCCGGCGCTGCCCGCGCAGCAGCAGCGAGGGCACGATGCAGAAGCCGAGTTCGAGGACCTTCTTTCCCCATTTACGCTCCGAGGCGAGGCGGGCTTTCGTGGAATCGATGGGGATGACTTTCGCAGTCTCTTTCGCTTCAGTAGGATTGCTCATAAACCATCTCCGTGCTGCCGCTTCAGATACGCGCGGCCATCACGGGCTTCAAGATGATTGCCCCGGCAGAATCCGACCGGGAGCCCCGGCAGCGCAATGCCAGGCGGGGAGGGCGAATAGGCCCTCCGAATGAGTATCCGGCTATCCAACACGCCCTACGGTGCATACGAACGAGTATCCCGGAGCCCCTGGCAGGATCGTGCCGGGGGTGACATTCGGGGTCTTTATGCGGGCGGCCGGGTGGAAACAGCATTCACATCGCGATCGATGCGGGGCTCACTCCTCGAACACTATTTTTTCTTGCTTGTCCCAAGGAAGCTCGACAGCGGTGGTGAGATCCTTGATAGAAAGAGCAGATCGGCGGCGAAGGATGAGGAGCTTCTCCAGAACCGTTGGTGAGAGATACGCCAGCCGCAGCGTGCGGCTGATGAACCTGTCGGAGACTCTTTCGGCGACAGCGATATCCTGGATGGTCGTGACCTCGCCCCGCTCCAGCTGGCGTCGCCAATTCCAGGCGCGAGCAATAGCGCGCAGCAAGTGCGGTTCCTGGGCGTGAGGCTCAACGGCGTCGATGTTTTCCGGCGGCACGATCCATGGCCGGCCATTGCGGTGCTTCACCTTAAGCGGGATCACTACGCGGATGGTGGATGGCGCGGTGGTCATGCGATGGCCTCCTCACGCGTTGGGTTCAGCATCTCGCGCATCACGGTGCCGAGACCTTCCGTACGCAGATCGACGGCGAGCCCATCGGTGGTCACGGTCACCCTTTCCACCAGCAGCCGCACGATGCGCGCCTGCTCGGCCGGGAACAGCGCCGACCAGACATCGCCGAACTGGTTAATGGCGGTAACCACGTCTCGTTCGTTGACGGAGGGCGCTTCCCGCCGCGCGGCAGCGACGGCCTGCGCCACGATTTCGGGCGCGCGCACCAGCTGCTGGATCTCCCGCACCACAGCGGTTTCCACTGCGTCGGCGGGCAGGCGCAGCGGTACAGCGGTGCATGCCGTCGCGCGCCCCCGGAGCGCATCGGTCGAGACGTAGTACCGATAGAGCCGGCTACCCTTTCTGGTGTGGGTAGGCGTCATCGCCCGTCCGGCTTCAGTGAAGATGAGGCCCTTGAGCAGCGCCGGCGTTTCCCGCCGCGTCGCAGCCGCCCGTGCGCGTCCGTTGGAGGCAAGGATGGCGTGGACCTTATCAAAGGTGTGTCTGTCGACGATCGCCGCGTGCTCGCCGGGATAAGCCGTCCCCTTGTGGACCGCTTCGCCGAGGTAGATGCGATTGTTGAGGAGCTTGTAGACGATGCCTTTGTCGAAGAGCTTCCCACGCTTGTTGGTGAGGCCTTCTGCGTTGAGCTCGCGCACGAGATTGGTCATCGATCCCAGTTGAACAAAACGCTGGAAAATGCGCCGAACGAGCCCGGCCTCGACAGTATTGACGACCAGCTTGCGCTCGACCACGTCGTAGCCGAGGGGCGCCCAGCCGCCCATCCACATGCCTCGCTTACGCGATGCCGCGAACTTGTCTCGGATACGCTCGCCGATCACCTCGCGCTCGAACTGCGCGAAGGAGAGCAGGATGTTAAGCGTCAGCCGACCCATCGACGTCGTGGTGTTGAAGGACTGGGTCACCGAAACGAAGGTCACGCCCTTGCGATCGAACACCTCGACCAGCTTGGCAAAATCCATGAGCGAGCGGCTGAGGCGATCGATTTTGTAGACCACCACAACGTCGATAAGCCCCGCCTCGATGTCGGCGAGTAACTGCTTCAGCGCCGGGCGCTCCAGCGTGCCGCCGGAAAAGCCGCCGTCGTCATATCTGTCGCGAAGCAGCACCCAACCCTCCGCCTTCTGGCTGGCGGCGAAGGCTTCGCAGGCTTCGCGCTGGGCGTCGAGGGAGTTGAACTCCTGGTCCAGTCCTTCCTCGGACGATTTTCGGGTGTAGACCGCGCAGCGCAGCCGTCGCGGCGCAGCGGCGGAGGTCTGTGACCGCTTCATCGGACGCCCCCTGCGGCACGGAGACCAAAGAAGCGCCAGCCGTTCCAGCGGGTACCGGCGATGGCGCGGGCGATGGCCGAGAGCGACTTGTATTTGCGGCCCTCGAACTCGAAGCCGTCGCGCAGCACCGTGACGGTGTGCTCGACCCCGTTCCACTGCCGGACCAGCCGCGTACCGGCGACCGGCCGGCGCGGATCCACGATGCGCGTCTTGCGGTCCGGATTTCCGCGGAGCTCGTCAGCGAGAGCGTCAAGGAGCCGGACGGTCTCGCGCGAGGGGCCGCCGTAGGCCAGTTCCTGAATGCGGTAAGCGAGCCGGAGCTCGAGGAAGGACCGGCTGTTGTTGGGAGCATCCGCCCCGAAGAGGGCCCGCCACTCTGCTTTCAACCCCGCGACGCTCATGCGCTTCAGCGCCATCAGCCGCGTCAGGACCGTCGTATCGCGGCTCTCGTCCTCGCCAGGTCGCGCCGGCTCCGATGCGTTCGCTCTGGCCGACATTTGCGGCATGGTCACTCCCCCTTCACCTGCCGAAGCCGGTCGGCATGACCGCGGTGGTCGGGCGAGAAGTCGAGGCAACTTTCTCCGTGATCGGCAGATTTCGGGCTTGACTGTCGGGCGTGGAGCCGAACCAGCCCGCGGGCGACGATCATGGCAATCTCAGCCAGCCGCTCTTCGGCGGTCATCCGGGTCGGGTCGAGGCCAGAGCTCATCGAGGGATCGGGGTCAATTGACGGGGAACTCTCTCTCTGTAGCGGCTGAGGCGAGCGGTATTCCCAAGAGGTCGGAGAGCCTGCTAACCGCAGCCGTCGATCTGTTGCGCACATCCGCAACAAAAGACTCGACTCTCCCTCTGAGTTGTGGAACAAAAAGAGAACATCAGACGGGAGCGCGCATGTCGCCGATCAAGGTCACCTATCCCTGCAGTCCGGTCACGGGTGAGCCAAATCGGCTGACCGCTCGACAGGTCTGGGACGTGGCCCGCAATGTCCGCGCGCAGTTCACTGACCCACAGGAGCGGCGGCTCGACACTGTTCGCCTTGTCGAGACGGCGTCGTCCCTGCTGGTCAACGGTCTCGCATTCGAGGCGTACTGGGACCTCGACCATGAGGTTTGCGACGAGGCCGACCGGCCGGTCATGGGCGCCACCGAGTTCGACCCGGGGCAGCCCGATAGCGTCATGGTGTCCGTGAACGGTGTCCTTATCGGGGTTCGCGACGACCTCCTTCGGTCGACCGCCGCCCACGAGCTCGGGCACGTCGTGTTCGATGCCCCAGGCCTGATCCGTCGCGCGACCGACCTCAAGGTCGCCGGCTTCGACCAGCGCCCATCCGCGGACTGGGTCCGGATCATGTCGGACCGGCGTGGACCTCACCCGCCCAATTCGAGTGCCACCGTCGTCCAGGACTGGCGAGAGTTCCGCGCCAACGAGTTCATGGGTGCGCTGCTTGTCCCGCCGGGCTTGCTCCGCGTCGAGTTGCAGCGTTTCGCCAAGCGCCGCCGCCTTCCCCTCTCCGACGTCCCTTCTCGGGTCATCAGGGGAGCGCCGGCCTACGACGGATGGTCACTCGATCCGGAGGGCGCCATCGAGATGCTGTTCACCCTGGCGGAGCGGTTCCGGGTCTCGGAGGCCTTTGTCCGCGTCCGGCTCGACCGCTACGACCTCGTCCGCTCAGGGAGGCAGTGGCACCTTGGCTGATTCCGACTTTATTTGTGCCGATGCATCGCGCGTCGACGAAACACAAATCGTGGAACGATCCAATGATCAAGCGAGCGACCCTTACGGGAACAGCGTTCGGACCCTGGATCCGAGCCGAACGCGAGAAGGCGGGGATCGGCCTCAACGACTTCGCGCACGAGATCAACATCTCGCCGGCCTACTGGTCGCGGATCGAACGCGGGCACGAGAAGGCGCCGAAGGACGAGCTCATCATCGCGGCCTGCAAGCGGCTCGGCCTCGACACCGACCGGGCGTTCATCGAGGCGCGCCGTCTGCCACCCGACATGCAAATCGACATCGCGACCGCGGTGACGGTCTACCGACGCTTCAAGGAGCGCGGTCGTAAGTGACCTCCCGCAAACCTCCGCACCGGGACTGAACGCCGCGGATTATCCGCTCAACAATCGAGCTGTGCCAAGCAATTGCGTGTTTCGTCGATGCAAAATGAATCAACAGGAAGACGCCCGTGACCGAAACATTTCGATCCGCCCAAAGTGATGCGGCCGAACCGCCGCCGGCCACCGACGCGCGGGCCTTGCGCACGCTGATGGCGGCGGCCGCCTATCACGCGCGCCGGGTCGCGCGCACGATGCGGCTCGGCCCGGACGACCGCGAGGACGCGGAACAGGAGATCCTGCTAGCTCTTCTGGAGCGCCGGCGGTTCTTCGACCCGGCGCGCGGCGCCTGGAGCGCGTTCGCCGACCGGGTTGCCCGGCAGGCCGCGCAGACGGTGGCGGACGGGATCGGCGCCGAGCGGATGGTGCGCGGTCCGTCACTCGACCAGCCTGTCGACGGCAGCGCCGACGACGGTCCGACACTTGGAGGTCTGCTTGCTGAGAGGATCTCAGTCGACAGCTCTTCTGACGAGGGAGCGGCGCTCAGCGTGGCCCTGCGGCGCTTCCTCCGAAACCTGCCCGACGAGCTGCGGTTGGTCGCGGCCCTGGCGCTGGACGAGGACGGTGACCTTGCCGAAACGCAGCGGCGCTCGGGGCTGTCGACCAGCGAATTCTATCGCCGCCTCCGGGAGGTCCGGCTCCGGCTGGTGTGCACCGGCCTCGTCAGTTGGCGCCCGGCCAAGGGCGCTCCCGTTTAGACCTCTTGGGAAGATCACCCCATCCCGCCGCTACTAAGCACATCGAAAGCCGCCGACTGATCCGAACCGCCGGCGGCATTTCCGAGATGACCCTGAACCGAGCAGCCGAGGCGTGCCGCACCGGCTGTACCCGAGAGAGGTTTGCCCGATGCCGGTGCCGATCGTCGCTCCCACTCTCCCACGCTTCGCCGTCCCCATCGACGAGAACGGCTTCGTCGACTGGTTGGTCGATGCGGAGCCGGGCGACCGGATCGCCTACTACCGTGGCCACCTCGGCCACGACCGGGTCCCCAGCACCGCAGTTCTCAAGCGGGACGAGCGGGCGAACCTCAACGCCGTCGCCCATCGCGTGCTCGCCGCAGCTGAGCAAGGCTTGGTGCTCCCTGTGCAGAAGCGGATCGGGCCCGAGGACTGCCTCTACCTTGCGGTCAAGGCGATCGGCGGTCTCAAGCGCCGGCCGGCGCGGGCCGCGGCGCTTATGCCTGTCCCCGCCCTGCAGGCTGAAGCCGTTCCTGCCCTTGCCGCCGCCTGAGGAGTCTCATGCCAAAGCTCGCTATCCTGACCGAACATGTGCGCGACCTGCCGGCCGCCGCGATCGCCGCGCTCACTGCTCCTGAGCTCGCCTGTGTCCTCGATGACCTTGCCGAGCAGAAGGCCTCGCTCGGTCTGATCGAGGACAAGGTCCGCGACGCCCTTGACCTCAAATACGGTGCCCGCGCCCACCAACGCCGCGCCGAGGATGGCAAGGACACCGGCACGGTTCGCTTCGAGGACAACGGCTTCGTGGTCGTCGCCGAGCTGCCGAAGCGGGTGAAGTGGGACCAGGAGAAGCTGAAGCATGCCGTCGAGGTCATCCGCTCCGGCTGGGGCGACGACCCCGACGACTATGTGAAGGTGAAGCTCGAGATCTCCGAAGCCGCTTTCAACAACTGGCCGCGGCCGGTGCGCGAACTTTTCCTCCCCGCCCGCACCGTCGAGACCGGCCGCCCGGTCTACCGCGTCGAGACGCCGAAGGCGAGCGAGAGGGAGGCTGCCTGATGGCCCTAAGGATCATCACCGCCGACGAGCGGCTCTCCGCCGCCAATTCCAAGACCACGATCGCGGTCTTCGGTCCCTCGGGCGCCGGCAAGACATCCCTTGCTCGCACCCTCCCGCCCGACGAGACCATCGTGATCGACCTTGAGGCCGGTATGAAGTCGCTGCAGGGCTGGGGCGGCATCTCGGTTCCGGTCCGCAGTTTCGCGGAAGCCGCCGACATTGCCTGCCTCGTCGGCGGGGTCAGCCCGACGGCCGACCCGCAAGGCTTCTTCTCGCCGGCGCACCACGAGCACGTCACCCGAGAATACCCTGAACTCGGCGCGGCGCTCGCCGTCAAGCGGTACGTCTTCGTCGACTCGATCACTGACCTGACGCGCCTTGCCATGGCTTGGGCGAAGCTCCGCCCTGAGGCTTTCTCCGACCGCACCGGCAAGCCCGACACCCGCGGCGCCTATGGCCTGCTCGCCCGCGAGACGATCGGTATGCTCAAGCACCTCCAGCACACGCCCGGCAAGACGGTGATCTTCGTCGGCATCCTCGAACGGGTGGTTGATGATCTCGGCCGCGAGAGTTTTCAGCCACAGATGGAAGGCGGGCGCGCCTCGCGCGAGCTCCCCGGCATCGTCGACGAGGTCCTCACCCTTTCGCTCTTCGACTCGGACCAGGGTTCCGCAGGCGCCTGGCGCCATAACCCGGTCTCGGGCGGGGAGCGACGCATCGTGTGTCGGTCGGGCAACCCCTGGGGCCTGCCGGCCAAGGACCGCTCCGGCAGCCTCGACCTGACCGAGCCCGCCGACCTCGGCGCCATCATCGCCAAGGTCAACCGGCCGCGTCTTTCCAATCAGGCCTGATCCCCGAGGACATCCCATGTTCGACTTCAACGATGCCGAGCCGCTCCGTCCGTCCGAGGTCATCCCCGACGGCACCTTCGCCAAGGTGGCGATGACCATCCGCCCGGGCGGACATGATGGCGAGAGCCCGATTGATCGCGGTCTCCTCCAGCTCTCGCGTTCGCCGGGCTCCGACGTCGTCCAGCTCGACTGCGAGTTCGCAATTCTGGAGGGGCCGTATGCCCGCAGAAAATTCTGGCGGCGCTTCGTGGTCTTCGGCGGCAAGGTCGACGAGAGCGGCGTCTCGATTGGCTGGAAGATCACCAAGTCGAGCCTCCGGGCGATCATCGACTCCGCCCACGGGCTCGACCCGAAAGACGAGGGCCCCGAGGCTCAGGCCAAGCGCAGGCTGAACGGCTTCTCCAGTCTGCAGAACGTCGTGTTCATCGCCAAGATCGCGACCGACGAGGAGGGCCGCAGCGAACTCGACGCCGCCATCACCAAGGACCGGCCGGAATGGGCGAAGGTGATGGCGGGCGAGACCGTGCCCGCCAAGCCGGGCATGCGCCGCAAGTCCGGCGCCGCGAAGCATGCGAGCGCCGCCGAGGCTCCCGCCTGGCAACAGAGAGCCGCTGCCCAGCCGCAGTCCGGCCCGGCCTGGGGCCGCGGTGCCCCACACGCGGGCACACAGGCGAAGCCGGCGCCTGCCGCGCCTGCCACCCCGGCGCCGGCACCACTGCCGCGTGCGCCTGGGACGGGGGTAACAAACGGCCAAGCCGGCGCGACGCCGGCGCAACCTGCCTGGCGCCAGGGCGAAACGCCCCCGCAGCCCCGGCCGGGACCGGCCTGGCTCAACGAATGAGGCGGCCGCGCCCACGGGAGGGCCGGAAGCGCAGTCCGGATGATGCATGGGCGGACCGCGTGAGGGCCGAATGCGCTAAGGCCGTTGGCGCCTGGCTCGAAGGGTCGGTCCGCCTCGACCGGCCCATCCGGAGCTTGACCTTCATGGAGCTCGAGCACCTCGCCGAGGCGGCAACAACCCGCTGGATCGTGCTGGCCTCGGAGAAGCTGGCGCGGAGTCCCGACGAGCCCGGCTCGAAAGAGCTCGCGGCGCTCTTGCTCGGGTGAGGCCGTGCCGGATCTGCGGGCGAGCGAGCCGCGGCTTCCTCTTCACCTACCGGCTCCGGCCGGACCGGTACCCGACCTACGCTTTCTGCTCCGAGCGCTGCCAGCGCGCCGGGGCGGCCATCGCAACGAGGCTGAACGGCATGATCGACAAGACCGCAACCGAAGAGCAGGCAATCCGGGAGACCAGGCGGCCCTTCGCCGAAGTGATCCAGGAGTTAGGGCTGATGCCGGCGTTCGAGGGCAGAAGCGGCGCCGAGATCGACCGGATCATCGAGGTCTGCGTCGACGGTTTCCGCGACGCGATGGGCCGGCTCACGCTCAACGACGAGATCCCGTTCTGACGGTGAGTTCGTGGTTCTCGACCTCAACAGCGGCTCTCGCTTCGTCTACGGCCGACCAACGGGCGAGCCGACGCTCGGTGAGCGGATCGGCGGGCTCGTCGACGCCGCACTCCTCGCCGAACGCGAGGCGATGCCGCCGCGCAACTACCTCGGTGCCTCCCGTATCGGCGAGCCCTGTGCTCGGCGGCTCTGCTACGAGGTGATGCACCTGCCGCCCGACCCCGGGAAGGCGTTCACCGGGCGGCTCCTGCGCGTATTCGAGACCGGCCACCGCTTCGAGGGGATGACGATCAGGTGGCTCCGGCTCGCAGGCTTCGACCTCCGCACCTGTAAGCGCGACGGCTCGCAGTTCGGCTTCTCCGCGGCGGACGGGAGGTTCCAGGGCCACATCGACGGCGTCATCGTTGATGGTCCCGATGTTGGATTTCCGTACCCGGTCCTCTTCGAACATAAGGCCGTCAACGATGCGACCTGGTCGGAGATCGTCAAGCGCGGACTGCGGTCCGCGGCTCCGGTCTACTGGTCGCAGGTCCAAGTCTATATGGCCTATCTCGAAATCGAGCGAACGCTCGTCGTCGCGCTCGACAAGGACACCGAGGCGCTCACCTTCGATCTGATCGCCTTCGATCCCACCGCCGCGCAGGATCTCTCTGACAAGGCTGTCGCCGTGCTTTCCGCCGTTGACGCTGGCGAGCTTCTGCCCCGCATCGCGGCGCGCGAGGATTTCTATCTCTGCCGGATGTGTCCGTTTGCAGGCCGCTGCTGGCACGCTGAGCAGCCTCCGAAGTCTGTGCCAAGCCTTCCATCTTGGCGGAGGGCGGCGTGATCGACCTCAACGACGTCGCGCCAGCGCGCCCGGCCGAGCGCTTCGACCTCGACCGCCTGGTCGCGCAACTCCGCGCGACGGCGCGTTCCTGGGTGCCGGCGCACTTCCCGCGAGGTCGGCGCGAAGGGCACGAATGGCGGCTCGGCGGGATCGACGGTCGGCCGCCGCGGAAGCAGGGCTCATGCGTCGTCGCGCTCGACGGTCCGAACGCCGGCGATTGGATCGACTTCGACGGCTCGGGTTCCGGCGGTCCGCTCTCGGCGCTCGAACAGGCCACCGAACTCGCCGGATACGACCTCTTCGCCTACGCGGCGGGGCTCGTCGGCGGCGCTAGCTCCCTCGTCACAAAGTCGACTCGAAGCCGCGCAGCCGCCCCCATGGCGGCTGCCGGTCCCGCTAGGGGCGCGCACGAGGCTGCGGTCGAGACCGAGGTCCGGCACATCCTTGCCCGCGCCGCGCCGCTCGCCGGGACGCTCGCCGAGCGGTGGCTCGCAGCTCGCGGCGTCACCACACCTGCAACTGACGATCTTCGGTTCGTTGCCGACCTCACCCACTTCGAGACCAAGACCGGCTGGCCCGGCATGGTTGGGACCGTGCGCGGTCACGACGGCGCCGTGCTCGGGCTCCACCGCACCTACCTCGCGCTGGACGGAACCGCTAAGGCGCCGGTCCGTAACGCACGCATGTCGCTCGGCGAGGTCCATGGCGGCGCGGTGCGCCTTGCGAAAGCGGTCGATGGGCTGATCGGCCTCGCCGAGGGGATCGAGACCACGCTCGCGGTGATGACCGCCTGCCCCGACCTGCCGATGTGGGCGGCGCTCTCTGCGGGCAGCCTCGCCGACCAGCGCCTTCCGGAGTACATCCGGCGTGTCGTCGTCTGCGCTGACCATGACGCTGCCGGCGCTGGGCTCGATGCCGCGCGCCGACTGGCGGTGCGATTGGTCGACGAAGGCCGATCGGTGTTCATCGCGCTCCCGCCGCGCGCCGGCGATGACTTCAATGACGTCCTTCTCCGCGATCGCGCCGAGGAGGTGAGGCGCGTCGTCGAGGCGGCAGAGCCCTACGAGCCCAGTCCGCCTGGCGGTCCGGCACCCTCCAGTCGTTCGTCCTCCCGCGCTGCCCGCGGCCTGCCGCTCTTCTTCCCCGATCGGCCGAGCAACCGGCCGCTGGTCCGCGCCGATGACGGCGACCTCGCACGTCTTGCCGGGACGGCCTGGGAGCAGCTGATCGAGGCGAACAGCCCACCCTGGCTGTTCCGCACGGCCGCCCGCCTCGTCTGGGTGGAGCGCGATGACGAGGGCGCGCCGCTCGTCCGTTTCCTCGATGAGGATCGCATGGCGCATGCGCTTGCTCGCATCGCTGATTGGCGGCGGGCTAGCGCCAAGGGCGACCTCGTGCCGGTCAGCCCGCCGGCGCGCGTCGTCAAGGACGTGCTTGTCACCGCCGACCCGCTCGTGCCGGTGCTCGCCGGCATCGTCGCGGCGCCGATCTTCGGCCGCGACGGCGCAGTCGAGACGACGCCGGGCTATCTCGCCGGCTCCGCCGTGCTCTTCGAGGCCGAGCCGGGGTTCGCCGTCGGCGAGATCCCGGCGAAGCCCAGCGGAGACGAGGTCGCCGCAGCCAAAGCGCTGCTCCTCGACGAGCTTCTCGGCGACTTCCCGTTCACCAGCGACGCCGAACGCGCGCACGCCGTGGCACTCCTGCTCCTGCCCTTCGCCCGGGCGATGATCAACGGGCCGACACCCCTTCACCTCATCGAGAAGCCGACGCCGGGGACTGGCGCCACTCTGATGGTCGACGCCGTCGCCACCATCGTGACCGGCCGCCCGGCGAACATCATGACCGAAGGACGCGACGAGGACGAGTGGCGGAAGCGTCTCACCGCCAAACTCCGCTCGATGCCCGTCCTCCTGGTCATCGACAACGTCCGCGGCAAGCTCGACTCCTCGGCGCTGGCGGCAGCGCTCACGGCGCCGAGTTGGGAAGACCGCCTCCTCGGCCGCTCCGAGATGGTGCAATTCCCGATCCGCTGCTGTTGGATCGCGACCGGCAACAACCCCGAGCTCTCCAACGAGATCGCCCGTCGGATCGTCCGCATTCGGCTCGACGCCGGCGTCGACCAGCCTTGGCGACGCGAGACCTTCCGCCACCCGGAGCTTCTTGGCTGGCTCCACGAGAAGCGCGCGGCGCTCGTCCGCGCCTGCTTGCTCCTGGTGCAGAACTGGATCGCAGCCGGGCGGCCGCGCTCGCCGAAGCGGGTCGGCAGTTTTGAAGCCTGGTCCTCGATCATGGGCGGAATCCTGTCGACGGCCGGCATCCCCGGTTTCCTCGGCAACATCGACGAACTCTACGAGCGGTCAGACAGCGAAAGCGAGAGCTGGCGCTCCTTCGTGACCCGCTGGTGGAGCGAGTTCCGCACCGCGCCGGTACGCGTCGCCGAGATCCTGCCGCTCGCGCTCAGCGCCGAGCCACCGCTCCCGGTCTTCGCGGCGACCGAGCACGGCCAGCGTATCAAGCTCGGCTCGCTCCTCTCGCGCGTCCGCGACCGCGTGTTCGCGGTCGACCACTACCAGCTTCGCGTCGGCCAGAACGGACTTCACGAGGGCGTCATGCGGTGGCGCCTGGCGATCGAGGCCGGCGACGAGCGCACGACGTCGAGCAAGCCCGGTGGGTCTGAGCCGGCTCGGTGGGTCTTCGATTCCGAGACCCACCGAAAAAATGTCGAGGGGAATCAAGGCCGCGGTGGGTCAGGTGGACGAAGTGGGTCTCTTCTTAATGCGCGAGAGGATTCCTCTCTCACATATAGAGTCTCTGGAACCATCCCACCGAGACCCACCGACCCACCGGACCCGCAGTATTCCTGGGATTCCAGCTGGTGGGTCATCCATTACCCGTCCTGGCAGGACCCCACCGGACCCTATCGCCGATGGCTCGCGGCCTGGTCGCGTGGACCGCCGGTCCGGGAAGCCAGGCCCTCACCACAAACCCATGAGCGGGACGGCGGCCCTCCAGTCGCCAAACAGGTCGGACCGCCGCCCCGCGACCATCACGATACCCAAGAGGATTCGTCATGAGCGCGTCCATGGTCGCGCATTCGGAGCCGAATGCGAATCTCCCCCTCCGACCCGCGATTGCGAGCCGGGCCTTTTCACCCGGAGCGCTGCTCGCCCTCGACCTCGGCTCCTCCACCGGATGGGCGCTGAAGCCCAAGGCCGGCCCGATCGTCTCCGGCACCCTGACCCTCAAGCCCGGGCGCTTCGAGGGCGGCGGGATGGTCTTCCTCCGCTTCGGCCGCTGGCTCTCCGAAGTCCGGGCGAGCGCATCGATCGAGGGCATCTGGTTCGAGGAGGTGCGCGCCCATGCCGGGACACTTGCCGCACAAGTCTATGGCGGTTTTCTCGCCGCCCTCACCAGCTGGTCCGAGGAGCGCGGTATCCCCTACGAGGGCGTGCCCGTCGGCACGATCAAGCGCTTCGCGACCGGCAAAGGCAACGCCTCCAAGGACGAAGTGATCGCCGCTGTCCGGCGCCTCGGCTTCTCGCCGGCCGACCACAACGAGGCAGATGCCCTCGCTCTCCTCACCTGGGTGATCGCCAAGCGAGGGCAGGCATGAACGGGCCTTCCCTGCCGCGCTGCGCGTTTGCACGCCTCGTGCCTCTGCCGAGCACGTCAGAGGGCGATCTGTTCCTGATGCGACGACGCGCCTGGCGCGAACAGCGCATCGCCATCCTCCCCCTCGACCACATCACCGACGACTGGCTCCGCCAGGCCGTCACCAACGAAGCTACCCGCCTCTACGGCGACACCAATGGAAAAACACGATGAGCAGGAAGAGCACACGACGGGGGAAGCGGCCGGTCACGCTGGCCGGTGGCTTTGCTTCAGACAACGTCGTCACCCGCAAGGTGACCGAGCAGGATCCGGACGGTGTCACCGTCACCCATCACCGCACCGTTGACACGATCCGCCTCATGCTCGAGGCCGGCACCATCACCGAGGCGATGCATGATGCGGCACGCGACTTCCAGGCGGCGTTCACTATCGCCAACCTTGATCGCATGCCAGGCATCGACTGGGAGATGATGATCCGGCCGCTGCCTGGATCGAACCGACAAGCCGATCTGTCGGACACACAGGTCGGTGCCCGCGAACGCGTGTCTGGTGCACTCGAAGCCCTCGGCGGCTATGGCTCTCCGGCAGGCTCCTGCGTCTGGTTCGTCGTCGGGCTGCAGACCTCCATCCGCGAGTGGGCGATCCGGCAGGGCTGGGGCGGGCGTCCGGTCAGGCAGGAGAGTGCGCAAGGGATTCTCGTCGCTGCGCTCGGCGTGCTCGCGAAGCACTACGGGTATCGTGATCGAGGCCAGAGGCGATGTGCATGAGGAGGCTCGTGTCGAAGGAATCGAGATGCGTCGACATATCCATGCCGACCTGTCGATGCTGTCGACCCGTGCCCTCGGCCGGGGTCACGGAGGGCTGGTAGGCGTATCGCAGTACTGCTATAGGAATGGGTGGATGAAACCGCCGTCGAAGCCGCTCGTCTGGATCGCCTCGTCGCGTGACGATCTTCGGGAGTTCCCGGCGGACGTCCGGCGAGTGATGGGCCAGGCGCTCGACGATGCGCAGCGAGGTGGTGAGCATCCTCGGGCCAAGGCCCTTCAGGGATTTGGCGGGCGCGGCGTCTTGGAGATCGTGGACGACCATGACGGCGACACGTACCGCGCCGTCTACACCATCAAGTTCGCGGGCACTGTCTACGTGCTGCACGCGTTCCAGAAGAAGTCGAAGAAGGGCCGGAAGACGCCAGCGTCGGATATCAACCTCGTGAAGCAGCGTCTCAGGACTGCGGAAGCCCACTACCGCCAAACCATGGCAAGGAGAAGGGATCATGACTGACGGGATCATTCCGAGCAGCGGCAATGTGTTCGCCGACCTCGGCTTTGAGAACGCGGAGGAGGAACTCCTCAAGGCGCAGTTGGTCCGCACGATTCGTGCGCTGATCAAACGGCGACGCCTCACGCAGGCGAAGGCCGGCGCAGCGCTCGGGCTGGCCCAATCCGACGTGTCCGCGCTCATCAACGGCAAAGTGGCGCGCTTCTCCCTGGAACGGCTGCTGCGTTGCGTGCGCCGCCTTGACCGCGAGGTAGCGATCGTCGTGCGGCCGACACGCCGCAGCCGTCGCGAACGTGCGCGGACGGTCAGGAAGGCAGCCGCCTGAAGCGCCAGGATTGGCTCCAATCGTCGCTAATTCATAAACGAACACAGCGCCTTATCGACTTTCTTCGCCCGCATCCCCGTTTCGAATTGACGGCCGTCCGATGCAAAGCTTAGGGTCGCGCCATGGACCGGAGATGGGCGGCGGATAGATCTAAGCGGCGTTGATAGCCGGCTTCGCGGGTCCTTCCCGGCGAGAAACCTATGCGGGGGGCTTCGGCGCGATATTTCGCTAGCGCCAGTCGTCGCAGCTTGGTTCACACGACCTCGGTTCACATTCCTCGCGAACCTCCCAACAATCTCGCTCCTGCAAAGGTTTGACTGGCATAGCGCGGTGTGAACTGCGCGGCGCATGCCGCCGCGGTTCACAGTTCACATCTCAGCGGTTCACCCCGCCAACGCGAAGGTTCTCGGAGGCCGCCGATGGCCCGGCTCTCGGCGCGCCAATATGCGCAACGGATCGGAGTCTCGGGCTCCTATGTGAGCCGCCTCATCCGCGCCGGCAAGCTCCCTGCAGGCGCCGACGGCCGCATCGACCCGGTCGAGGCTGACAAGGTCCTCGCCGCGCTGCGCGAGCCGGCGCGGAAGGCGAACCGAACGCTGCCGGCACCGGCACCGGCGCATGCAGATCCGCAGCATCGGCCAACGACACCGACGGCGCGCGTCGGCCTGGCCTTTTCGGATGTGCCCGGCGGCGCCGCTACGGACCTCCCGACCCTCCTTCTCAAGGCGCGGACCAAGACCGAGGTCGAGAAGGGCAAGCTTCTTGAGCTCAAGGCCAAGGTCGAGGCCGGCAAGTTTGTCGACTCCGATGAGGTCAAGGTCGCCGCCTTCAACAAGGCCCGCATCGTACGCGACGCGCTCCTCAACCTTCCGGCCCGGCTCGCGCCAGTCCTCGCAGCGGAGGCGGACGAGCGCGCCTGCTTCGTGCTCCTCGACAAGGAAATCCGGCAGGCACTCGACGAGCTCGCCGGCCCGGCCTGATCTGTGGTGGGGAATGCGCTCTTCACTGGTTCGTCGAACCAGCGCGCTCGATCTCAAGGCGATTCAGCAAGTCAACGAGATCGTCGGCGTCGTCCACCACAAGACCATGCTGCGGCACGCCGTTCACCTCGGCGGTCTTGCCGGTCGACCGATCGAAGACCGTCCAGCCGTGCTCGTCCTGACGCATCTCGTAGCGCGATTCCATGCAGCGATCTAGCGCCATCAGAGAGCCTTGCACAACACGAGGGCCTGACAGGCGGCCAGCGCGAACCTGCCGACAAGGACCTTGTCGCGCGGCCGAGCGAATCGCGTCAGCCGCTGCTCCCGCCTGATTGTTCGGAGGTTGTCCATGAACGAAAGCGACAAGGGTGTCGCCTTCATCCGCCTGCATGAAGGGCTGGTGACCAGGGCCTATCGCGACCCGAAGGGCGTGGTCACGATCGGCGAAGGCTTCACGATGCGCTCGCGCGTCTTCGCCGCGCACTGGCGCCAGACCCGCGGGCACGACCTCCGCCTCGGCGACACGATCAGCAAGGAGGAGTGCGACACGCTCGTGCGCAAGCTGCTCGATGCAGAATACACGCCGAGCATTGCGACGAAGGCCAAGCCGACTGCTCAGCACCAGTTCGATGCCTGCGGCTCGGTCTCCTACAACTGCGGGCCGGGATCCCTCGATGCCGCCTGGGCAAAGAAGCTCGCCAAGGGCGACGGGAAGGGGGCGGCGGCGCTCCTGCGCAAGTACAAGCTCACCGGCGGCATCCTGAAGCGGCGCAGGGCCGATGAAGCCAGGCTCCTGGAGACGGGCGACTACGGCCCGATCGACCTCAGCGCGCACGGCACGGCGTCAGCGCAGTCGGTGTCGCAGACCGCGGACGAGGTGAAAGCCTACCAGCAACAGCTGGCGACGCTCGGCTTCTACAAGGGCGCGCTCGACGGAATCGCCGGACAGAAGACCAAGGTGGCTGTCCTCTCCTATCAGGCGAGCCACCCGGACCTCGTCGCCGACGGGATCGTGGGACCGGCAACGCGCGCAAGCCTCGCCCGCGACGCGGCGGCAAAGACCGCCACGCCGAAGAGCATTGCCGCCGGCATCGGGACGGCAGTCGTTGCGGTCGCGACAACCAGCGAGACCGGCGCTTCACATCCATGGCTGTCGGCGCTGGCGATCGGCGTCGCGGTTGCGGTCCTGATCGGCGGCTATCTCGCGATTCGCTACCGGGCCGAACTCGCGCGACGCGCCAAGCCAGCCGCTCCTCCAACCGAAGGACGTTCGGCATGACCGTTCTCATCTTCCTCGCCATCCTGCTCGCGATCGCGGGCGCAGCCTACAAGCTCGCACCGCAGGGCTGGCGGACTTACGCCTTTCACATCGCGACGCTGGTCATCGCCGGCGTCCCGGAGGCCCTCGACTACTTCCACACGCTCACCGCCGATGTCTGGCAGCAGGTCGGCCTCGACGCGCGGCAGGCGATGCTCGTTGTTCTCGGGGTCAACGTGGCCGGTCTCTTCTTCCGGAAGGTCACGACAACTCCGGCGGGCTCGCGGGACTAAAGACCAATGCTCGCCGTCATCCTCGCTTTCCTGCTCAAGCTGGTGCCGGGCCTCACGGCCTCGGTCGGGGAGAAAGTCGTCGACGCCTACAAGGCGAAGCTCGACGCAGCGACCAGTGACCGGAAGATCGCCGCGGACCTCGCCGCGAAGGAGATCGAGGCGACGATCGCCGCGCGGCAGAACGCCAAGGAGATACGGCTTGCCTCTGCCGGCTTCTGGGAGATGCGGCTGATCACGGCGCTGATCGCCGGATGCTTCACCCTGCATCTAGTCCTCGTGACGCTCGACACCTGCTTCGCCTTCAGCTGGGGCATCGCCAAGTTCCCGCCGCCGTTCGACCAGTGGGAGGGAGCGATCCTCTTGTCGTTCTTCGGCGTCAGCGTCGCCGAGAGGGGGATGGTGGCGATCGCCGCCGCGGTTTCAAAGCGGCGGTCGTGAGCGCCCTCAGTCAGGCTCCAGATATCGGGTCGCGGTATCGGCCCTCGGCTTGATTCCGAACCGCCTCTCAATCTCGGCGCGCAGGCGGTAGGCCAGCGCGCGCTCCTCGTCGAGCAGATCCATGTCGCGGCTGCGGCTATAGGCGACGTCCCATGCCTGATCGCCGTAGTGCGCGATCCAGGCATTGGCTGCCTCCTGGATCAGCTGCCGCAGTTCCCGTCTTTGCCGCAACCGTCCAAACATGGCGCGCGTCTCTGCCAGTCCACCTCCGACAGTACGCCGCCAAAACATCAGGACTGCAAGTGAGCCGGCTAGCGAACAGATTGACGGTCGTCTCCCGGCCGCTCCGCGAGCTCGTCCCTTATGCGCGCAACGCCCGGACGCATTCGGACGAGCAGGTCGCGCAGATCGCCGCCTCGATCGCCGAGTTCGGCTTCGTCAACCCTGTCCTTATCGACGAGAGCGGCCAGATCATCGCCGGGCACGGCCGAGTCCTTGCAGCGGAGAAAATCGGTTTATCAGAGGTGCCCGCGATCATCCTGGCTCACCTGACGGACGCGCAGAAGGTCGCCTTCCGCATCGCAGACAACCGGATCGCCGAGAACGCGGGGTGGGACGAGGAATTGCTTGCGGTCGAGCTCGCGAGCCTCCGCGACCTCGACTTCGACCTCGACCTCACGGGCTTCGACGCTAACGAGATCGAGCGCATCCTGGCGGGTGACGCCGACACCGAGACGGCAGGCCTGACCGACGACGACACGGTTCCCGAAGCAGAGCCTGAGGCAGTCACGAGGCCAGGCGACGTCTGGGTCCTCGGCGACCACCGGCTTCTCTGCGGCGACGCAACAGTCCTTGCCGATGTGGAAAGGTGTCTTGGCGGGTCGCTCGCCGACATGACTTTCACCGATCCGCCCTATCGCGTCGCTTACGAGGGGAAAGGCTCGACGGCGGGCAACCGCAAGAAGATCAGCAACGACGACTTGTCGTCGGCCGACTTCGCCCGCTTCCTGACCGTTGCTTGCACAAACATCGTCGCGGTGACCAAGGGCGCCGTCTACATCGCCATGTCGTCGTCGGAGCTGCATACGCTCCGAGCCGCTTTCGAAGCCGCCGGCGGTCACTGGTCAACGTTCATCATCTGGGCGAAGAACGTCTTTACCCTCGGCCGCTCCGACTACCAGCGCCAGTACGAGCCGGTCCTCTACGGCTGGAAGAAGGGCCACGACCGCTTCTGGTGCGGCGCGCGCGACCAGGGCGACGTCTGGTCGATGAAGAAGCCGCGATCGAACGACCTGCACCCGACCATGAAGCCGGTCGAGCTCGTTGAGCGGGCGATCCGCAACTCCTCGAAGTCGCGCGATATCGTTTTCGATCCGTTCGGCGGCTCGGGCACCGCGGCCATCGCCGCCGAGAAGCTCGGCCGCCAGGCCCGGATGATCGAAATCGACCCGGTCTTCTGCGACGTGATCGTTAAGCGCTGGCAGGATTTCACCGGCAAGGCCGCCACGCTCGAAGACGACGGTCGCAGCTTCGATGAATCCGTCACAGCCCGCGCAAGTTGATCGCAAATCACTCCTCAAATGTCTTCGATCCGGATCCTCGTCGGCGATGCCCGGGAGCGCCTGCGGGATCTCCCGGACCGCTCCGTCCATTGCGTAGTGACGAGCCCGCCGTACTGGGGTCTGCGCGACTATGGTGTCGACGGACAGCTCGGTCTCGAACCGACCCCCGCCGCCTATGTCGCTACCCTCATAGCCGTCTTTCGCGAAATCCGGCGTGTTCTGCGCGACGACGGGACGGTCTGGCTGGTGCTCGGCGACTGTTTCGCGACCGGTGCCGGGAAGGTCGGCGCTCACCCGGGCGGCGGAGCGCAGGGCGCACGCTGGACCGGCCACCGGGGCAGTCGCGGCGGCTCGCGGCTCCACGTCGTCGCGGCTGTTGGTCCGACGACGCAGCCGAACCGGCTGCCGCAGATGGGGCTTAAGCCGAAAGACCTGGTGGGCATGCCGTGGACCGTGGCGTTCGCGCTGCGCTCCGACGGCTGGTGGCTTCGCTCGGACGTCGTCTGGGCGAAGAAGAACCCAATGCCGGAGAGCGTCCGCGACCGGCCGACCCGAGCGCACGAGTTCATCTTCCTACTCGCCAAGTCGGAGCGGTATTTCTTCGACCAGGAAGGCGTCCGCGAGCCGTTCGCGGCGGCGACACTCCGCCGGATCGCCCAGGCGACTTTCGACCTGCAGACCGGCGGCGCCAAGGACGGCCTCAACCCCAACCGCAGCGCCCGGCGGGCGCTCGTCAACCTCAAAGGCCGCGCGCTGCCCGAGCAGATCGAGGATCGGCCGCACAAGGCGAAAGGCCGCAACATCCGATCCGTCTGGACGGTCGCGACGAAGCCGTTCAGCGGCGCCCACTTCGCGACCTTCCCGCCGGCGCTCGTCGAGCCCTGCATCAAGGCGGGCACGAGCGCGCGCGGGGCGTGTCCGCACTGCGGCGCCCCTTGGATGCGGGTCATCGATCGCAAGCGGAAGCGGAGTTTCCAGAAGGTCGGACAGAAGCACGACGGCACCTACTACCGCCCGAACCCGGGCGGCGGGGTCGCCGACGACGCGCGTGAGCCTCGGGAGCTGGGGTGGGCGCCCGCGTGCAGCTGTCCGCCGGCAGAACCGGTGTCGTGCACAGTGCTCGACCCATTCGGCGGCGCCGGGACGACCGCCGCCGTTGCCGCCCGGCTCGGTCGCGACGCCATCCTGGTCGAGCTCAACCCGGCCTATGCGGCGCTGTCGCTGGAACGGATCGCAGGGGAGGCTCCCGACACCGCGGTCTCGATCGAGCCCTCTCCTCAGGTTGATGGACGACGTGGTGCTAAGAGGGCATCGGCGTGAGCCTGCGCCCCAGCCAGAGCCGCACCTTGTCGCTCGCTGAAGCGATCGCAAACGTGATGATCGGCTATGCCGTCGCGGTCGCGACGCAGTTCATCGTGTTCCCATTGTTCGGGATCAGGACCTCGATTGGTCAGGACCTGCAGGTCGGCGGCGTCTTCACAGCGGTATCGGTCGTGCGGAGTTACGGTCTGCGGCGCCTGTTCGAGACGTTCCGCGTGCTCAAGGCCAAACGCGAAGCCGCCGCCCCTTTCGGAGCGGCGGCCGATCGCAGGTCCGAGGTGGACTGAGGCGGTCAGTTCGGCCGGCGGCCCTGGCAGGCGTTGAGGACGCGCAGCACGACGCCAACGCCGCTCTCGCCGGCGAAGCGATGGGAGTCGAGCCGCTCGTAGGTGTCGTCCTCTAGCGCCACCAGCCACGTGCCGTCCGGCTGCCGCTCGCCGGTCGAGCGGAATTCGAATTCCGCGGCAGCCGCGAGGGCCTGGTACGTGCTGTCCGTCAGGCGGATCGTCTTCATGGCGTCGCCCCGGCTTAGCCGGCGATCCGGTAGACGGTGCCGCGGCCTTCGAGCTTCTCGGCGTTGACCGCAAGGCCGTACTTCTTCTTGAGCGCGCCGGCGACCGCGCCGCGCACCGAGTGCTCCATCCAGTCGAGGGCCTTTGCAGCTTCCTTGATCGAAACCCCGTCGGGGCGGCGGAGCAGTTCGACCAGCCGGTCGAGCTTGGTGCCGGACCGAGGTTGCGTGAGCGCGTGTTCCGCGGCGCTGCTGGTCTGCTCCTCCCGGCGCGTGCGGCGCGCGGAGCGCGGCGCCTTCCGTTTCTCTTCTGAGGCGGGAGGTGCCGCTTCCTCTTTGGCCTGACCTGCCTCGGTCATCGATTCGGCGTCCGTGCCGAGCGCCTTCTCGGCGAGTTTGGTGAGCCGCAGGCCGCGCGGGCCCTCGGCCTCGTTGTCGGCATAGACCTTCTTCGGGTTCTCGCGCGCCGCCTTCCGCGAGAGCCGCACTTCCTCGGCGAGCTCCCTGGCGAGGAGCGCCCCGCAGACCTTGCCGGCCGCACCGCCCTTGAGCTTGGCGGGGAGCGGCAGGATCGAGCCGTCCTCGCGCGCAAGTGCGGCGGAGAGGACGACGAGCTGGGTGTCGGTGAGTTTCATGGGGGTTGCCTCCGTGGCTTTGGAGGACCGGCCGATCCGGTCCGTTCCACGGCGGCAAGGTCCGGAACCGCGCGGGCGCGGCCCGGACCGAACTACTTGCAGGAAGCGCCTCTCTACCGCGCTTGACGGTGCACCGCGCGAGCAGCGCCCTGGAGGGCGAGCGCATCGGCAAGCACCTGGTCGAGGTCGGCGATGGTGCCGATCGCGGCGTTCCGGTTGCCGCCTTCGATGTAGGTTATGGCCTCGCGTGTCTCGGCGAGCGCCCGTTCGAGTAGGTCGGAAAGCGCGCCGATCATCGCGCCGATCGCACTCTCAGCCGTGCCCTTCGTCATTATCGGTCTCCATCAGTTTCGATGCCGACATGAACGCTCTTTCCACTCCCAAAGTGAAGCGGGATTGAGAGCAATGACAGTGCTTTATCTCACCCGAAACGATGGTCACCTTGCTCGCAGGGCATGCTCATGACCGGACCAGAATGGGTGGTGGTCTTCGCCGCGGCGGCCCACGCCATCGCTGTGACTGCGGCGATCGTGAAGCTCGTCGCCTGGGCCTCGGGCACGGTCGCCCGCCTGCAAGTCAGGCTCGACGCTATCGAGGCCAAGGTCGACAACGACGTCGCCGGGCGGCGGATAGTCGCCGAGCTCCGTTCCGACGTGGCGGCTATCAAGGCGACCCTCATTGATCTCAAGGAGGACGTGCGCAACCAGCGCGACCGGCTGGAACGGTCGCTGGCTCTCGGCAGCGCCGACGATGCCTGAGCATGCCGAGCGCGGCCGAGATCTATGCGGAGGCATTCGACCAGGGCCTCCGGCCGGACCCCGTACTCACCGTCTCGGAGTGGGCCGACCAGCACCGGCGGCTGTCCGGTCGCGCCTCGTCGGAGCCGGGTCCATGGCGTACCAGCCGGACGCCGTACCTCAAGGCGATCATGGACTGCCTCTCGGCCGTCTCGCCGGTCGAGCGCGTTGTCTTCATGAAAGGGGCTCAGGTCGGCGCGACCGAAGCAGGCAACAACTGGATCGGCTACGTCATCCACCATGCGCCAGGCCCGATGCTCGCCGTCCTGCCAACTGTCGAGATGGCGAAACGGAACTCCCGCCAGCGGATCGATCCGCTGGTAGAGGAGAGCCCGGCGCTGCTGACGCGGATCGCCCCGCCGCGCTCACGCGACTCCGGCAACACAGTGCTTGCCAAGGAGTTCCGCGGCGGCGTCCTGGTGATGACCGGCGCCAACTCGGCGGTTGGGCTCCGCTCGATGCCAGTCCGCTACCTCTTCCTCGACGAAGTTGACGGCTATCCGGGCGACGTTGACGGGGAAGGCGATCCGGTCGCCCTCGCCGAGGCGCGGACCCGGACCTTTGCCCGGCGCAAGGTGTTCGTAGTCTCGACGCCGACGATCGCCGGCATCTCGCGCATCGAGCGGGAATACGAGGCCTCTGACCAGCGGCGCTTCTTCGTGCCCTGTCCTCATTGCGGAGCCCACCAGGCGCTTCGGTTCGAGCGGCTGGCCTGGCCGAAGGGCGAGCCGCGGTCGGCGGTCTACAATTGCGAGTCCTGCGAGCGCGAGATCCTGGAGCGTCACAAGACCTGGATGCTGGAAAAGGGCGAATGGCGGCCGACCGCCGCCGAATCTGGCCACCCTAAGACGGCTGGCTTCCACCTCTCGTCGCTCTATTCGCCGCTCGGCTGGCGATCCTGGGCGGAGATCGCCGCGGCCTGGGAGGCAGCGCAGGGTTCCGATGCGGCCCTGAAATCGTTCCGCAACACCGAGTTGGGTGAGACCTGGACCGAGCGCGGCGAGGCACCGGAATGGGAGCGGCTCGCGGAACGACGCGAGGACCGGGCGGCCGGGGCGATCCCCGCGTTCGGGTTAGTGCTCACCGCCGGCGCCGACGTCCAGCGCGACCGCATCGAGGTCGATGTCTGGGCCTGGGGCGAAGGCATCGAGAGCGCCCTTGTCGAGCACATCGTCCTCGACGGCTCGCCCGCAGGACCGGAGGTGTGGGCGGCGCTCGACCGGCTGTTGGAAAGGACGTGGGAATCGGCCGGCGGCGTGCCGATGCGGGTCGCGCGGCTCGCGATCGACAGCGGCGGCGAGTTCACGCCGCAGGTCTATGCCTGGGTCCGCCGTCGCGGCCCTGCCGAGGCGATGGCGGTCAAAGGCGTCGCTGGGTTCGACCGCTCGGCCCCAGTGGCCGGGCCGACCCACGTCGACGTCAGCGAGGGCGGCCGTCGGGTTCGCCGCGGGGCACGGCTGTGGACCGTTTCGGTCTCGGTGTTCAAGGCGGAGACGTACCGGTTCCTCAACCTCGACCGGCCGACTACCGAGGAGATCGCGGCCGGGATGGCATTCCCGCCGGGCACGGTCCACCTGCCGAGCTGGATCGATGCCGAGTGGCTGAAGCGACTCGTCGCCGAGCGGCTGGTGACGGTGAGGACCCGCGCCGGCTTCGCCCGCCTCGAATGGCAGAAAGTGCGCGAGCGGAACGAGGCGCTCGACTGCCGTGTCTACGCCCGTGCCGCCGCCTGGCTCATCGGCATTGACCGCTGGCCGGCGAAGCGCTGGCAGGAGCTCAGGGACGAGCTCGGGATCCCGAGCCCGACGGCGACAGGCGACTCGAAGGGCAACCCGGCCGCCCCGTTGGTCAGGGAGGAGCGGCAGGCTTCGCCGTTCTTGCCGCGCCGGAGGATTGAGGACCGCTGGCTCGGCGGGCGCGGCAGCGGATGGCTCAAGCCGCGCTGAATGGTGGGGATGGCGATGGGGACCTACAGCGAGACGGAACTCGCCGCACTCCGGCGCGCCTATTCCTCGGGGACGCTGCGCGTATCCTATGATGGCCGGACGGTCGAGTACGGGTCTGCCGATGACCTCCTGAAGCGTATCCGCACGATCGAAGCCGAGCTCGCAACCGCCGCCGGGCGGCCGAAGCGGTCGACGGCGCTCGCCACGTTCCGCAAGGGCTGAGCGGCGCATCAGAAATGGCCATGCGACGGACGTGGCTCGACCGGGCAATCGCCTGGGTGTCGCCGGCGCGCGGCTTCGACCGCGCCCGGCGGCGGGCGGCGCTTGCCGTCCTTGAACGCACGTATGAGGGGGCTTCGGTCGGCCGGCGGACCGAGGGTTGGCGGATCGCCTCGACCGGCGCCAATGCCGAGGTCGCGCCGGCGCTGTCCAGACTCAGGGACCGCTCGCGCGACCTCGTTCGCAACAACGCCTATGCCGCCAAGGCGACCCAGGCGCTGGTCTCGAACATCGTCGGCACGGGTATCGTCCCGCGGGCGCGCGCCAAGTCCAAACGCCTTGCGGAGGCAGCGGATCGGCTCTGGGCGCGCTTCGTCGCTGAAGCGGACGTCGAGGGGTTGACGGACCTCTACGGGCTGCAGGCGCTGATCGTCCGCACGATCGTGGAATCGGGCGAATGCCTCGTCCGGATCCGTGAACGTTACGCCTCGGACGGCCTTGCCGTCCCGGTCCAGGTGGAGGTGCTCGAACCCGACTTCCTCGATACCGCCAAGGCCGGGGAAATGGCGTCGGGCGGGTTCATCCTCTCCGGCGTCGAGTTTGACCAGATCGGCCGGCGGGTCGCCTACTGGCTGTTCCCGACGCACCCGGGCGAGTCCTCCTTCCGTCGCGGGGCCCTGGCCAGCCAGCGGGTGCCGGCACGGTCGGTGCTCCACCTTTTCGAGCGGCAGCGCCCCGGACAGGTGCGCGGAGTGCCGTGGGTCTCCTCGACGGTCCTGAAACTCCGCGACCTCGACGAGTATGACGACGCCGAGCTGGTAGCGAAGAAGATCGCCGCCTGCTTCGCCGCCTTCGTGACCGGCGACCTCGACGGCGAGCCGATCGGCAAGGATGTCTCCGAGTCGGCCGACGGCCATCGCGTCGAGAGCTTCGAGCCGGGCATGGTCGCCTACCTCGCGGCTGGCCGCGACGTGAAGTTCGCGACGCCGCAAACGGCGCCCGGCTACGCCGACTACATGCGGGTCCAGCTCCACGCCGTCGCGGCGGGGATGGGGCTCACCTACGAGCTGCTCACCGGCGACTTGAGCCAGGTGAACTACTCCTCGATCCGGGCCGGGCTCCTGGAGTTCCGCCGGCGGATCGAGGCGCTGCAGTGGCAGATGCTGGTCCCCGGGCTCTGCCGGCCGCTGTGGCGGCGTTTCGTCGAGACGGCGCAGGCTGCCGGATCGCTCGCCGCCGGCGAGGTCGAGGCGGAGTGGACGGCACCGCGCTTCGAAGCCGTCGACCCACTGAAGGATGTCCAGGCGGACCTGTTCGCGGTTCGCGCGGGCTTCATGAGCCTCAAGGAGGCGATCGCCCGCGCCGGCTACGACCCGGCCGGCGTGCTCGCCGAGATCGCCGAGACCAACGCGCTCCTCGATCAGCTCGGACTCGTGCTCGATTCGGACCCGCGCAGGGCCACCCGCACCGGGCAGGCGAAGGACGCGTCTGTCACCGGTGAGGACGCTCCGTCGCCCGCGAACTGAAACCAACAAAAGAGGTTGCAATGAAGAAGCCGAAGGCGAACGCCGCGGCCATGGAGGCGCGTCCGGATCCTGGAGGCCCTCGTGCGGCCGCCGCTTTCGGGCTGCTGACACGCGCCGAGGTGCGTGTCATGCCGGCGACGGTCGATGCCGAGAGGCGCACGGTCGAAGTGGTCTGGTCGACGGGCGCCATCGTCCGCCGGCGTGACCCGTGGACCGGTGAGCGCTACGACGAGGTCCTCTCCCTTGAGGCCGGTCACGTTGACCTTGGACGGCTGAACGCCGGCGCGCCGCTCCTCGACACCCACGGTTTTTACGAGGTCGCGAGCGTGCTCGGCGTCGTCGAGCGTGCCTGGATTGGTGATGGCGCCAGCGGGCCGGAAGGCCGCGCGGTAGTCCGCTTCTCCGACCGCGAAACCGTTGAGCCGGTCTGGCGCGACGTCGCCGGCGGGATCATCCGCAACATCTCAGTCGGCTACGCCGTCCGCACCTACGAGATCCGCGAGGAGGACGGCAAGCCGCCGGTCTGGCGCGCGATCGATTGGGAGCCCCTCGAACTCTCGCTCGTGCCGATCGGTGCCGACCCCGGCGCCGGCGTCCGTGCCCGCCCCGAACTGCCGCCCGCGATGCTCGCCCGGACGGAAGCCAACCCATCAACCGATCAGGAGGTCCGAATGGAAAACGAAGACCAGGTGGCCGAATCCGGCACCGAAGACGCCGGTGCCCAGCCGGGCAACCAGGCCGATGCAGACGCGGTTCGCAGCGAGGGGCGCGAGGAACAGCCGGCCGAGACGCCGACCAAGCGGTCGCCTCGTCGCGAACCGTCTTCGACCGCGCAGCCCGGCGCGGCTCGGGCGGGGGCGGCTGAGGTCCGCTCCGACACGCGGTCCGAGGCCGCTCCTCTCGATGATACCGCCGCACGGGCGATCGCCGACCGGGCCGTCGCGGCAGAGCGCGAGCGGATCGCAATCATCCGCGAGGCTGCCCGCAAGCTCGGCCTCGATGCGGCGGTCGCCGACGATCTCGTCGCTCGCGGCGTCGCGATCGGGGAAGCGCGTCGCCTCATGATCGACGCGACGGCCGAGAGGGCCGCGCCTATCCGGGTGCAGACCGGCGGCGGGCGTCTCGACGAGCGCGAGACCCGCCGGCGCGGCATCGAAGGCGCGCTCCTGCATCGCTTCGACCCGACCCGCTACCGGCTCGAAGAGGCGGCCCGCGACTGGCGCGGCCTGTCGCTCGCCGAACTCGCCCGCGAGGTGCTCCACGCCGAAGGAGTCAAGGTGCGCGGGCTCTCCCGCGACGAGGTCGCCTCGCGCGCCATGCAGACCACCTCCGATTTCCCGGCGATCCTCGCCAACGTCACCGGCAAGACACTTCGGGATGCCTACGAGGCGGCCCCGAAAACCTACCAGCTCATTGCCCGGCGGGTCGTGGTCAGTGACTTCAAGCCGGTCTCGCGCGTCCAGCTCGGCGAAGCCCCACAGCTCGAGAAGGTCCGCGAGTCGGGCGAGTTCAAGCGGGGCGCGATCGGCGAGGCCAGGGAGAGCTACCGGGTCGAGACCTTCGGCAAGGTGGTCGCAATTACCCGGCAGACCATCGTCAATGACGACCTCGACGCCTTTACCCGCATCCCGGCGCTCTTCGGAACCGCGGCCGCGACGCTCGAATCGGACGTCGTCTGGGGGATCATCAAGGACAACCCCGCCATGGGCGACGGCGTCGCGCTCTTCCACGCCACGCACAAGAACCTCGCGGGCACGGGCACGGCGCTCGACGTCGTCTCCCTCGGCAAGGCACGGACGGCCATGGCGAAGCAGACCGGGGTTGACGCGAAGACGATCCTCAACGTCCGCCCGGCCTTCCTGGTGTTGCCCTCGGCGCTGGAGCTTGCCGGCGAGCAGATTGTCGCGCAGGTTCTCGTCCCGGCGAAGACCAGCGATGTCGTCCCGGCTTCGATCCGGTCGATCTCGGTGATCGCCGAACCGCGTCTCGACCCGGCCTCCGGCGCCGTGCCCTGGTACCTCGCCGCGAGCCCCGCGGCCATCGATACCATCGAATATGCCTACCTCGACGGGCAGGACGGCGTCGTCGTCGAGACCCGCATTGGCTTTGACGTCGACGGCATCGAGGTGCGCGCTCGGCTCGACTTTGGCGCCAAGGCCATCGACTGGCGCGGGTTCTACAAGAACCCCGGCGTTGTGCCCTCGTAGGCGACGCTCAGACACGACATGGGCGCCCAGGTCCGGGCGCTTCACACCTATCCAAGCACCGCAATCCCAACCTACGGATCGGAGGTCCGATGAAGAACTATATCCAGCCGGGAAAATTCATCACTATCACCGCGCCCACCGGCGGGCTCCTCTCCGGCCAAGGCGTGCTGATCGGCAGTCTCTTCGGGATTGCCACCGGCGATGCCGCCGAGGGCGAGGAGGTCGAGGTCTTGACCGAGGAGGTCGTCGAAATCGGCAAGACCGCGGCCCTCCAGATCGACGTCGGTGACCGTGTCTTCTGGGACCCGACGAACAAGATCGTCAACAAGACGGCGACCGGCCAGGTCTGCGTTGGTGTCGCTGTCACCGCGGCGGCGAACCCCAGCGACACCGTGCGCGTCAAGCTCGGCGCGACCACGCCGGCGGGCACGTAGCGGACACGTACGAGCGAGCGTCAGGCTTGGCACAGCCGTCGGCATCAATGCTGGTGGCGGTGATGCAGGTCCGGATAGTGCACGTGCCGGTGAACGAGCGGTGCGTGCCGATGCCAGTGCGTGTGGGGCTCGCCCGGAGGATCGCCGGGAACATGGCGGTGCTGGTGATGGGCGTCGTGAACGTGGCGATGTTCGTGAACGAGCTCCTCATGCCGGTGTTCGTGCTCGTGGCG
>DASRGK010000136.1:0-11259 GCA_035651055.1 Bauldia sp.
ATGTCGCCCTTCACCACCTCGGTCCAAGTTCCGTCGCTGGCGCCGATGGTCACGGTCATCGCAACCGGCACCCCGTCGCGGAGCACCCAGATCTGCCTCTCCCCCTGCTGAAGAGCGGGGTTCCTCGGCACCGCCGCCGTAGTCGCGGGGCGCGGTATCAGGCGGGCGAGCCAGTTGCGGTTGTCTGCCGTCGCAGTGGCCGTGGCCGGCGGCGCGTAGCGAAGCGCCGCGTTGGGGATGAGCAGCGCATTGTTGACCTGCCGCGTGACGATATCGGCAGTCGCGGTCATTCCCGGCCGGAGTTTCAGCGCCGAATTGTCGACCGAGAGCACCGCTTTGTAGGTGACGACGCCGCTTACCGTGGCCGGTGCGAAGCGGAGCTGGGTCACCTCCGCATCGAAACGGCTTTCGGGGAAGGCCTCCACCGTGAACGTCGCCTTCTGGTGCTCGCTCACGCTTCCGGCATCGGCCTCATCGACATCGACGAGAAGCCGCATGCGCGACAGATCCTCCGCGATGCTGAAGAGAACGGGTGCCTGGAAGGAGGCGGCGACGGTCTGACCGGGATCGATGTTGCGTTCGAGCACGACGCCGTCGATCGGCGAGCGAATCTCCGCCTTTGCCAGATCCGTCTCGTTCGCGGCGAGATCGGCGTTCGCTACCTCGACCTGCGCCTTGGCGCTGGCGAGTGCGGCAACCGCGCGGTCGCGGTTGGTCTGGGCGGTCAGAAGATCCTGCTGCGTTGAAAAGTCCTTGCCGACAAGAGCCTCGACCCTTGCCAGTTCCTTCTCGCTTTGCGACAGGCCGGCTTCGGCCTCGGCGACGCCGGCTTTCGCCGCGGTGAGAAGCGCCTGCGCCCGGTTCGCCTGTGCCGTCAGCTTGTCGGTGTTTATCACGGCGAGCACGTCACCCGCCTTGACCCGGTCGTTGTAGTCGACCGCGACCGACTTCACCGTGCCCGACAATTCGCTGCCGACCGTGACCTGATTGACCGGCTCGATCGTGCCGGTTGCCGAGACCTTGATGGTCAGGTCGCCGTGCTTTGCCGGGGTGGTCTTGTAGGTGACGGTCGTGCCGCCGCTGCTTCCCGCGACGAGCCAGACGGCGAGAAGGAGCAGGACCATACCGGCGCCGCCCCACCACAAGAGCCGCCGGTTCCGGCTGAGCCAGCCCCAATGCTGGCCGGTCCCAAGGACCCGCTCGATCTCCGTGTTGGGGGCAAGCATGATTTTTTCCATACGGTGCAGTGACTTGCTGAAATGGCCATGTCATTGCGGTCGATCAAGGGCGCAGGTTGTCTGCCGCCTGGAACGAGGCGCGGTCATGCGCCCCAACCAGTTGTTCCGGTTGAGGAAAGCGCCATGGGCTGGCCCGGGAAGCCCGCCTGACGGAGGCTACCTTTGTTCGAGCGCCTCAGCGAACTGAGCGACGCCGAGCGCCCGGCCGCCTGACCTCAGCTCTTTCGTGCCGGCAATTCGATCCCGGCGATCGCCGCATAAAGACGCGCGACGGACGAGTCATCCTCCTTGCCCATGCCCGCGGCGGCGGTCATCAGGAACATTTGCAGCGCCGCCGCGGCGACCGGGGTCGGGAAGGTCACCGACCGCGACATGTCGGCGATGATGCCGAGATCCTTGGTGAAGATCTCGACGGCGCTGCGCGGCTGGTAGTCGCCGTCGAGCACATGCGGGATCCGGTTCTCGAACATCCACGAATTCCCCGCGGACGCCGTGATCACCTCGTAGACCTTGCCGAGATCGAGGCCGAGCCGCCGGGCGAAGACAATCGCTTCGCTGGCAGCGGCGATATGCACGCCGGCGAGCAGCTGGTTGACCATCTTGAACGATGCGCCGATGCCGGCTTCGTCGCCGAGCACGTAGACATTCTTCGCCATGGCATCGAGGAGCGGCCGCGCCTTCGCCATCGCCTCCGGTCGTCCCGAAGCGAGGATGGTAAGCGCACCCTCGGCGGCCCGCGCCGCGCCGCCGCTCATCGGCGCGTCGACATAGTCCAAGCCCGCGGCCTCGGCGCGCCTGGCGAGCGCGCGCGCCTTGTCGGGCGCCATGGTGGCTGACGAGATCACCACCGCTCCCGGCTTCAGCGCCGCGGCGGCGCCCTCGGCTCCGAACAGCGCCGCCTCGGTCTGCTCGGCGTTGACCACGACCGTCACCAACGCATCGGCGCCCGCCGCGGCCGCGGCCGGGGATGCCGCCGCCGTGCCGTGCTCGGCAGCGAAGCGCTGAACCGATTCCGCCCGAACGTCGTAACCCGCAACCTTCATCCCGGCGCGGGCCAGCGACGCCGCCATCCCGTATCCCATCGAGCCGAGGCCGATGACTGCAACCTGCATCCCCGTTTCCCATCGTTGCGAACAAGCCGGCCGATCGATCATGCGTCAGGTCGCCCGCGCGCGATAGCCTCGACAGCGCCGCGCCGGCGCGCTTAGCTCGCACGCATGGCTTCGTCCCGCCCGCTTCTCGCCGTCGACGGCGATTCGTTCGCCCACCGCGCCTATCACAGCGTGCCGAAATCGGTGCTGCGGAAAGGCGGCAAGGGCGGCAATGCCATCGTCGGCTTCGCCAATACGCTGATCCGCCTCTACCAGGCAGAGAACCCGCGCGCGGTCCTGGTCGGCTGGGACACGCTCGACGCGCCGACCTATCGCCACACCGCGCTGCCCGGCTACCAGAGCGGGCGCGAGTTCGAGGCGAGCATCCTCGACCAGCTCGCTATCCTGCCTGAATTCGTCGCCGCCTGCGGTTTCGCCGCGGCCAAGGCGCCCGGCTACGAGGCGGACGACTTCCTCGCCGCGGCCGTGGCTTCGGAGGAGAAGCGCGGCGGCACGGTGCTGGTCGCTTCCGGCGACCGCGATGCGTTCCAGCTCGCCTCGGAACGGACGACCATTCTCCACCCGGTGAAAGGCGGCGAACTGCTCCGCATCGGTCCGGCCGAGGTGATGGAGCGCTACGGCGTCGAGCCGAAGCAGGTGCCCGATTTCATCGCGCTCCGCGGCGATCCCTCCGACAAGATCCCCGGCGCCAAGGGCGTCGGCGCGATCGGCGCGGCGAGCCTCCTGCGCCGCTACCCGAGCCTCGAAGCGGCGCTCCAGGACGGGCGCCTGGCGGCCCAAGCCGATGACCTCCGGCTCTATCGCAGGATCGCGACGATGGACGCGAAGGCGCCGATCCCGAAGCTGCCCGACATGGAGCCGACCTGGGGACGCGCCGCCCAACTCGCCGCGGACTGGGGCCTCGCCAGGCTGGCGGAGCGGCTGGCCGGGCTGGACAAACCGGAATGAGCGCCAAGGCCGAGCGCGAGGAGGAGATCCTCAGCCTCGCCGGGCACGAGGTCCGCATCAGCCATCCCGACAAGCTCTACTTCTCGCGCCAGGCACGGCTCAGCAAGCTCGATCTCGTCCGCTATTACATCTCGGTCGCCGCC
The DNA here is from genome assembly GCA_035651055.1 of Bauldia sp. GTDB lineage: Bacteria > Pseudomonadota > Alphaproteobacteria > Rhizobiales > Kaistiaceae > JAFKKF01. Next base: position 3,442 of record DASRGK010000136.1, read on the forward strand.
GGCGCCCTGCAAGGCGTCCGCGACCGGCCGTTCGTTCTGAAGCGCTTCGTCGACGGCGCCGAGGGCGCGCCCTTCTACCAGAAGCGCGCACCTGCCAACCGGCCGCCATTCGTGCGCATCGCAACGCTCGCCTTCCCCTCCGGCCGCACCGCGGAGGAAGTGGTGATCGACGACGTGGCCGGGCTTGCCTGGGTGGTCAACCTCGGCTGCATCGAACTGCACCCGCATCCCGTCCGTACCGGCGACCTCGACCATCCCGACGAGCTGCGCATAGACCTCGACCCGACGCCGGGCGTGCCGTGGAGCGACATCCGCATCGTTGCCCTGGAGGTGAAGGCGCTTCTCGAGGAACTCGGCCTCACCGGCTGGGCGAAGACCAGCGGCTCGCGCGGCATGCACGTCAACGTGCGGATCGAGCAGCGCTGGACATTCACCGAGGTCCGCCGCGCTGCGCTCGCCTTCTCGCGCGCGATCGAACGGAAGCTCCCCGGCATCGCCACGTCGAAATGGTGGAAGGAGGAGCGCCGCGGGGTGTTTCTCGACTACAACCAGAACGCCAAGGACCGGACGACGTGCTCCGCCTATTCCGTGCGTCCGCTTCCCGATGCGCGGGTATCGGCGCCGCTTGCATGGGCCGAGGTGCCCGACTGCGACCCCGCGGAATTCACCGTCGCGACGATGCCGAAGCGCTTCGCTGCCATCGGCGATCCGCATGCCGAAATGGACAAGGCAAAGGGCTCGCTCGACCGGCTGCTCGAACTTGCGGCCGCCGACGAGTCCGCCGGCCTCGGCGATGCGCCATGGCCGCCGCAATACCGCAAGATGGAGGGCGAGCCGCCGCGGGTGGCGCCGTCGCGGGCAAAGGGCGCCAAGAAGCCGGCGCGGGTGAGGATGCCGCTCCTCACCATCGCCAACTCGCCCGACAAGGCGGCGGCGCTTGCCGGGCTCGAACGGTGGAAGGCACGTCACCCGAAGGCGGCGGAACACCTGGCGGTCGATGATGTCCTGGTCGACAGCATGCGCGGGCGCTCATCGACCTGGACCCGCATCCGGGTGAACCTCAGGAATGTGCCGGAGAAGATCAGGCCGCCGCAGGAGACGCCGGACCCGGACGACGATCCGACGCGTGAATGGCGGGAGAAGTGGCGGAAGGTTGGGAATAGGGAAGGGAATAGGGAATAGGGAATAGGGAATGGGGAATAGGGGTTGGGTCTGATTTGAGTTTCAGATGGTCGGTTTGGAGGCGACCAGGCGCTGACGAAGTACGTTTAGTTGGCGTCCAAGTTGGTCGCAGAGACCGAGCACCGGGCTCGCATGTTGTGGTGCAAGCAACCCGACCCGGATTGCCAACAAAAGCAGCGTCTCAGTTTCTGCCAGCGATCCGCGGGCAATGCTCACGAAGTGAGCGAAGTCTTTGCGGGTGGCTCGCGTATGTCCCTCCGCGATATTTGCGGGCACGGAGGCGACCGCTCGAAGCAACTGGCTCGTTAAACGGTATTGTTCAGCGGCTGGCAAGATTGCTGAGAGACGATAGACCTCGGCGGATAAGTCCATGGCCTTCTGCCAAACCTGCAAGTCGCGACAGGACTTGATTCCGGCCATTTCCCAGCCCCCAGCCCCTAGCCCCTGGCCCCGAATATCTCAGCGAGCTCCTGCGGCGCGACTGTTTCGAGCTGCTCGAAGGTGCAGTCGCGCGGGCGCTTGTCGCTCCGCCAGCGTCGGAACTGCGCCGTGTGGCGGAAGCGGCCGCTCTGCATGTGGTCGTAGGCGACCTCGACGACGAGTTCCGGGCGGAGCGGCTCCCAGGACAGGTCCTTGTTCGCGTTCCAGCGGCTCGATGCGCCCGGGCGGCGCTGCCCGTCGGCCTCGCCGATAGATGCCCATTCCTCCCAGGGGTGCCCGGCCAATGCTTCGAGCCGGTAGGGCGCGAGGAAATCGACCAGCTCGCGGCGCTTGACGTCGGTGAAGCTCGCGCAGACGCCCACGTGTTGCAGGTTGCCGTCGCCGTCGTAGAGACCGAGGAGCAGCGAACCGACGGCTTTCTTCTCGCCGCCCTTGTGCCAGCGGAAGCCGGCAACGACGCAGTCGCAGTCGCGCTCGTGCTTGACCTTCAGCATCGCTCGCTTGTTGGGCTCGTAGAGGCCGTCCTCCGGCTTTGCCATGACGCCGTCGAAACCGGCGCCTTCGAAGCGCTTGAACCAGTCGGCGGCGACCGACGCGTCGCGGGTCGACGGCGTCAGGTGAAGCGGCGGCTTCGCCTGCTTGAGGACAAGCTCGAGGATCGCCCGGCGCTCGCGGAAGGGCGTTCCGCGCAGGTCGCGCTTGCCCTCGGCCAGAATGTCGAAGAAGACGATCGACGCCGGCATCGTCGCGGCGAGCATCTTCACCCGCGAGGCGGCGGGATGGAGGCGAAGCTGGAGCGCCTCGAAATCGAGCCCGTGCTCGCCGACAATGACGATCTCGCCGTCGAGGACGCAACGCGCCGGCAACTGCGCCTTCAGCGGCGCGATCAGCTCCGGATAGTAGCGGTCGAGCGGCTTCTCATCCCGGCTCTGCAGGAAGAGGTCGTCGCCATCGCGAAAGACGAGCGTACGAAATCCGTCCCATTTCGGCTCGAAGATGAATCCATCCTTCTCCGGCAGCGCGGTAACGCGCTTGGCCAGCATCGGCGGGAGGGGCGGGTTTACGGGCAGGTCCATCAGCAATCTCCCACCCGCGGAACCGGGCTTGCAGTCGATCTTAGGGCATCCGGTTCGCGAACCGGGCGAGGAACTGAACCCGTCGATCGGTCGTTCTTGCCCATTCGGCCCGCGCGACCTCCCCGGCGGCCAGGTGATCGATGACGACAACCGAACGGCGCAATCTGCGGACGGGCAGGTCCTACTGGCTCGGACGGCGCGCGCCGCGGATCGCCGCCCAGCCGTTGCGGAAGGACATCAAGACCGAGGTGCTCATCGTCGGAGCAGGAATATCCGGCTCGTTCCTCGCCGAAGCGTTGTGCGAGACGCATCGCGTCGTGGTCGTCGACCGGCGCGGCCCGGCGACAGGCTCGACACCGGCGAGCACGGCGCTCATCGAGTTCGAGATCGACACGCCGCTCGTTCTTCTTGCCGACAAGATCGGCCGTCGTGACGCGATCCGGGCCTGGCGGCGGTCGCGCCTCGCCGTGACCGCGCTCGCCGAGCGGACGCGCCGGCTCGGCATCGACTGCGATCTGGTCGAGCGGAGCAGCCTCTATCTGTCCGGCGACATTCTCGATGCCGAGGGCATCGCGGCCGAAGCCGAGGCAAGGCAGGCCGCGGGCATCGAGACGGAATTCCTCTCCCGGCATGCCCTGAAACAGCGTTTCGGGATAGCCCGCTCCGCCGCTCTTCTCGCCTTCAACGATTACGCCGCCGATCCGCGCCGCCTCGCGCTCGGCTACCTCGACGTGGCGGTTTCCCGCGGCACCGAGGTGTACGCCCCGGTTGACGTGACGGACATCGAGACGCATTCCGGCGGCATCGTCGCGGCGACCGGAGCCGGACACACGATCCGTGCCGAGACGATCATCTTCTGCACCGGCTACGAGAGGCCGCTTTTCGTCCCCGGGAGGAAGCACCGGGTTGCCTCCACCTACGCGATCGCGACGCGCCCGCAGAAGCGCCGGCTCTGGCCGGGACCCTGCCTCGTCTGGGAAGCCTCCGATCCCTATCTCTATGTCCGCGACACACCCGGCGGCGCCGTAATATGCGGCGGCGAGGACGAGGATTTCCTGGACCCGGAAGCGCGTGACGGGCTCCTTCCCCGGAAAACCCGGGCGCTGGAGAAGAAGCTCGCCCGGCTGTTCCCCGAACTCGACAGCCGCGCCACCTATGCCTGGACGGGGAGCTTCGGCGTGACCTCGACCGGGCTGCCCTTGATCGGCAGGGTGCCGGGGAAGCCGCACTGCTGGGCGGTGCTGGGCTTTGGGGGGAACGGCATCACCTACGCGCAGATCACCGCCCAGCTCATCCGCACCGAGCTGACCGGCAGCAGGGACCCGGACGGCGACCTTTACGCCTTCACCTAGACCGGAACGCAGAAGCGCAAGCGGCGTTCGTTCTGCTGATGCCATCAGCAGAGGTTCACGAACATGCCTGCCAAGCCTGCCAGATCTCCCTCCCGATCCACGAAGCGGTTCGCCAAAGCGGCGGGCGAGGTCGCCAAGGCGGAACGCGCCATCCAGCGTCGGATCGACCGGAAGGATGCGTCCCGGTCGAAGCCGGCGCCGAAGGGGGCGATGCAGGCGGGTCGCCGGAAATATCCCGAACCGCCCTTTCCGAAGCAGACTCTGGCAAAGCCCGGCCTCGAGGCCGAGCTCGACCTCCGGCCGATGTACGACGCGCCGCACTACAAGGGCTCGGAGAAGCTCGCCGGCATGGCGGCGCTCGTCACCGGCGGCGACTCCGGCATCGGCCGCTCGGTCGCCGTGCTCTTTGCGCGTGAAGGGGCCGATGTCGCGGTCGCCTATCTCGACGAGCATGCGGATGCCGAGGAAACGAGGCGGGCGGTGGAGAGCGAAGGACGCCGCTGCATCCTTCTCCCCGGGGACGTGGCCGATCCAGACTATTGCCGCGCGGCCGTGGCCGCCACGGTCAGGGCGTTCGGCAAGCTCGACATTCTCGTCAACAACGCCGCCTTTCAGGAGCACGTGACCAAGTTCGAAGATCTGAGCGAGGAGCATTTCGACAGGACGCTCAAGACCAATCTCTACGGCTATTTCTACATGGCCAAGGCGGCGGTTCCGGCGATGAAGGACGGCGGCGCCATCGTCATGACCGGGTCCGTCACGGGCCTCCTCGGCAACAAGGACCTCCTCGACTATTCGATGACCAAGGGCGGCATCCATGCCTTCACCCGGTCGCTCGCCACGCATCTCATCGACCGCGGCATTCGCGTCAACGCGGTTGCGCCCGGCCCGGTCTGGACCGCGCTCAATCCCGCTGACAAGCCCGCAGCCAAGGTCGCGCAGTTCGGCGCCGACACGCCGATGAAACGGCCGGCGCAACCGGAAGAGATTGCGCCGGCCTATGTGTTTCTCGCCGCGCCGAGCTGTTCCAGCTACATCACCGGCGAAGTGCTGCCGATCATCGGCGGATATTCCGGCGGCTGACGCAGTCAGACGTAGCGCGTCGTCGCCGTGTTCATCCACATGTCCGGGTTCGGTCCGAGTTTCTCGCGGACCGGCTCGGACAGTTTCGTCGCCCGGTCGAGAATTGCGGGCGATACCGTGATCTCCGTTGCCGCCGCATTCTCGCGCATCTCGGCCGGCGTGCGGGCGCCGACCAGGACCGAGACCACGTCGGGCTGGGCGAACATCCAGGCGAGGGCCAACTGCGGCAGGGTGACGCCGGCTTCCTTGCAGAGCGCAACCAGCCCGTCGAGAGCCGCGAAAATCTCCCGTTCCGCCCCCGCCTCGCCGTGCGGCGCGATGCCGTTTGCGCTGTTGTAGTAGCGCGTCACCTGGATGTGCTTCGGCACGTCGGCGATCGTTCGCCACTGCCCGGTGAGCAGCCCCTGCGCCAGCGGACTGTAGGCGACGACGCCCATTCCGGCGGCGCGGGTCTCTTCGAGGATCGGGCCCTCGATCGCGCGCCAGAGAAGGCTGTAGGGGAGCTGGTGGGTCACCACCTCAACCAGCCCGCGGCTCGCCAGACTCCGCAATTCCTTCATTTTCCTCGGGCCGAAATTGCAGATCGCGGCCGCCCGGATCTTCCCGGCCTCTTTCAGCCTGCCGAGCGCGCCGAGCGTATCTTCGAGCGGCACGGCCAGATTCGGCCAGTGGATGTAGTAGACGTCGACATAGTCGGTCTGCAGGCGCCGGAGGCTCGTCTCCAGGGCTTTCGGCAACGTCTCCGGCTTCAGGTTGTCGCCGTAGGCCTTGGTGGCGATCACCGCCTCCTTGCGGCGCTGCCCGAGCGCCCGGCCGATCACCTCCTCGGAATTGCCGTAGCCTTCGGCGGTGTCGATGAAGGTGACGCCGCTGTCGAGCGCGGCGAAGATCGTCTCGTGCGAGGCCTTCTCTTCCTGCGCGCCCCAGTACTTGTTGTCGCCCATCGCCCAGGTGCCGAGCGCGATCTGGGAAACCTGGATGCCTGACTTGCCGAGTTCGCGGTATCGCATCGCTTCTTCTTCTTGGCTTGAGGGTGCAGCGACGGCGACCCTAGACCGGCGGCCGGCGGGTTTCCAAGGGCAGGCATGCGGCCGCACCGGCGGCGTGCAGGCCGGCCATGAAACTGGCAGAATGCGGACCATTGGGTGACGAGAGGATCGTTTCAGCGATGACCGCAATCCGCATCAAGGCAGGGCCATATACGTTCGGCGGCCATTTCGAGGAGGCCGCCGCGCCGCAGACCTGCGCGAAGTTCAGATCGGTGATGCCCTACCGGCAGCGGATCATCCATGTGCGCTGGAGCGGCGAGGCCTGCTGGATCCCGCTCGGCGACTATAACTTCGGCCTGCCCTTCGAGAACCACACCAGCTTCCCGGCCCCCGGCGAGGTGATCCTCTATCCGGGCGGGATCAGCGAGACGGAAATTCTCCTCGCCTATGGCGGCGTCCGCTTTGCGAGCAAAGTCGGCCAGCTCGCCGGCAACCACTTCATCACCATCACCGAGGGCAGGGAGAACCTCCGCCCCCTCGGGCAGATGACGCTGTGGCAGGGCGCCCAGGATATCGTCTTCGAACTCGCCTGATCCTCACGCCGCCAGGTTGGGGAGCGGGCTCGGCGGAACCGGCCCCACAGGCCCGCGCCGCACATGTCCGGCGAGCAGGATGCTGGCGATGATTGCCGGGATCGTTGCGGCGAGGCCCCAGCGCAGGCCGCCGTACTCGGCGACGAAGCCGACGAGCGGCGGTTCGACCAGAAATCCGCCGAACGAGATGAGCGACAGCGCGGCGACGTTGACGGCGGCGGGCCGGCCCCGCCGGCCCGCAGCGGCGCTCACCGCAAGCGGTGCCGCCACCGAAACGCCGAGGCCGGCGGCGGCGAGGCCAGCCACGGCGATCGGCAGTGATCCTGCCGTAGCGAGGACGATCATGCCGAAGAGGCAGATGACTGCACAGGTGCGCGCGACCAGAACCGGGCCGTAGCGCTCCGACATCCGGTCGCCCATGAACCTGCCGCCGGCCATGAAGAGGGCGAAGGCGCCGAACCCGATGCCCGTCGCCGCCGGCGAGACGCCGATCACCTTCTGCAGGAACGATCCGCTCCAGTCGAGCGCCGATCCCTCGACGAGCAGCATGCCGAAGGCGAAGATGCAGACCCCGAGGAGCGCCTTCGTCGGCAGGGCGATCCACGGCGGCGGCATCTCATCGGGGCGGTGCACCCGCGCGGTGACGGGCAGGGCGTTTGCGAGAAGCAGCGAGACCGGCACGCCGATCGCGGCGATCACCATGTAGTGCCACGGCACGCCGACGCCCCAGCCGGCGAAGGTTGCGCCGGAAACCCCGCCGACCATCGACCCGGCGCTCCAGAAACCGTGGCAGGTGTTCATGATCCGCCGCCCGCCGTCGCGCTCGATTCGATCGGCCTCGACGTTCATCGCCACATCGACCACCGGCTGGGCCATGCCAATGAGAAGGAGCGAGGCAAACAGGCTCGGCACGCTCCACGCCCAGCCGGGGAGAAGGAACGCGAGGCAGTAGAACGGAAAGGCGGCCCGGATGACGCTGCGCGCCGAAAGTCGGTGAATCAGCCGTCCGGCAAAGGGAAGGGCGATGAGCGTTCCGACCGGCGTCCCGAGGAGGCCCAGCGACAGGTCGCCCGGCCCGACGCCGAGATGCGCCTGCACGTCG
>DASRGK010000137.1:0-17472 GCA_035651055.1 Bauldia sp.
CGTCTGCGGCGTGATGACGACGCTCGGCGGGATCGGCCACACCCTGCCCTACCTCATCGGCGATTTCGCGTGGGCGACCGGGCTCGCCGCGGTCATCGTGCTGATCGAGCTTTGGGTGATCGCCTGGGTGCGCGCCCGCTACATGGACACGCCGTTTCTCCGCGCCGCCTACCAGGTCGTGCTCGGCGGCCTGCTGGTCTTCGCCACCGGCATCCTGATCGGCAGCGCCTGAGCTTTCAGGACATCGGCAGCGCGGCGATCCGGCGATCCAGCGGGTCGCGCCGGGCGAGCCAGATGCCCGCGGCGAACACGCCGAGAAGGAGGAGGACAGCGATCCAGTTCGGCCAGTGCGCCATCGCCCAGGTCACGTCGTAGAACGCCGGAAGCCAGCGCCCGAGCGGCCCGAAGAAGATCGAGTAGGTGTCGGGCGAGCGATTGAAGCGCTGGTAGAGGTCCTGGACGCCAACCGCATAGAACAGCCACTCGAATGTCTGGAACGCGATACCGGCGGCAACGATCGCAGTCGCGATCCTGCGCCGCGCCGTGCCCAAGGCGATCAGGCCATAGAGCGTCGGAATCGTGAGGACGGTCGCCGCCGCCCAGCCGAAGCGGCCGGACAGAGAGTCGCCACCGTAGCGATTGTCATGCATCGCGTTGGGAACGATCAGCGCGAAGAAGAGAACGAGCGCGACAAGTCCGACGAACGGATAGCGGAGACAGAACGGAACTGCGAACAGCACCCCGACAAGGAAAACCGGATTCTGGGCGAACATGCCTTGGTTCTGATCGAGGAGCAGTCCGACAAAGACCGTGAAGGAGGCGAGATCGGCCGTCAGCGCCGTCGGGCCATAGGCTGCGACGGGTGAGCGGAACGCATAGTAATTGTAGAAAGCGAGAAGCCCGAGCGCGATGCCGAGCGGGAGCAGTTCCAACGCCACGGCGCGAGCCCCGCGGCGGCGAACGAGGAACGCGCCCGCCACCGCCAGAACGGCGGCCGGCGCCGCCAGCTTGATGTGCAGCCAAGGCAGTGCGGCGAGCGCCAGCGCGAAAGGGACACGCGAGCCGGCATCCTTTGCGTAGCTGACCCGCATCAGACCGAAAAGGCCGAACAGGCAGATCAGGCCACCGGGCAAGTCCGGGTACACCTGATTGGCGGCAGGCAGGAACGGCATTGCCACAAAGACGGCCACCACCGACCATCCGCGAAGCGTCGCGTCGTCGGAAAAGAAGCCCGAAATTCGCCAACCGATCAGTACGAGCATCGACGCGAGCCCGATCAGGAAAAGCTTGGCGCCGACTGTCCCGAACAGGCCAAAGGGAACCGCCAGAACCAGCGGCAAGCCGAGCCCGTGGATGCTGAACGCCCCATGGGCGCCGACATAGAGGTGAGATCCGCCCAGATCCACGTGGCCGTCCGGTGTCCGCGGAAGACCGCGCTTGTAAATCGCCCTGGTCGCGAATTCGGCTTCCGTCGCGGCAGTGAGTTCGACCGAACCACGCTCGATGATCGACCCTGCCGCGATCAAGTAGAATTCTTCGTCGCCGCGCGGCTGATATCGTCCGCGAGCGTCCCACAATGTGAATGTCAGCAGCGAGTAGAAGAGAAAAACGGCGAGCAGACCGGCGGGCCTCCATTCGAGGCGGGTGAGCCGCTCCCACGCGCTCATGAACGTCCCGCCAGTGCCCCGATATCGGCGAGCCAATCCTCCAGGAGAGGCAGCTCGCGCGCGTCGACCACGCCCAGTGCGATCATCGCACGGTAGCACTGCCGCATGCCTTCGCCGATCGCCGAGGTCCCGCCGGCAATCTCCAGTTCGTCGAGCGCCGCACCGATGGCGCGGTTGTGCAGGTATCCGGGAACCTCGTCACGGAAATCGCGCATCAGGTCATGCTCATTCCGCTCCTGGCGCACGTCCGGGCCGTGAAAGAGGATCGACCAACCGTTCGCCCAGGCGATGCGCTGGGCAACGAAACTCCGCCAGATGTCGGTCATGCGGAAGGAACAGAAGCTCGGCAGGTAGAGGAGCGGCGCGGCCTCGCGGAAGAACGCGGTGCTCTGGCTGTTGAACGGACTCCACGCGCCCCGCCCCAGCGAGACGGTCACGCCGTCCTGGAACGACTGCGGCAGCGGCAGGAGCAGGCGATATATCGCATCGACGTCGGGATTGTCGTTGGCGAGGCCCTGCTGGATCGGGCAGTCGCGCTCCTCCGCCGGGCCGGCCGCCGGCACCGGCGCGGCCGCCGCGTCGAGCGGCAGGCCGCGCGGCCAGATGTTGGCGCCGGTGAAGTAGCGGTAGACATTCACCCAACCGGCCTCTGCGATCCGCGCGACCTTCCGTCTCCGCACCCGCGGCATCCAGAACGCCGGCAGCGGAAAATTGTCGTCATCGGTTTCGAGAACGACCTCGGCCCCGGCATCGAGGGCGACGAGGTAGCCGATGTTCTTGCGCGCATAGCTCCGCGTCGGCGCGGACCGCGCCAGGCGAAACGGCAAACGCCGCTGCGCGTCGACGCCGAAGAAACGGCAGTTTGCCAGCGCGAAATTCCCGGGGCTCTTCTCGTCGCCGATGACGATGAAGTCGATCGCGTGCGCGGCCGCCCCTGCCGCCAGTTCGCTGAGCGCCGCGTTCGGCGCCGCGATCGACGTGACGACCAGCGCCGTCTTCATGGCGGGATACCCTAGAGGCGATCCTGCAGCCGCAGGCGATAGAGCCGCCAGAGCCTTGCGAAGGAATCGGCCAGCGCCGCCGAGCCTACCGAATGGCTGGCGTTCCGGTAGGTGATCGGCACTTCGGCGGTGCGCAGCCGCCGGGCGAAGGCCTTCATCTCGGTCTGGAAGAACGGACCGCGGGACCGGATACCGCGTTCGAGGATTTCGGCGAGGGCGGCCTTGGTGAAAAGCTGGAAGCCGCTCGTCATGTCGCTGAGGCGCGTGCCGAGAACCAGATTGGCGAGGATCGTCCCGCCCCGGCTGACGGCGCGGCGTTTCAGCGGCGTCCCGGCGATGCTCCCGCCCGCCATGAACCGGCTCCCGAAAACGCAGTCGTAGCCGTCCACCATCCTCTCCAGGAACCGCGGGATCTCAGATGGCTGATGGCTGAACCCGGCGTCGATTTCGAGAATCCAGTCCGACTGCTTCATCGCTTCGCGGTAGCCGCGCATATAGGCGTCGACCACCGACCGGTTCTCGGGTGCCCAGACGACGGTCAGCCGCGGTTCGGTTGCCGCGAGCGCTTCAAGCCGTTCGCGCGTGCGGTCGCGGCTGACCCGGTCGAGGACGGCAAAGAAGCGGACCGCACGCAGCCCGAACGGTTCGCATTGCGCGAGCACCGCCTCGACGAAGGGAACGGCGGTGTCCTCTTCGTTCGCCATTGGACTGACGATTCCGAGGCTGATGCTGGAAAACATCCGGCGTCCCGTTGTGGCCAGGCGGACAACCCTACCCCCGGTCGTGTCGGTGGTGTAGCCGTCGCGCGGCGCCGATGGCAACCCGACGGCGGATGCATCCGCCGCCGTGACGCCGTCAAACGTCAAGCCGGTGGTCCGGGTGGATGTGCTTGCCCGTCCAGTGCCCATATCGCCAGGGAAGGTACCACGCACTTCCTTTCGGAATAGCTTCCGGTACCGGATCGAAACCCGACGCGCCAAGGGGGCCGCAGCGCTGGAAACGCGCCAGGCCCATCCAGAAGCCGGCCCAGAGCCCGTGCCGGCGGATGGCCTCCTCGGTGTACTCCGAGCAGGTCGGCAGATAACGGCAGTTGCTGCCGAGGAGCGGCGAAACGACCAGCCGGTAAAGGCGGATGAGGCCGACGCCGGCGAGGCCCGGGAGCCGCGCGAGGCCCACGGCAAGTCGCCGCTCGCCTGGCTGGCCGGTCAATGCGCCGACGCCAGGCCGGCCCCGGAAGATCGCCGCTTCGCCTCGATCTGGTCGAGCGCGTCGACGACAGCATCGAAGGTGAGCATCGTCGAGGCATGGCGGGCCTTGTAGTCGCGGACCGGCTCGAGGAATTTCAGCTCGGCGAAGCGGCCCTCCGGCGGCGGCCCGTTTTCCTTCAGCATCTTGCGCATGGTTTCGCGCACGTTTCTCAGTTCCGCGGCGGTCGCGCCGACCACATGCCGGGCCATGATCGAGGAGGAAGCCTGCCCGAGCGCGCAGGCCTTCACCTCGTGGGCAAAGTCGGAGACCTGGTCCCCGTCCATCCTGACGTCGACGGTCACGGTCGACCCGCAGAGCCTTGAATGCGCGGTAGCCGTCGCATCCGGGGAATTGAGCCTGCCGAGGCGTGGGATCGACCCGGCAAATTCCAGAATCTGGCGGTTGTAGATGTCATCGAGCATGGCCGGAATATAGGGGGCGGCCGGGTTCGCCGCCATGCCGGCCGCCCTTCGCGCAAGGCTTTTCCTCCGGACCGGCGGTTCGCCGCAAGCTTGGTGCTTCGCTTCCGCGGGTGCCGTCGCTATATATCCGCGGATTGCCGGTCGCCTCACCGCCGGTTGCCTGGAGTTCGCTCGAATGGACGTTCCGATAAAGAAGCCGCTGGCGGCGCCTGACGATGCCCGGCGCGGCTTCGCGCGCCCGAGCCGCGAGGCCGCCGAAGCGGCGGTCCGCACCCTTATCGCCTGGGCCGGCGACGACCCCGACCGCCCCGGCCTGATCGAGACCCCGCAGCGCGTGGTCAAGGCCTACGAGGAGTTCTACGCGGGCTACGCGGCGAAGGCCGGCGATGCGCTCGAGCGCACTTTCGAGGACGTCGGCAGCTACGACGACATCGTCCTTGTCCGCGACATCCCGTTCTATTCGCATTGCGAGCACCACATGGTGCCCTTCGTCGGCAAGGCGCATGTCGCTTATTTCCCGACCGAGCGGGTGGTCGGCCTCTCCAAGCTCGCCCGCGTGGTGGACGTCTTTGCGCGCCGACTGCAGACGCAGGAGCGGCTGACCGGGGAGATCATCGCTGCCATCGACGAGACGCTGAAGCCGCGCGGCATCGCGGTCATGATCGAGGCCGAGCATCAATGCATGACGCTGCGCGGCGTCCATAAGCATGGCGCCTCGACGGTGACCGCGCAGTTCACCGGGATCTTCCGCGACGACCCGGCCGAACAGCAGCGGTTCCTGACGCTGGTCGGACGCGGCAAGTCGGCGTAACCAGTTCACGCCATCGCGCGACGCCCCGGTTGCCGCGACGGCGCCGGAGGTCCCGAGCATGGCTGAAGCATACCGGTTCGCCCCGCGCGGCGATCACGAGGCGGTCGAAGGCGGCCTGACGCTGATGCCGCGATTCGACCGCGACGGCCTCATCGTCGCCATCGCCGTCGACGCGCTCACCAACGAAGTGCTGATGGTCGCGCACATGAACGCCGAGGCCCTGTCACGAACCATCGCCGGCGGCGAGGCCTGGTTCTTCAGCCGCTCGCGGCAGTCGCTGTGGCGGAAGGGCGAATCGAGCGGCAACACCCTTCGCGTCAAGGAACTCCGGGTCGACTGCGACCAGGACGCGCTTCTCCTCAAGGTCGAGGTCGCCGGGAACGGCGTCGCCTGCCATCGCGGCTACCGCTCCTGCTTCTACCGCTCGGTTCCGCTCGGGCAACCGCCTGCCACCGGGTCGCTCGTCCTCGACGGCGCGATGCGGCACGTCCCCTAGGCGATTCGGTGCGCCTCAGGCGGTCGCGATATATTCCCGCATCGCGTTCGCCTCGTTCTCGACTTCCTCGATTCGGGCTTTGACCACGTCACCGATCGAGACGATGCCGGCGAGCTGGCCGCCCTCGACCACCGGCAGGTGGCGGAAACGGCCACGGGTCATGCGAGTCATCACGCGGATGATCGTCTCGCCCTCGCCGCAGGTGACCACCTCGCGCGTCATGATGGATGCGACGGGATCGGAGAGCACGCCGGCGCCCTTTTGCGCCAGAGCGCGGACGACGTCCCGTTCGGAGATGATGCCGATCACCCGTTTCGGCGCGTCGGTCACGACGAGGGCTCCGATCCTGCGCCGGCCGAGTTCGGCGACGGCTTCGCCGACCGACTGGCTGGCGCTGACGGTGGCGACGTCGCGGCCTTTGTTTGAAAGGATCTTGGCTACGGTCATTCCGGCCTCCTTTCCCTGACTGCGTTGCGTTCCGGCTCCTCCGCTCGTCCTCGCCCGGCCCACGATGGAACCGGCTTCCGGGCTTGGCAATATGCGGCGCAGCAAAGCTAGTCGGCGGCGCGCCCGTGCCGGGTGACCGGGTCGAAGAGCGGGAACAGGAAGAGGCCGACCAGGAAGCCCCCGATATGCGCTTCCCAGGCGATCGCGCCGGAGGCGAGGCCGGTTTCCGGTCCGAGGAGGCCGAAGACCAGGTTCATGCCGAACCAGATGCCGAGGAAGATCACCACGCGGCTGTCGCGAAAGACGTCGACGAGGGGCGGCGCCGGCCGGTGATAGCCGGCGCTGCCGATCCCTCGCGTGCCGAACAGGAAGCGGCTCGCCGCCGCCATGTGCGCCGAGATGGCGGCCGAGGCGCCGACCAGCGGCGTCAGCGATTCCGGGTGGATCGCAAGGTGCATGGCCGCGCCGCCGATCGCCCCGGCCGCGGAGAAAAGGAGAAACCGCGCCGTGCCGAACCGCCATGCCAGCGGACTGCCGAATGCGGCAAGCCAGAGCGCGTTGATCGCCAGATGCGACCAGTCCGCATGCAGGAACGCATAGGTGACGAAGGACCAGATTTCAGCCCCGGCGCCGCCGGGCAGGACGTCGGTGACCACCGCCGATTCAGTGATCCTGGCCGGGATGAACGCGAAGCTGAAGACAATGTCAGCCTCGGTCGCCGCCGTGACCAGGAAATCGCGCGCCGCCTGGATGCCGACCAGCACCGCGATCAGGGCGACGATCACGGGCGGGAGGTTGAAGATCGGAGCGCGGGAGGACTCTGCGGGAGGGGTCGGATCGGTCATGGGCGCGCGAGACTATCGAACAGAGCGCGAGAATAAAGCGAAAAGGCGGGCCCGGCCGCGGGTTTGCCCGCCTCTCATCTCCACGTCCCGTTTTGAACCCCCTGCGGCCGCCCGGCACCCGAGTCGCCGGACCCCTCGGGCGACGGCGCGCAACCGGAAAGCACGCCCGAGGGTCCGATTAACCCTGATACCTGTGAATGATGGGGCCTTCGCCCGAGGCATCGCTTTCGCGCCCCGGCCCAATGGCACGCTGTCTGCAAAATCGCTGGTGTGCAGGGGTCTGGCGGCTCGTTTCGTCCCGATCCTGAACGGGAAGACCGGGCCGATTCTTTGCCCGGCTGACGCCAGGACGGGGCCGACGGCGCATGAAACACGCGACTTCACGAGAATTGTACGAATACTGGGATCGCGTCCGCCGCGGGGAAAAGGCTCCCCGCCGCAGCGAGATCGAGCCGAGCGACCTCCGCCGCATCCTCGCCGACACCTTCATCCTCGAAGTGGCCGGCCGCGAGAAATACGTGGTCCGGCTGGCGGGCACGCGCATCTGCGGAGCCTATTGCCGGGAACTGAAGGGCACGAACTTTCTCGACCTCTTCGAGAAGGACGACCGCGCAGCCGTGGCGACCCTCGGCACCGCCGTGGCGGAAGACGGAGCCGGCGCGGTGCTGACGGTCGCGGCAACCAGCGCCCGCCAGAAGAACCTTTCCTTCGAACTGCTGATGCTTCCGCTACGGCACGGCAATGACAGTTTCGACCGACTGCTCGGCAGCTTCGCGCCGTTCGAGCGGCCCTACTGGCTGGGAACGGAGCCGGTAGTCCGGCAGACGTTAACCAGCCTCCGCCTCGTGTGGCCGGACGAGAAGCCTGATTTCATGCGCCGCGCCAGCGACAGGAAGGAACCGACCATCATCCCCTTCCCGGTCGACGGCGGACGCCGGCGGGGCCATCTTTTCGTTCTGGACGGCGGAAAAGATTAAAAGATCCCGAGGGGTTCGGCGGCGAGTTACGGCTTATTAACCGCACTGCCGCTACTTTTGCTTGCGTCCGCAAGTGGACCTTCGGCAAGAGTCTCCGATGCCTTTGACCCAGGCGTTTCGCCAGCGCTCGCTGGTCCGCCGGCACGATCGTCGCCGTCATCAGCGCGTGCGGGTGAGCCTGCTCGGGCGCTTCATGCTCGAGGACCGGCACGAATATCCTTGCCAGACCGTCGACATGTCGCCGGGGAGCGCCGCCATCATCAGCCCGGTCACCGGGCGCGTCGGCGAGCGGGTCGTGGTCTATGTCGACCATATCGGGCGCATCGACGGCGAGATCGTCCGCACCTTCGACGGCGGCTTCGCGATGACCATCAACGCGACGCTGCGCAAGCGCGACAAGCTGGCGGCGAAGCTGACCTGGCTCGCCAACCGCCACGAATTGAATCTGCCGGAGGATCGCCGCCACAACCGCATCGTGCCGTCCAATCCGGTGACCAAGGTCGTGCTGCCCGACGGACGCGAATACACGTGCCGGCTCGCCGACATGTCGCTCTCCGGCGCCGCCCTCCAGATGGACGACCGGCCGCCGATCGGTACGCCGCTGATGGTCGGCAAGCTGCGCGCCACGGTCGTTCGCCACTTCGAGGAAGGCGTTGCGGTCGAGTTCGCGACGCTGCAGACACCCGAGTCGATCGAAGAAAACTTCGCCTGACGGCAGCGCCGCCGGGCTTCCAGCGACATTGCGAGCCATCGCCCGCCAGCGGCCGCGCGGAAACCGCGCCGGCAGCTCATGCTTTCTCATGTCTTAAATGCTTCGATCGCATTTGAGTATAATCATAGTATAACTAGACCGAAGGTCTTATGCTGAAATAAAACGGCACGTGCGATAGTTCTCCCGGGATGGGGAGAGCGTCTATGTCGCGTATTATCAGAGTAACACTTGCCGTGGCCGCAGCGATACTTTGGGAGACGACGATGGCGTCCGGCGCAGCGCAGCTGTCGCCTTTCATGGTCACCAAGGGCTGGACCACGCAACCGGTCGGCCATCACGATTTCTGCGCCACGCACAGAGCGGAGTGCTCGGTGCGCAGCGCCGCCGAAAGCCGCGTCCGCCTGACGCCCGAGCGCTGGAACCAGCTCGTCGACGTCAACAACCTGGTCAACACCACGATCCATGCCGAGACGGACGAGGACCTCTATGGCCGGGCCGAGTTCTGGACCTATCCGGTCACGGCAGGCGACTGCGAGGACCTGGTGCTTCTGAAGCGCCGCGACCTGATCTCCGAAGGCTGGCCGGTCAACGCCCTGCTCATCACGGTGGTCAAGCAGCGGAACGGCGACGGCCATGCGGTGCTCACCGTGCTCACCGACCGGGGCGACCTGGTGCTCGACAACCTCAATCCGCGCGTCCTCGTGTGGAACGACACCGACTACACCTACATCAAACGGCAGTCCGAGTTCGACACCGGCTCATGGGTTGCCGTGCACGACGGCCGCGCCGTGGAGGTCGGCAGCCTGAGGAACTAAGTGGCGCCGACGGGGCGTCCGCAGTCTTTCGTGTTTGGGCCTGGTCGCGTCCCACCCCCCGTCCCCAAGATCAGGTCCATAGAGCCGGCCCCTGCCCCGGGGCCGGCTCACTTTTCTTCGTGGAGCCGCTGGCTCCGCGGCTAATGCAGCCGGGGCCGCTTGAGGAAGGCGCTGCGGTCGCCGGATTTCACCTCGACCTCGAGACGGCCACCGTCGCGTTCGATCGTGAGCGGAACCCGCACGCCCGCCGTGCCGAGCGCCCAGATGGCGCGGAAGAACGTCGCGAGCTTCTCTACCCGGGTACCCGCCACCCGCAGCACCACATCGCCCTGGCGGAGATCGGCCAGGTCTGCCGGCCCCCTGCCGGAGAGCCCGACGATGACCACGCGGTTCTGGATTTCGGTCGCATAGACCCCCAACCACGGACGCGCCGGGCGGTTGGGGCGTCCGAACTTCATGATGTCGTCGATGACCGGGTGAAGAAGATCGATCGGCACGAACATGTTCAGCTGTTCGGCAGGGCCGGCGCCCTCCCGGCCGTGCTCCAGCTGCAGGGATCCGATTCCGAGCAGCTCGCCGGTCGGGCCGATGAGACCGGTGCCACCCCAGTAGGGATGCGACGGCGCCACGAAAAGCGCCTGGTCGAGCACGTATTCCCAGTAGCCCGCGAATTCCTGCCTTGCCACGATCCGCGAGGCGAGCGCCCGGGTCCGGCCGCCGGCCCCGGCGGTGATCACGCGCGTGCCGAGGTCGGCCTTCGCCGAACTGCCGATGGGCAGTTCCGGCAGGTTGAGGCGGGCCAGCGCCTGGACGAGCCCAAAACCGGTTTCCTGGTCGAAGCCGAGAACGTGCCCTTCGACCGTGCGTCCGTCGGAGAGCCCGATCCACACCTTCTCGGCCTCGGTGACGAGGTAGCCGATGGTGAGGATCACGCCGTCCTTGCGGATGATGACGCCGTTCCCCGACCGCTCGGTGCCGAGCACCTCGGCGGTGAAGGCGTCCTCCGGAATGACGGTGCGGATGCTGACGATGGAGGACAAAGCCGCATCGAGATCGAACGGGTAATCCGCCGGTTTGGGGCGCGCCGACGGCGCGATTTCCAATTCGCGCGAGACTGCCATTTCGCTTCGCTCCCGCCCGCGCGGGGCTGACAACAGGGGTGCGCCGAGAATATGGGAGCCTTGCCCTGCCCAAGACAAGGCTCGCCGTCGCCGCCGCCGGTCAGGTCAGGCCAGAGGCAAAGCGCTTCCAGGCCTCGACATAGTGCCGGGCGGAAAGGCGGTTGCGCTCGACCTCATCGCCGGTGAGCTGGCGGACGACCCTTCCCGGGGTCCCGATCACCAGCGAGTTGGGCGGGATCTCCCGGCCTTCAGGCAGGAGCGCGCCCGCCCCGACCAGGCTGTTCTCGCCGATCACGGCGCCGTTGAGGACGATCGCGCCCATGCCGACCAGGCAGTTGTCGCCCACGGTGCAGCCATGAAGGATCGCGCGGTGGCCGATCGTGCAGCCGGCGCCGACGGTGAGCGGAAAGCCCATGTCGGTATGCAGCACGCAGTGCTCCTGGATATTGCTGTTGGCGCCGATCACGATCGGCTCGTTATCGCCCCGGGCGACCGCGCCGAACCAGATGCCGACGCCTTCGCCGAGCAGCACCTGGCCGATGACCGCCGCATCCGGCGCGACCCAGAAGGTGCCGGGCGCCGGAACGGTCGGCGCGATTCCGTCGAG
Source organism: Bauldia sp. (assembly GCA_035651055.1). Lineage (GTDB taxonomy): Bacteria > Pseudomonadota > Alphaproteobacteria > Rhizobiales > Kaistiaceae > JAFKKF01. The sequence goes on from DASRGK010000137.1 coordinate 11,170, forward strand.
GCTGTGAAGCGGCATGGCCGCCTCCGTCGCTGTCCGTCTCAGGCGATACTGTCGCGGACCGACAGGACGACTTCAAGCACGACCAGGCCGAGACAGCAGCTCCACAGCGCCGCGACGAGCGCCCCGACCGCGAACCAGCGCAGCGGCTGCCGCTCGATCTTCCGCGTCCGGATGGCGTGGTCCATGACGATCACCGGGCCGGAAAGCGCGCAGAAGATGAAGGTCGTCACCATCGCCAGGGCCCCCTCGCCGAGGGCCCGGAACGCCGCCTGCTCCGAGGTCATCAGCCGGTAGAAGCTTGACGTTATGCCGGCAGCCACGAAGCCGACGACGCAGGCGTAGAGAAGGACAATCAGTTCGCCACCCACAGTCGCACCCACGTCCCAGGACGTTCCAAAACGGGCAGGAGCGCCCGCATGTTGAGGGAAAGGTGCAAGGCGCGTACCGTAGACGCCACTTCCGATTCGCTCCGGAAGTAGCTGGAATCAAATCACTTTTTTCGATCCAGCAAATGGTTGATGTTTCGTTAAGGGACATTCATGACCATCATCGTGGATCGCTCGCGCGCCCCGGATGCCGGCCATCACTGGATCCGCCCGACGCTCGGGATTCTCGTCGTGGTGCTGGGCATTGCGGCCATGGCGATGGCGGTTGACCGCGCCATCGGGGATTACCGCGACCGGATCGCGCTCAGCGGCCTCGGCGGCAAGCCGTCGCCGGTCGACCTCACCATCGCCGGCGAGCACCTCGCGATCCCGGCCAACATGATCCGCTTCCGCGCCGCGCGCCGCGGCGGCGAGGCGGATCGCGTCGACCTGCTCCTGCGCTGGCCGGATCTGACGGGTTTCAGCGAGGAAGACGCCGACGCATTCAAGGACACCTCGCCTTCGGCGCCGCTCATCTACCTGTCGATCGCGGCCCGGACATCACCGCTCGACGCCAGTTCGCGCCTCGATCCCGTCTACAGCCGCTTCTTCACCGGGCCGGCCATACCCGGTCCGGACGGCCTGATCGGCAAGGCGCTCAAACCGGAATCGGGTTACCGCGGCGAAATCGTCTACTTCATGCCGAAGGGCGTCGACCCGTTCGCTACCCGCTGCCTGGCCGAGGAAACACCGGAGATCCCGGCCACCTGCATCCGCGACGTCAATGTCGGGACCGGACTGTCGATGCTCTACCGCTTCAATGTCCGCCGCCTCGCCGACTGGCGCGCGATGGACGCCGGCCTGCAGGCGCTGGTCAGAAGCTTCCTCGCCCGGCCGTCCTAGGAGCGCCGGCTATTCGAGGTCGATATCGAGGATCGCCATCGTGAAATTGTACGATAGCTCTCCGTCCTCGTCGTCGCGGTAGATCACGCCGACGAACTCGTCGCCGATATAGACCTCCGCCGAGTCCGCCTTTTGCGGGCGGGCCTTCACCGAGATGCCGGGCATCTTGAAGCGCGCGCGGAAATAGTTCTGGAGCTTCTGGATTTCCTGCTTGTCCACGCAGCGTCCTCGTCAGCCTAGCCGGAAAGATCGTCGGCGAATGTCTGGTCCATCAGCCGCGCCGGCTCGGCATCCCGCGCCGGCTTGACGCCGATCACCCGCGCCGGCACGCCGGCGACGGTGGTGTTGGGCGGCACAGGATGGAGCACCACCGATCCCGCCGCCACCTTGGCGCAGCGCCCGATTTCGATATTCCCCAGAATCTTGGCGCCGGCGCCGATCAGCACGCCGTGGCGGATCTTCGGATGACGATCGCCCGATTCCTTGCCGGTGCCGCCGAGGGTCACGTCCTGCAGGATCGACACGTCGTCCTCGATCACCGCGGTGGCGCCGACGACCAGCCCGGTGGCGTGGTCGAGGAAGATGCCCTTGCCTATCGGCACCGCCGGATTGATGTCGGTCTGGAACACTTCGGACGAGCGGCTCTGCAGATAGAGCGCGAAGTCCTGGCGCCCCTGTGCCCACAGCCAGAAGGCGAGGCGATGGGTGACCAGCGCGTGGAAGCCCTTGAAGTAGAGGACCGGCTCGATCATCCGGTTGACCGCTGGATCGCGGTCGTAAAACGCGGTCAGGTCGGCGCGGATCGCTTCGCCGATGCCGGGATCGTCGGCGAGGGCCTCGGCGAAGGCGCAGCGGATGACTTCCGCGGAAACGACGTGGTTGTCGAGGCGCTCCGCGACCCGGTGGACGATCGCGTCCTCGAGCGTGGCGTGCGCCAGCACCGTGGCATGGACGAAGCTGGCCATTGCCGGCTCGGCGCTGAGGATCGCCTCGGCGTCGCGCCGCACCTCGGCCCAGATCGAATCCGGCCCGCCGATCGACTGGGCGGGGGCAATGCTTGTCTGCACGGTCATCGGCAACTCCGGCCTCTGAGGCGGCGGCACCCTATCACAACGCGAAAATCCAACCCACCGTTTCGCGACGCCTTGGATAATCGGGGCATGCAGGACTGCTTAGGTAGGAAAAAGTCACGCGATGGCAATGGACTGAGCGCCTACGGGCGCTTCGCCAGAAACGCGACCACCGCCTCCTTGAACACCCGGTCGCCCGTCGCCAGCATGTGGTCGCGGCGCGGGATCGGCAGGAAAACCGCCCCCGGGATGATCTTCGCCAGTTCGGCGCCCGAGCCGGCGACTTCGTCCTCCTCGCCGACGGCGACGAGGGTCGGCGCCTTGATCCGCGCGAGCATTGCTGCCGGAACCGCGTCGCGCGAGCCGAGGACGCAGGCGGCGAGCGCGCGGAGGTCGCTTCCGGTGCGCTCGGCAAAGGTGCGGTATCCGCGCGCCATCCCGTGCGGTGCCGCCGCCAGGTCGGGCGCGGTCAGCGCCGCGGCGATCTCCTCGCCGCCCGCCATCCCATGAACCATCGCCATTCCGATACCGCCGACAATCAGCGACCGGACCCGATCGGGCGCGGTCGCCGCGAGAAAGGCGGCGATCCGGCCGCCCATCGAGTAGCCCATGACGTCGGCGCGGGCGATGCCGAGATGGTCGAGGAGATTGCGCGAATCGCCGGCCATCAGCGGAATGCGGTAGTCGTCGACGGAATAGAGCTTGCCGCTGCCACCATGGCCGCGGTTGTCGAGCGCAATCACGCGCCGCCCGCTCCGCGTCAGCGTCGCGAGCCAGCTCGTTTCGACCCAGTTGACTCGGGCGCTCGACGCGAAGCCATGGATGAGAAGGATCGGGTGGCCCGCTCCCTCATCGAGAAAGGCGATGTCGACCGTACCGGAACGGAAGTGTTTCATGCGGCGGCGACCCTATCCAACCCAGGCCCGCGGGGCTATTGTCCGCGCGCATCGACGGCAGGGAAATTCGCCCGTTCCAATGGCAGATTCGATCGTTCCGCATTTCACCAATGACGACGGCGTGCGCGCCATCGACATCGGCGTCCATGAATTCATGTGCATCGGCGCGTCGCCGCCCTTCGACCACCCGCACGTCTTCCTCGACATGGGCGACGACGACGAGAAGGTCTGCCCCTATTGCTCGACGCTTTACCGCTACCGGCCCGGGCTCGCCCCGACGACCACCGATCCGCCGGGACATCTCTACAGGGACGCACCGATCGGTTGACGGGAGCGGCGTGGCCGAAAGGCGCACTGTCCTCATTGCCGGCGCGGGGATTGGCGGGCTGACCGCCGCCCTGGCGCTGACGGCCAGGGGCTTCCGCGTCGTCCTGTGCGAGCGCAGCGCCGAGCCGAGCGAACTCGGCGCCGGCATCCAGCTTTCGCCGAACGCCGGGCATGTGCTTGCCGAACTCGGGCTGGAATCCGAGATCGCGCGCACCGCCGTCGAGCCTGCGGCAATCGAGGTGCGTTCCGGCGGTTCCGAACGGATTCTCACCTCGCTCCCCTGCCATCTCTTCCGCGAGCGGTACGGCCAGCCGTGGCGGGTCATCCATCGCGGCGACTTGCAGGCGCTTCTTCTCGACGCGGTGCGCCGCGACCGGGAGATCAGCCTCCGCCCCGGCACGACGGTTCAGGCCCTGATGACCCGGCCGGCGGGCCATTTCGCCCGGCTCGAGCGGGCCGGCGGAACGGACGTCATTCCGGTCGCCGCCCTCGTCGGCGCCGACGGCATCCGGTCCGAGACGCGGGGCCGCATCGCCGGAGCCGCCCCTCCGCAGCCGCTCGGCCGAACCGCCTGGCGCGCCCTCGTCCCGATTGCCGGGTTCCCGAAGTCGGTCCCCTCCGACCGGGTCGTCCTCTGGCTCGGCCGGCACGCGCACCTCGTCGCCTACCCGGTCTCCGCCGGGCGCGCCGTCAACGTCGTCGCCATCGTCGAGGACGCGTGGGACCAGCCGGGCTGGAACGCTTCAGGCGAGCCGGACGCCATCGGCGAGCTCTTCGCCGCCTGGACGACCGGGGCCAAGGCGGTCATCGCGTCCGCCCCGGCATGGTGGAAATATGCGCTCGCCGCCGTCGACCCACGCGGACCGTGGACGGCCGGCCCGGTCGCACTCCTCGGCGACGCCGCGCACGCGATGGCGCCGTTCCTCGCGCAGGGCGGCGCAATGGCGATCGAGGATGCGGCCGTGCTCGCCGGCTGTCTCGCCAACGATCCCGATGCCGAGTCCGCTTTCCGGAAATACGAGGCCCTGCGGAAACCGCGGGTGACCAGAATCGCCGCCAAGGCCGAGCGCACCGGCGCGGTCTATCACTGGGGACAGCCGCTCGCTCTCGTCCGGGACATGGCCCTCCGCGTCTTCGGCCCGCGGCTGATCGTCCGGCAGAACGATCCGATCTACCGCTGGCGCCGGCCATGAAATGCCGGCCGATGCAGAGGCATCAGCCGGCATTTACTCAGGCTAGCGGTACTACCAGTGCTTCCAGTGCCAGTGGCACTCGCGCACCTTGACCCAGTGGTGGTTGCGGTAGTGCCAGACCCAATGGCAATGCCGGTGCTTGTGCTTCTTGCCGATTACAATCTTGACGGTCACCCCGGACTTGGCGAACGCAGGGGATTCGGAAACGCCGACCGCAGCGCCCGCCAGCATGACGGAGGCTACGGCCGCAAGCAGGGCCTTCTTCATTTTCATTCACTCCAGGCGCGCCCCTCATTGACGTGCCTGTCGCCCGCGGCACGCCGGTTAACCCGCAAGCCGGGGCGTTTGTTCACCGGTTGGACAAGAAATTTTCGCGGTCGCCGAGGACGTCAGCCGATCAGCAGCGCGTCGTCGTCGAGTGTCTGGCCGCGCACCCGGCGGAACATCTTCACCAGATCGTCGACGCCCAGCCCCTTCCGCTCGGCGCCCTTCACGTCGAGGACGATCTTGCCCTCGTGCAGCATCACGGTGCGGGTGCCGAGGTCGAGCGCCTGGCGCATCGAATGCGTCACCATCAGCGTGGTCAGCCCGTGCTCGGCGACCGTCCGCCGCGTCAGGTCGATAACGAACTCCGCCATGCCGGGGTCGAGCGCGGCAGTATGCTCGTCGAGGAGAAGCACGCCCGACTTCGCCAGCGTCGCCATGAGCAGGGCGAGCGCCTGCCGCTGCCCGCCGGAGAGGAGCGCCATGCGGTCGTGGAGCCGCGTCTCCAGCCCGAGGTTCAGCGCCGCCACCCGCTCATGGAAGATGCGCCGGCGCTCGCGCGTCAACGCATGGCGCAATCCGCGCGGGCTCCGCGCGCCGCCGCCAGCGCCAGGTTCTCCTCGATGGTGAGCTGGCCGCAGCTCCCGGCGAGCGGGTCCTGGAACACGCGCGCTACTTTCCGCGAACGCCGCGCGGTCGGCTGCCGCGTCACATCCTCGCCGTCGATAATCACCCTGCCGGCGCTCGCCGGCACATCGCCGGCAATCGCCGAGAGGAGCGTCGACTTGCCGGCGCCGTTCGAGCCGATCAGGCTGACGAACTCGCTGGGCTCGACCGCGAGGCTCACTCCGTCGAGCGCCTTCTTCTCGAGGGGAGTGCCCGGGGCGAACGTGACCGAGAGATTCTCGACCCGGATCATGCCGTCACCCCGCCCCTCCGCAGCCGCGGCAGGACCAGCGCCAGCGCCACCAGAACCGCGGTCGCAAGGTTGAGGTCGGACGGCAGGAGTCCGATCGAATCGGAGGCGAGCGCGAATTGGATCGCGATCCGATAAACGATCGAGCCGAGGACGCAGCCGATCAGCGCCACCCAGAGACCGCGGAAGCGAAGGAGAGTCTCGCCGACGATCACCGCCGCGAGGCCGACCACGATCGTGCCGACGCCGGTGGTGACGTCGGCGAAGCCGTTGGTCTGGGCGAACAGCGCGCCGGCGGTGCCGACCAGCGCGTTGGAGAGCGCCACGCCGGAATAGATTTGCCGCCGCGTGTTGATCCCCTGCGCCCGC